>JANPBK010000033.1:0-6458 GCA_031430395.1 Cyclobacteriaceae bacterium
CTCATAGGTTTAGGTTTAGGTAACAAAAATCCCCTCAGACGGAGGGGATTTTTGATTTAACCTAGAATAGCTGTTTTACCTTTTAGAGATAAAGTAACTTATCTCCTTGTTTTCAGACTGCATTCTTTTTCTTCAACTGCTCAATCTGAGCAAGTAATTCTTTCTCTTTTGTGCGCGCTTCATCTTGCACGGCTTTTAGTTTTTCTTCCATGGATTGAATCAACTCATTCTCTTGCCTCTTCATCCCTTCTTGAGTTGCTTGCAACTCTTCCATGTTTTGCCTCATTTCTTCTTCTTGCGCTCGCATCTCTTCTGTCATCTGTTGAGATTCTGTCAATAACTTTTGAGTTCGTTCATTAATTTTTACCGTGGAGACGGTAGACGCAATACTTTCAGCCACTTTCTTCACAAAATCAATTTCAAAATCAGCCATTTTAAGGAATGATGCTAATTCCACCACACCAAAAATCTGATCATTTACTTTCAAAGGCATTATCAATATGGAGGTTGGGTTGGCATCGCCCAAGCCAGACGTTATCCGAATGTAATTTTGTGGAACATCGGTAATGTAAATAGTATCCATTTCTTGCCAAGCTTGCCCTGCTAAACCTTCGCCTTTATGTATATTCTGATTGATAAACTTTTTCTTATCCCACGCATAGCACGAAATCATGGACATTGTTTTTTCTTCGCCAGCATCTGCTTCATCAATGATATAAAGTGCTCCTTGATTTGCTTTTAAATACTTTACTAAACTACCGATGATTTCATCACACAGTTTTTGGACATCGCTGTTGTTTCCTCTAAGGATCTCCCCAAACTTAGCAACACCTTCCGTTGCCCAACTGCGTTTCTTATCCTCTTCTGCTACTTTTGCCAAATTTGCGCGCATGTTAAGCAAGGCATTGCCAAGCACATCATGATCACTCAAAGGCGTAAACTCTGAATCATACTTTCCGCTTCCAATATTTTCAGCAAAAACGGTTGTTGCCTTCAATCCTGTAACTAAATTATCTGTAGCTACTGCCATCTCTCCGATTTCGTCATTGCTAAAGACTTTTTTCTTATCATCAACCAACTCACCACGACCCAACTTTATCACCACCTCTTTGATGTAATTGATCGGACCGGTGATGTTGCGTACCAACAGTGTAGCACTTAATAGACCAATTACAATGATCGCTAAACCAAGGACCAGTGTAATGGTTCTCAGGTTGCGGGAGGAACTACTTAATTCGGAGGCCGTTTGAACGGTGAGCGCTTCCTGTTTCTCTTTGATTCTAGAAAGAATTTTAATGATATCATTCGATTGAGGAATGATTACCTGATCTACATAATCGCCAGCCAGTAATTTAGTAGTCGGATCTTCATATGCATCAAAGCCTGTAAGTGTATTGATAATATTCTCACTCGTGCCTCTCAACAATGAATCGAATTTATTGAATGCTTTCGTCATTAAAGATCGTTGTGAGCTATCTTTCTTAAACGTAGACATCGTACTATCGGCATCCCAATTTTTCATTAGTTTGACAATCTTCTCCTTATTAGAAGGATATTCCAAGTTAATAATCTGACGAAGGGCAGCCTTGTCATCATCATTCGTTTGAAGGAAAACCCAGTTAGTGGCCAGCATACGAGAGCGATGTACCAGCGTGATCAATTCATTAATTCCATCTTTGGATGGATTAACGGTTTCTGAAGAGGACATCACACTGTTATCTATTTTATTTCCGGTGAGGAATATGATGCTGGCATTAATAGCGAACAAAACAATCAGTACCAAAAAACCGCCAAAAATTTTGTTGCCAATTTTTAAACGGATGTTAAACTTTTTCTTAATTGAGGAATTTTCCATTTTGTAGTTGTCAGATAATTATTGCCAATCTGGTTAATTCATTGGCAGCTTTTAGTTTATGTTTAGACAATGCCGATTGATTTAATTCAAAAGCTAGTCTTCCTTCTTTGGTAATAAAATTAATATCACTCCCTTTTGAGCCTTGACCTGCTTGTTCAGTTATAACTAACGTTGACTTATCCCCCACCTTGGTTAACACGTCTATAAGCTGACCTGAATGTTCAGATGGAATAAAAAGCATATGGCCTTTGCGAAACTCATTCATTGAATTAATCTTGATCACCTTAATTACTCTGTCTCCAACTTTCTTCTTATCTGCCATCTTTTGGAGTTCAGCTATAATTGGCGACTCCCCCAGGATTAAAATTTCAAAATCACCCTTTTTTTGTTCTTCGGGCCATTGAACAAACTTAGCAAAACCATGAATGTAAAGTGTATAGGTTTGGTAATTCTGCGCACTTAAAGGCAAAGATCTTAAAAAAACAAAAGCTAGAATTGCGATGATCCTCATAAATTCAATTTATAACTACTTGGTATACTTAAAGTAGACGATTTAGCCCCAAAAGTAGCATAGCCGTCCTTTACTAATTATTGAAAAAAGAAGATTTTCCAACATCAAAAAGGTTTGTAGCTATTTGTCACGCAATTGACACAAACCACGAATCATAAAACCTTTTGACCCTTTTGACTGTATTAAAGCATACAATTGCATATAAACTATATCAAATGAAAAATCCCATCTTGATGATCTTATTGGTAAACAGCATTATTCTTACAGTCAGTTGTCAAACCAAACCTACCCAACAAGCTCCTAAAACCATCGCTACCATCAAAAAGACAGATGCCGAATGGAAAAAACTGTTAACGCCCCTCCAATATGAAGTGCTTCGTGAGAAAGGAACAGAACGAGCGTTTACGGGAGAAAATTGGGATAATCATGAAACTGGAATCTACTATTGTGCCGCCTGTCATCTTGAATTATTCAGTTCAGAAACTAAGTTTGAATCAGGAACCGGCTGGCCCAGTTTCTATCAGCCCATCAATGAAGCCTCAGTTATTGTAGGTGTTGATAACAGTTATGGTATGGTACGGGATGAGGTAGAATGTGCCCGCTGTGGTGGTCATTTAGGCCATGTATTTAGAGATGGCCCTAAACCTACGGGATTGAGGTATTGTATGAACTCTGTTTCTATGAAGTTCGAAAAGAAAGCCGACAAAAAGTAATACATCGTTCCATAAACAAGCGGCCATTGGCGTTAATGCCAGTGGCTTTTTTTGTATCTTTTCACAAATCTTCCAGCTATGTGCAGACTCATGGCCTATAAAGGCACTCCCATCATCATTGATAATTTGCTTTATCAACCAAAGAATTCGTTAATAAACCAAAGCATTAACGCTCGTGAAATTGAGGAGCCACTGAATGGCGATGGATTTGGTGTAGGTTGGTACGTACCTGAAGTAAACTATGAGCCAATCACTTTCGTATCTGTGAACCCTGCGTGGAGCAATCGTAACCTACGTAATCTGGCACCGAAAATAAAAACAGATTGTATGCTCGCGCACGTACGGGCTGCCAGCGTTGGTGATGTCTCTGAATCCAATTGTCATCCCTTTCAGTATAAGAATATATTGATGGCGCATAACGGAGGTGTAGAGGAATTCGGTAAAATTAAGAGGCACATACGAGAGCCCTTGACGGATGAGCTCTATAATTGGATTAAAGGACAAACGGATTCAGAACATATTTTTGCTCTCTTACTTAATACTCTTTTTCAAAATCATAAAACAGTTACTCCTGATGCGGTCGCGGACTCCTTTGATAAAACTTTTATCTCGGTAAAAAAATTAATGATTGAGTATGGGATTAAAGAGCCCGCCTATCTGAATATGGTCTTTACCAATGGGCATTTTCTCGTAGCTACACGCTATGTAAGCGATCCTAAGGAAGAGCCGTTAACCATGTACCATTCTGAGGGAAGTCGGTATGTTGTAGAGGATGGGAATACCCGCTTAGAGGCACCAAAGGATGATGACAATGCTGTTTTAGTAGTTTCAGAAAAGCTAACTGATGATAAAGATTGGACCATGCTACCTCCGAATCATTTGGTCATTGTGGAGTCTTCTTTGAACGTACGAATCAGGCCCATCAAAGATTGATAGTGAGCTACTAACGGATTCAGGTGCGCTTCGGAATTGACTCATCAACCGAATGATGCTCAAATGAATCATCTCATCTTGATTAATTTTCTATTTTTAGGAAAAATTGAAACACGTGAGGTACGATGTGATCATTATCGGTGGTGGAATTGTGGGGCTGGCTACCGCCCTACAAATAAAAAAGTCAAATGCGAGTTATAAAGTTCTGCTTCTTGAAAAAGAGAAAGAACTAGCTAAACACCAAACAGGAAACAACAGTGGCGTCATCCATTCCGGTATTTATTACAAACCCGGAAGTTTAAAAGCCTCTAATTGTCTGAGAGGCTATCAATTGTTGATAGACTTTTGTCGTCAGCATGGGATTCCTTTTGATCTTTGTGGAAAAATAATTGTAGCTACATCTGAAAAAGAAAGGCCACTGCTTCAAAATCTTTTTGTAAGAGGTGAAGAAAATGGCTTAGCTAATTTAAAGAAGCTTTCGAAATCAGCATTGAAAGACTATGAACCCCACGTCAATGGAATAGAAGGGATCTTTGTTCCACAAACAGGTATAGTCGATTACAAAATAGTGGCTGAGAAGTATGGCGAAGTATTACGACAACAAGGTGCTGAAATAAATTTAGGCGAAAAAGTAATCAACATCATTACCGCAACCGGAGAGGTAACTGTTGAGACTTCCAGGCAAACCTATACTTCTAAATTGCTTATTAACTGTGCAGGACTCTACTCTGACAAAGTCGCTCGCATGACCACTGAAAATTTAAACGTAAAGATCATCCCCTTTCGAGGAGAATATTTTAAACTAAAAAAGGAGAAAGAATACTTAGTAAAGAATTTAATATATCCTGTTCCTGATCCTAACTTTCCATTCTTAGGCGTTCATTTTACGCGCATGATAGAGGGAGGCATTGAGGCAGGTCCGAATGCAGTACTTGCCTTCCAGCGTGAAGGGTATAAAAAATCACAAATCAATTTCGCGGAGCTATTTGAAACCTTGGCTTGGCCAGGTTTCCAAAAAGTGGCCGCTAAATATTGGAAAACCGGAATGGGTGAAATGTACCGTTCATTCTCAAAAGCTGCTTTTACCAAAGCCTTACAAAAGTTAATTCCCGAAATTCAAGAATGCGATTTAGTGGAGGGGGGTGCAGGTGTTCGTGCACAAGCATGTGACCGTACCGGTGGACTCGTTGATGATTTTTTGATCATGGAAGAGAAAGGCGTAATCAATGTTTGTAACGCACCATCACCAGCAGCTACTTCGTCATTAGCCATTGGAGAAACAGTTTCAAGGCTCGCGTTGAATCGGGGGTGAGAAAATTCTAAAGGCCAACCCGGCTTGAATACCCCAAACTGAAATAGATTCATAGTAGCGTTGGTAAACTCCACCTATGGTGAAGTAGGTATTCCAGTATCCACTAGAAAATAAACGCTGCTCATATTGAGCGCCCCATTCCAATCGTGGTACTGCACCGGTATAAAAATCTTGTGCCAGTCGAAATTCCAAAGATCCACCCATTTTTTTGTTATTCGATTGGACAAATACTCCATACGTTGATTCAAAAAAAGATTCTCTTCCTCCGAAATTTTCCTTCATAAAACCAACTCCCACTCGGCCAATCACGTGTCGAGTCGTAACTATATTCAATTGAATAATTTGCCAGTCTAATGAACTTAAGTCCTCTTTTCCATTCGCTGTTTCCTGTAAAAGGTAATTCACTCTAAAATCAGTAGAAAACAAGCCCCAGTTTCCTCTAATACGCGGGTTGAACAAATAATAACGTGAAGGCTGAATCGCCAAGGGAGCGATCATATCAAGTGATACTATGTAAGGATTTAACTCCTTCTTTTTTAATTTATACTGTTGCCAATCGGCCAAGCCGCTTAAGGCATCCACAAAAAAATTAACAAAAAATCCATTGCCTCCAGAACTACTCCTACTATCGCCTCCACCACTTTTTGAATTTCCCGAAGAGGCCTTTTTAATGTCATTCACCTGCCCGGAGGCAAGGAACATTTGCATCAATAAAAGTAGGCATAGTACTATTCTCATGATATAAACCAGCTCTTGGTTTAATAAATGTAATCTCTATTTTTTAATTACTTCCAAAAATAATTAACAACTACTTAACGACCTGTACCCACCCTTTGCAGGTAGTCTCCCCTTCTATCTTTGTCTCATAATAATAGGTGCCTGCAGGCTGATCGAATGCAGTCCAATCATTTTTATAGTTCTTGTTTTCGAACACTTTGCCCCCCCATCGGTTCAAAATTACAATTGATACATTAATGCCTGACAATACTATAGACTTTCCGCCATATTCTATTTCAAAAAAATCATTGAATCCCGAAGACTGTTCAGGGGTAAATACATTTGGCACCTTCAATTCAAAAATAGGCACCTTGATTTCTTTATCATAAACACATGCTTCTTTCTTTCCAATCAAAC
>JANPBK010000034.1:0-1927 GCA_031430395.1 Cyclobacteriaceae bacterium
GCCCCTACCGCTGGAAGAAGAGCACCGCATCCGCAAGGCATTTAAAGATAAAGATTGGGCTGAAATCAAAAGCTCCGACTCGTGGGTGATCTTCAAAGTGATGAGTGAGTTTGTAGAGGGCTTTGAGAAAATGGCAAAAATAGGTCCATGCGTTACCATCTTTGGTTCTGCACGCATCAAACCCTCCAATCCCTTTTATAAGATAGCGGAAGAAATTGCCGAACAATTAGTTCACCAAGGCTATGGTGTAATTACCGGTGGTGGCCCCGGTATCATGGAGGCAGGAAACAAAGGCGCTAAGAAAGCAGGCGGAAAATCGGTAGGCTTAAATATTTATCTGCCCCATGAGCAAAAAGGAAACATCTACATCGATCCGGATAAGCTGATCACGTTCGATTATTTCTTTGTGCGCAAAGTGATTTTTGTAAAATACTCGCAAGGCTTTATCGTGATGCCCGGTGGATTCGGTACGATAGATGAATTAAGTGAAGCGCTTACCTTGATTCAAACGAAAAAGATTGGGAGGTTCCCGATCGTATTGGTAGGTAAAAAATTCTGGGCTGGAATGATTGACTGGATCAAAAAGGTATTGGTGACTGAAAAAATGATTAGTCCTGAAGACTTAGACTTGTTTAGTGTAGTCGATACCCCGGAAGATGCAGTGAAAGCCATTGATGACTTTTATAACAAATACTTACTATCGCCCAACTTCTAAATGGTTACCATTCTCGGGATACCCTTTGATGCCAACTCGTCTTTTCTAAAAGGTCCGGCTCTTGCGCCCGCTAGAATCATGCTGATAGAAAGAGAGGGCTCCGCCAATTTGTTTTCAGAAAGTGGAGCAGAAATAAAAAGTGGAACGGCTTATATCGATAAAGGAGATCTCCATTTTGAAACGACTGACTCCACTAAAGGGTTTACAGCGATTAAAGAAGCCCTTGCGAAAGAATTAAAATCATCCAATAAGATTCTATGTTTAGGTGGCGATCACTCTGTTTCCTATCCTATCATTGACGCGCATTCAGATAAATATAAAGACTTACATGTACTGCATATTGATGCGCATGGCGATTTGTATGAAAATTTTGACAACAATCCATATTCTCATGCTTCGCCATTCGCGCGTCTCGCAGAGCAAGGAAAAATTAAGTCGCTTACACAAGTAGGCATCCGTTGCAACACCTCTCATCTACGCGAGCAAGCCAACAAGTATCATGTGAACGTAGTGGAGATGAAAGATTTCAGCTTCGATTTTATTCAACACCTACAGAGTCCTCTTTATATTTCTTTGGATATCGATTCATTAGATCCTGCTTTTGCACCAGGCGTTTCTCATCATGAACCGGGTGGTCTATCAACGCGACAACTCATTCAGATTATTCATCAAATTACCGTCCCTATTGTTGGGGCAGACTTAGTCGAATACAATCCCATTCGGGATATCCATAACATGACGGCCATGGTTTGCTATAAATTGATGAAAGAATTGATCGCTAAAATGAACGATTAAAATATATTTGGGGTATTATGTTCGTAAATACATTCAATTGTCGGCCAATCGATAAAACAGAATTAATTTTTTTATTAAGCTTGTAATGCAAACTCAATTAACCCTCTAACTATGGATCATTCTTACTACAACCCTGAAGACCTAAAAAAATTCGGAACCATTAGTGAATGGGATAAAAACCTCGCTGATAAATTCTTCTCTTATTATGGTGATGTGTTTAAAGAGGGTGACCTCACCGCCCGTGAAAAATCATTAATTGCTCTAGCTGTTTCTCATACAGTTCAATGCCCGTATTGCATCGATGCTTACACAGGAGACGGGTTAAAACGTGGCATAACCAAAGAAGAAATGATGGAAGCCGTACACGTAGCAGCCGCTATTCGTGGTGGAGCAACATTAGTGCACAGTGTGCAAATG
>JANPBK010000035.1:0-1843 GCA_031430395.1 Cyclobacteriaceae bacterium
CAGATCCAAGCCTTTGGTACATTGGAGTTGGCGATGCAAACAGTTCTCAAAATGATGGAGGAGGTGATGGCTGGGCAAGAAATTCATATTTGGCAAGGGTCAATTATTCCTATCAAGGAAAATATTTATTGACTGCTACTGTTCGAAGCGATGGCAGTTCCCGTTTGCCAAAACAAAATCGGTGGCAACAATATCCATCCGTGGGCTTTGCATGGGTTTTGAGCAGAGAATCTTTTATGAAGAATCAAAACATATTTGATTTGCTGAAAGTACGTGCTTCGTATGGCGTGGTGGGCAACGACCGAATTCCAACGGATGCCTTTACACAAACAGTCTCATTAAATAGACCCTATCCCTTTAATGGAAGTGTTTCACCGGCTACCAACGGTGCTCAAATAAATCAAATCAAGGATCCAAATATTAAATGGGAAACGACCGAAGAAATTGATTTTGCCGTGGAATTTTCTGCCTTGCAATCCAAGTTAACAGGCGAAGTAAATTATTATAACAAGACGGTTAAAAATGCATTGATCAATGTGCCCATTCCAAGAACTGTAGGAGATGTTGATGGGGTCATATTAACGAATGCAGCCTCCATCCAAAATGTTGGCTTAGAAGCAATGCTAAATTGGAAAGATCGAATCAATGAAAATTTATCTTATTCTATTGGTGGAAATATTACGTTCAATCAAAACAAAGTAGTTGCCTTAAATGGTGGGCAAGCCATCCGGGATGGATATATTGGGGCAAGCCAGGGATTCACTACCTTCTCTGATAATGGCCTTGCCATCGGAAGTTTTTATGTGCTAAAAACAATAGGTGTATTTAATTCAGATGCAGAAGCAGCTGCCTATACGGATAAGAATGGTAAAATCATTCAGCCAAGCGCGAAGGGTGGTGATTTCAGGTATTTAGATGTGAATGGAGACGGAGTCATCGATGATAATGATCGCGTGTTTGCCGGGTCCTATCAACCGAAAGCATATTATGGAATTAATCTTTCTGTGAACTACAAAGCGTGGGATTTTAGTTTAGCCATTTATGGCAATACGGGCAATCAAGTGTACAATGGAAAGAGAGCGGTTCGTGTAAAGGGCGAGGATAATATTGAAAAGGAATTGGTATACAGTCGGTGGACATCATCGAATCAAACCCAATCACAACCGTCAGCAAATACAGGCAATCAATTGGCCTCCGATTATTTTGTCGAGTCCGGATCATTTATAAGAGTCAATAATTTAACTGTAGGTTATACTTTTCCTCCGGCACTATTGGAGCGCATGAAAATCACAAGTTTACGTGCCTACATTACTTCACAGAATTTATTTACCTATAAAAGTTATAGCGGATTTACGGCCGAGTTGCCGGGTGATCCGCTTAATTCGGGGATTGAGTTGAGTGCCTACCCAACAACCAGAACGATTGCGGTAGGTGTCAATATTGGGTTTTAGTGGTCATTGAAATTGGTTAGAAGAATTTGAGGAATTAAAGAATAGAAAAATGAAAACGAAGATACTCATTCGAATACCCCTCTTGCTTTTATTTGTGTCTGTACTCATTTTATCATGTACTGATAATTTTTTGGAGGTACCTGTTCAAGGCGGAGTGTCTACTAAATCAGATCCTGATCTGGCGTCAAAATTAGTGACTGGAGTTTACAGTAGCTTATTACAAGGAAGTTCATTTGGAGATGGCGACATTCATGGTTTTGCGTTTATTTCTGTTACCAGCATCATGTCTGATGATGCGGATAAGGGAAGTACTGCAGGTGACCAGGCCGTGCCCGTGGGAGATCTTGATAATTTTACCATATCACCCACCAATCGATTTGCAGAGACACTCT
>JANPBK010000036.1:0-15389 GCA_031430395.1 Cyclobacteriaceae bacterium
GCTCAAAATTATTCTGGTCTCGTAGCTCAGCTGGATAGAGCAACTGCCTTCTAAGCAGTAGGTCGCTGGTTCGAATCCAGCCGGGATCACAAAAATTGTTGGCGAGTTAAGATGTTTTTATATCTTCGCGCCTCGTTTAAAATTGTTCGGGGCGTAGCGTAGCCCGGTATCGCGTGGCGCTCTGGCGCCAAGGTCGCAGGTACGAATCTAGGTTAAAAAAAATTTCGGGGTGTAGCGTAGCCCGGTATCGCGCTTGGTTTGGGACCAAGAGGTCGTCAGTTCGAATCTGGCCACCCCGACTTAATAAGCTTCCTGATTTTTCGGGAAGCTTTTTTTGTATATGGAATTTACCGTTTACATCTTGTTCAGCGTGTCGACTGAAAAGCACTACACAGGCTCTACTCACCATCTAGAAAATCGATTATTCGAACATAACAGTGGTGAAACGAAGTCAATCCGAAGTGGGATTCCCTGGGAAGTAATTTGGAAAACGCAACTTCCAACTCGGGCTGAAGCAGTGCAACTCGAGACCAAAATCAAAACAAGAGGTGCTAAACGTTTTCTGGAAGATCTATCGCGTGGCGCTTATGCGCCAAGGTCGTCTGTTCTCCCGAAAGCTTTCGGGATGGCCACCTGACACCAAAAGCTTTGCAAATCGCAAGGCTTTTTTAATTTTGTTGCTATTCTTTCTAAAGATGATCTGGTTTCGTGAATTTGGGTGGGCAGAGGTTCTGATAATTGTGCTCTTTGTAGTCTTTTACAGCATCTATTTGATAAAAGTGATACGCATCAGTAAAAGATTAAATACGCCCTTCTCAACAATTTTTGTAAAGCTGGTTCTTCGTTCAGCATTTCTGGCCCTTCTGCTCATTGCTTTTCTGGGTCCCACCTTTGGAGGTTCAAAAAGAGAAATTAAATCAATTGGTAAAGACATCATGATCTGTGTCGATCTTTCTAAATCAATGGATGCCTTTGATGTGCAACCAACACGTCTGGAGAAAGTCAAGTATGAAATGAAGAAAATAGTGGATGCCTTCAACTCAGATCGGGTGGGCGTCATTATATTTTCATCGGAGGCGTTTATGCAATGCCCTCTTACCTACGACCAAAATGCACTTAACTTATTTATTGAAACCATGAATAGCGGTCTGGTACCATCTAGCGGCACCGATTTTGGCCCACCCTTAAGGATGGCGCTAAAAAAAATTGATGAACAAGAAGGGGCTAGTGCTCAACAAAAATCAAAAGTAATTATCCTGATCAGTGATGGCGAAGATTTTGGAGAAGATACCGATGAAATTGCCCGGGAGGTAGAAGAAAAGGACATTAAGCTTTTTACCCTTGGTGTAGGTACTGAAAAAGGGAGTCAAATTCAATCGGGACGCGGCTATAAAACAGATCAACGAGGGAATACTGTTATATCAAAATTGAATACCAGTTCGTTAAAGGCTCTAGCTAGCAAAACTGACGGACAATATTTTGAAATTAACCAAAGCAGAAACGATGTAAACCGATTGATAAGTACGATCAGCAAAATTGAGGGTCAAGTTCGCGATGCCCGTTTCGTGGATGTGTCGGCCAACCGCTATTTTTATTTTTTGCTAGCTGCCCTCCTATTATTAGTCTTAGATATATTGGTAAGTATTAGAACAGTGAGGATATGAAATTTTTAGTCATCTTTTTAGCTACTTCCTTTCTATTCACTGATCTGGATAAGATTGGTAAAATTAATTCAGCCAAATCAGAGGCTAAAAAAGCTTTCCTATCCGGTGATTTTAAAACCGCAATTAAAAAATATACCTACTTGATTGATTCATTAGGCGTTAATGAAGAAGAAGTGAGAGCGAATCTGGCAAGTGCCTATTTTCAAGCCAATGATACTGCGCAAGCGATTAATACCTATCAGCAATTGGCACAAAGTTCAAACAAGAAAATTAATTCTGTTGCCAACCAGCAATTGGGTGTGATGGCCAACAACCAGGAAAAATTAGAAGAATCATTACAGTATTTTAAACAAGCCTTAAAAGCCGCACCCGAAAATGATGAGGCGAGATACAATTATGAAGTAGTCAAAAAGAAATTAGAAGAGAAAAAGAAACAAGATCAACAAAAGAATAAAGATCAGAAAGATCAGGATAAAAAAGAAGATCAAAAGAAAGATCAAAAAGATCAGAAAAAAGACGACAAAAAAGATCAAGAGAAAAAGGATCAAGAGAAAAAAGATCAGGATAAGAAAGACCAGGATAAGAAAGATCAGGATAAAAAAGATCAGGACAAGAAAGATCAAAAAGAGAAAGACCCGAATGATCAAAAGGAGAAGGAGCAAAAAGAGAAAGAACAAAAGGAAAAAGAGGAACAAGAGAAGAACAAAGACAAGAAAGACATCCCCCCCTCTGTGTCTGAGAAATTGAAAGAGATGCAGATGAGCGAGGAAAAAGCGAAGATGATTTTAGAAGCAATGAAAAATCAGGAAGTGCAATACCTGCAACAAAACAAACGCAAGGCCACCAAGCCCAAAGACAAAGGCAAACCTGACTGGTAATTTGAGAAGACAGATTTAAGATTTATAGGGTGCGAAGTACGATTTAGGAAGGAAAGGATTGTTGAATTAAAATTGTTACAACATGAAGGCAGTCGTTTGTAAAGAATTTGGTCTTCCTGATTCCTTGGTGTGCGAAGAAACCTCCCCTCCTATTGCAAAACCAGATGAAGTCGTTATCAACGTCTTTGCTTGTGGCGTCAACTTCCCAGACCTGCTTATCATTCAAAATAAATATCAATTCAAACCGGATCTGCCTTTTTCTCCGGGTGGAGAAGTTTCAGGAATTATTGAAACAGTTGGAGAAAAAGTAAAACATCTAAAAACAGGTGATCGAGTTGTTGCACTTTGTGGATGGGGTGGTTTTGCAGAGCAAGTGGTCGTTAAGGCAAATCGTGTGTTTCCCATGCCACCGGAAATGGACTTTATCAACGGAGCATGCACCCTTTACACGTATGGCACTTCTTATCATGCTTTAAAAGATCGTGCACAGCTAAAATCAGGAGAAACCTTATTGGTATTAGGCTCAGCTGGTGGTGTTGGCTTAGCCGCTGTTGAATTAGGAAAAGTAATGGGAGCCACAGTAATAGCAGCTGCTTCTTCCAAAGAGAAATTGAATACCTGTAAAGAGAAAGGTGCCGATTATCTAATCAATTATTTAGAAGAAGACCTACGTGCTCGACTAAAAGAGATTACACAAGAGAAAGGCGTTGATGTAATCTATGATGCGGTGGGTGGAAAATTGGCTGAACAAGCCTTGCGTTCGATTGCCTGGAAAGGCAGGTACTTGGTGGTCGGCTTCACCACCGGAGAGATTCCGCAATTCCCCGCGAATTTACCGCTGTTAAAAGGATGCTCTATTATGGGCGTATTCTGGGGAAGTTTTGCGGAGCGTGAACCACAACAGAGCTTACAAAATTTAGGTGAACTCTTGTCTTGGATGAAGTCGGGCAAAATCAAGCAACATATTCACAAAGTCTATTCATTGGAAGAAGCCCCTCAAGCGTTAGAAGACTTAATGAACCGAAAGGTGATTGGCAAAGCAGTTGTGAAAGTAAGAAATTGGAAAGAAGATTTTCCTGCTCCAAAAGTGGATTCGGTGAAAGAAAAAAAACCAGAACAAATTATTGCTAAACCATTAAAGATCAAGTTGCCTGACATCAAAAAATATGTTGGTCAATCACTAGGTGTAAGCGATTGGTTTACTGTTACTCAAGAGATAATAAACGAGTTTGCTCACGCCACTCAAGACAACCAATGGATCCATGTGGATGTCGATCGTGCCAAAGCACAAATGCCGGGAGGCAAGACAATTGCTCACGGTTATCTTACCATGTCATTGGCGGCTAAATTCTTTTACGAACTGATTGAAATTGAAGGAGCTACTACTGCTATCAACTATGGGCTCAACAAAGCCCGCTTTCCGGTTGTCGTAAAGTCAGGTAGTCGAATTCGTATGACCGGAAAAATTGTAAATGTTGAGGATATGCCCAATAATGGAATCAAGCTTTTCGTGGAGTGCACTATTCAAATAGAAGGCGAAGAAAAACCAGCCTATGTAGGTGAACTCTTAACTGCACTGTATTAATTCAAAATTCATCATTTAACATTTAACATTCATTTCCATGAGACTAAAAAATAAAGTTGCGTTGATCACCGGAGGTGCGAACGGTATTGGCTTAGCCACTGCACAGCGTTTTGCAAAAGAAGGAGCAAAAATTATCTTATGGGATCTTTCCGAAAAAGGAAAAACGGTGATAGAAGATTTAAAGAAACAGGGACACGAAGCGATCTTCTCGAAAATTTCTGTAGCGAATCAAGAACAGGTTCTTCAGGGTGTAAATGAAGCACACAAACATTTTGGGCGAATTGATATTCTGATCAACAATGCAGGGATCACGAAAGACCGCACGTTGCTAAAAATGTCCAAGCAAGAATGGGACGATGTCATCTCTGTTAATCTAACGGGCGTGTTTAATTGTACGCAGGCGGTGGTGCCGATCATGAAAGAACAAAATTACGGGCGTATTGTATCTGCATCCTCTAATGTAGCCATACGTGGAAATTATGGTCAAACCAATTATGTGGCAACAAAGTCGGCCATTATCGGCATGACCAAAGTATGGGCGCTAGAACTAGGTCGATTCGGAATCACTGCCAACTGCATCGCCCCTGGTTTTATTCAAACTGCGATGACCGATGCAATGCCGGAAGAGGTTCGGAAGCAAAGCCTTGCACATATTCCGGTTGGCAAATGGGGTCTTCCAGAAGATATTGCAAATGGGTATCTTTACTTAGCTTCCGATGAGGCGTCTTTTGTAAGCGGAATCTGCTTGACAATTGATGGTGGAGCTGCTAGATAATTCAAGATACATCATAGTAGATTTAACATTTAACATTCCAGAACATGCGATACACCAGCATAGAACACACCAAATTTCTTCTTCAAGAAGTTCACCATGTTAAAGATGTATTTGCTCTTCCTCACTTTTCTCATTTAAACTGGGAAGAAGCCTGGATGATGATAGAATCCGCAAAGCTCTTAGCAGATCGCGACATGGCTCCCTATTTCAAAGCGATGGATGAAGAGCCAGCTCAATATGATGGGAATGGTGGAGTGAAAACACATCCACAATTAAAAACGATCATCAAGCAAGCAGCAGAGAATGGCTGGATTGGCGGTGGTTCCAAATTTGAATTTGGGGGCATGCAATTGCCCATGATGATCTTCAATACGGCTCAACACATCTTCATGTCTGCCAACAACAGCAGTCAGGGGTATTTTAGTTTATCGGCTGGTGCAGCCGCACTTATTACCAGCTTTGGAACTAGTGAACAAGTGAAGAAGTTTGTTCCAAAAATATTTGCCGGTGATTGGCAGGGCACGATGGCATTGACCGAACCCCAGGCAGGAAGTTCGTTGACTGATATTACAACCAGCGCAAAGTCAATGGGTGATGGTTTTTACAAAATCAAAGGGCAAAAGATATTTATTTCCGGAGGTCAGCATGAAGCCTGCGATAATTTTGTTCACTTAACGTTGGCACGAATTGAGGGTGCTCCTCCAGGAGTAAAAGGAATTTCGCTATTCATTATTCCAAAATATTGGCCAGAGGATAATGGATCACTTACTCCCAATGATGTTTTCTGCGCTGGCGATTTCCAAAAGATGGGGCAGCGAGGTTATTGTACTACTCACTTGGTTTTTGGCGACAAAGATCAATGCCGTGGCTGGTTAGTTGGCGAGCCACACAAAGGCTTGGGTTATATGTTTCAAATGATGAATGAAGCGCGCATCAGTGTAGGACTGGGTGCTGCCTCTACTGCTATGGCTGCTTACCAGGCTTCGTTGCAATATGCCAATGAAAGGCCACAAGGAAGATTAGCCAATGAAAAAGATCCACTGAAACCCCCTACCCTTATCATTAATCATCCAGATGTACAGAGAATGTTGCTTACACAAAAAGCAATTATCGAGGGGGCTCTATCATTGGTCATGGAGTGCAATCGACTTTCAGACATCGCACATGCAACGGATGGAGAAGAAAAACAGAATAGCTTTTTGTTATTGGAATTGCTTACCCCTATTGTAAAAACGTATTCCTCAGAACAAGGCAGCAGAGCAGTAGCATTAGCAATCCAAACGCTGGGCGGCTATGGCTTCACGATGGACTTTCCGGTGCAACAACATTACCGTGATATTAAGATCACTTCCTTGTATGAAGGTACGACCGGTATTCAATCAATCGATTTACTGGGGCGGAAGGTGGTGATAGAGAAAGGGAAAGCGTTGCAAATTTTAACAGACTCCATTTCCCAAGTGATCAAAGAGGCATCTGCCTATGATCCGTTAAAATCATACGCTTCTGAATTGGAAGAGGAACTAAAACGCGTCCATCAAGTCTTGAAACATCTTAGTCAGTTTGCTCAGCAAGGCGATATCAATCGCTATTTGTCAGACGCAACGATATTTATGGAGCAATTAAGTTATGTGGTTATCGCATGGCAATGGCTTAAACAGGCGACTATCGCTCAGGTTGCCTTAGAATCCGGTAGTTTTCAAAATCAATCTTCCGATTTCTATGAAGGTAAAATTCATACGATGAAGTTTTTCTTTCGCTATGAACTTCCACATGCTGAAGCTTGTTCTAAAACACTTATGGATCCCGCTTATTTAACCAACTTAAAAAAGAAAGAAGTACTCGCTTAAATTTAAGATATTTGCACTTTGTAAAGCATTCATAACTAATAGATAAAATATGAAAGAAGTATATATAGTCGCTGCAGTTCGTACACCTATTGGAAGCTTTGGTGGTAGTCTTGCCAGTTTAACTGCCATTCAATTAGGCGCCACAGCTATTAAAGGTGCCCTTCAGAAAATAAATTTAGATCCAAAACAAATCCAAGAAGTGTTTTTCGGAAATGTAATCTCAGCAGGCTTACAACAAGCTCCAGCAACACAAGTTGCTGTGGCTGCAGGTTTGGGTTATAACATTCCTTGCACGTTGATCAATAAAGTTTGTGCTTCGGGCATGAAAGCCATTATGCTAGGAGCCCAATCCATTATGCTGGGCCAAAATGATGTGGTACTTACTGGCGGCATGGAAAGTATGTCTAACATTCCTTATTATCTGATGAAGGCTCGTTATGGGTTTAAATATGGCAATGGTGAAGTTATAGACGGACTTACTTACGATGGGCTTACAGATGTTTACAATCGATGCGCTATGGGTGTTTGTGCAGACAATACGGCTAAAGAAATGAACATTTCCAGGCAAGACCAAGACGCCTATGCAATCAACTCTTATAAGCGTTCTGCAGCCGCGTGGGCTGCTGGAAAATTTAAAGAAGAAATCATTCCTGTTGAAATTACCGGAAAGAAAGGCGATGTCACTTTATTTTCTGAAGATGAAGAATACAAAAATGTAAATTTTGATAAAATACCCGGGTTGAAAGCCGTATTCACCAAAGAAGGAACCGTCACAGCAGCCAATGCATCAACAATTAATGACGGAGCAGCCGCAGTCATTTTAATGAGCAAAGAAAAAGCAAAGGAATTAGGCATTACCCCTATCGCGAAGATCAGAGGCTTTGCAGATGCTGCCCAAGATCCGATGTGGTTTACCACTACTCCATCATTAGCAATTCCTAAAGCCATGAAAATGGCGGGCGTTGAAAAGAGTGATGTTGGCTATTATGAAATCAACGAAGCATTCTCAGCGGTAGCCATTGCTAATAATATAAAATTAGGCTTGGATCCTGCTAAAGTAAACATCAATGGCGGTGCAGTATCTTTAGGTCACCCATTAGGTGCATCTGGTGCACGTATCACTATCACATTGGCCAATGTCTTGAAGCAAAATAATTCTACCATTGGAGTGGCCGGTATTTGCAATGGTGGTGGTGGAGCCTCCGCGATTGTTATTGAGAAAATATAACAAGTTAATAAAGGAGGTCTTTCAACAACATCATCGATTAAATTTCGTTATACTGATCTCAATGACTACCAGAGTTATTTTTATTCTATCGATACTTCTTAGTTTTCAAGGCTATTCTCAAAAAGAAGTAAAGAAGTATTACGATCCGATGAGGAAGCAAGTGCAAGAGCAGTACTTTGTTTCTATTGACAATCAAGCCATGGAAGGGAAATACAAAAAGTATTTTGTCAATGGTAAAGTAGAAATAGAAGGAACATTTGTTAATGGTGTTCGATCGGGAACATTTTATGAATACCATCAGAATGGCACTTTGATTCGGAAAATCAACTATGAAAATGGCCTTCGACATGGCGTAGTAGAAGTCTATAACGAGAAAGGAAAAAAAATCCAGCAAGCCTACTATCAAAACAACTTACTGGTCGACAGTATCAAGTCTTATTTTCCAACGGGCATATTAAAGCAAGAGAGCTCTTTTGTAAAAGGAAAGCCCGATGGATTTGTGAAGGAATATTATGCGTCCGGGATACTCAAGAAGGAGATCTCCTACAAAAACCAAAAGCCTAATGGTGTCACAAAAACATTTTATGAAAGTGGGGGTTTAGAAACGGAAGCCAATTATCGCGATGGTTTTATTACAGGTTACTTCAAAACATTTTTTCCAAATACGCAACTTGAATTGATCTATTCCATTGCTGAGGGTGCAAAAATAGGAGACTTTAAAAATTATGATAAGGAAGGGCATTTATTGCTGGAAGGTCATTTCATGAATGCCAAACTGCATGGTGAAAATATCGGCTATTACCCAAGTGGTCACAAGCGTCATGAGTACCAATTCAAAGATGGTGGAAAATATGGTGCTAACTTCGATTACTTTGAAAACGGAAATATTCGTGTTAAGCAACAGTTTGCGTTCAATGGAAAGGATAGCAAACAAGAAGAATATAATGAGGCGGGGAAACAAATATACTTGAAAGCCTTTAGAGAGGGAAGACCTCATGGTACTTGGGAGTTTTATGGACGGGATGGAAAAACTCTTATGTTCAAAGAAAATTATGAAAATGGACAACTTCAAGGTGTGCGTACTCAATACCACGAAAATGGTGAAAAGTCAGTAGAAGAAACCTGGAAGTATAATTTGATTACAGGGCCCGTAATAAATTATTATAACGATGGGAAAATTTCATCAGAGTGTGAATACCGTGGAAGTCGCCAACATGGAGTTTTTACCAGCTACTACCCAAACGGAAAGATAAAAGAGCAAGGAGAATTTGTGGCCAATAAAAAGCATAAAATCTGGAAAGAGTTTGATGAGAATGGGAATCTCATCAAAACTCTTACTTTTCAAGCAGGTATTCTTAAAAGCGAGAAGTGACCAAGTATTAAATCTCTTCTGCTTCTAAACTCCATTTCTCCGGTGAGCGCCACAAACTAGAAAGCAGAAGCTCTCTCATAAAAATAAATTCCTTTGGAAGCTTATCGTACATTCGCTCAAACAATTCAGCATGAGATAGCAACTCTTGCTTCCACCCTTCCCGATCAATCATCATAATGCTATCAAATTGTTGTTTGGTAAAAGTTGATCCGGTCCAATCAATATCATTGTAGTGAGGCATCCATCCAATCGGGCTTTCCACCGCATTTGATTTACCTCGAATTTTTTCTACCACCCATTTTAGAATACGCATGTTGTCGCCAAATCCGGGCCAAATGAAATTACCTTGTTCGTCTTTTCTAAACCAGTTAACTCCGAATATGCGTGGAGGATCCGGTATGTCACGCCCAAATTGTAACCAATGGTTAAAATAATCTCCCATATGATAGCCACAGAATGGAAGCATCGCAAAAGGATCTCTCCTCACTTTTCCAACTTCACCAAATGCGGCCGCAGTCATTTCAGATCCCATAGTTGCCGCCAGGTATACACCAGAGTTCCAATTGTGCGCTTGATACACTAAAGGAATAGTAGTGCTTCTTCGACCACCAAAAATAAAAGCACCGATCGGAACTCCATTGGGATTTTCCCAATCCGAATCGATACTCGGACACTGTGATGCTGGTGTTGTGAAACGCGCATTAGGGTGTGCAACCGGTTTCCCTGATGAAGGGTCCCACTTCTGTCCTCTCCAATCTATAATATCTTTCGGAACTTCTTTTGATAATCCCTCCCACCATACATCTCCATCCGGTGTTACTCCCACATTGGTGAAAATGGAGTTTTTCTCCATGGTTATCATTGCGTTCGGATTTGTCTTTGTATTCGTACCTGGAGCGACACCAAAATATCCAGCCTCCGGATTGATGGCATATAACTTACCGTCCTTTCCAGGTTTAATCCAGGCGATGTCATCGCCAACCGTAGTCACTTTCCAACCATCAAATTCTTTAGGTGGTATGAGCATGGCAAAGTTCGTTTTACCACAAGCACTTGGAAATGCTGCCGCCACATAACTTTTTACTTTATCCGGACTCTCTACGCCTAGAATTAACATGTGTTCTGCCAACCAACCTTCTTCCTGTGCCATTGAACTAGCAATACGAAGGGCAAAACATTTTTTTCCAAGCAACGCATTACCACCATATCCCGAACCATATGAAACGATAGAGCGATCTTCCGGGTAATGAACAATATATTTGGTAGTTGCATTAGTGGGCCACTTAGCATCTTGCTGACCTGGCTTCAAGGGAGCGCCTACTGTATGCAAACATTTTACATAGGCACCATCAGAACCCAAGGCTGCAACTACTTTAGTTCCAACCCGTGTCATGATGTGCATGTTAACAACTACATATTCCGAATCGGTAATCTCAATGCCAATTTGAGAAATTGGTGATCCCAATGGTCCCATGCTGAATGGAATCACATACATGGTACGTCCTTTCATACAGCCTGAGAGTAACCCATTAAGCGTGGACTTCATCTCTTTTGGCTCAACCCAATTATTAGTAGGCCCGGCATCTTCTCTTTTGCGGCTACAGATATACGTGCGATCTTCCACACGAGCTACATCACTAGGGTCTGAAAAACAAGCAAAACTATTAGGGCGCTTTTTAGGATCCAGTTTAATAAATGTCCCTTTCTTAACGAGGTCAGTACAAAGTTCATCATACTCTTGCTTCGACCCATCACACCAAACCACCTGATCCGGAAGGCAGAGTTCCGACACCTCTTTTATCCAATTGAGCAATGGCTGATGCTTCACTTGATATGACTTACTAACTGATTTCGTGCTTTCCATAAAGAGATTGTTTTATGATTTAATCATATGCAAAATAAGAATGAAAAGTGAGATTGCAATCGTTTGAAAGGTGTTTTTTATCGACTTATGCGAAATACAAAGGCATTGATTTAAAGCCGCTTGGGCAGGAATATTTCCGCCATCATACACCGGGCGCTACCGCCACCGATCGCTTCAATTGTAGGTATGGAAAGAGGAAATAACTCACAATACTTTCCAATATCCGATTTCTGCAGTTGTGTCAAGCTACTGAAAGCACTTTGAGAAAGAACTAATATATTCTTTTGATCCTGCGTCTGTAGTGCCAACATATTTCCGGCAAATTGATTCATTTGCTCAAATGTAATGTCGATCACCTGATGACCGCTTTTACTTAATGAGTCTACTACTCGAGTTTTCTCTTGCTGATTGGAAATACTAGCTAGACAAATCACGCTAAATTTTTCACCCAAGCACATCATCACATTGGTGTGATAAATCTCCTTACCCTCTTGGTCAAAAGATGAAAAGTAAATAGGTGTATATCCAATAGTGCCGCAAAACTGAATAAAAAGCTCCTTATCTGTTCGAGGAGAAAGGCACGCATAAGCCATTTTATTCATGTGGTCAAAGATCATGCTTCCTGTGCCTTCTAAAAAACGATTTTCGTTTTCAAAACGCGTGAGGTCAATTATTTCATTGATGATGAAGTTCGATTTAAGTTCCTCTATAATAGCAAATCTTCTTTCATATCGTCTATTGGGAGCGAACATAGGAAATACAAATACTCTTCCATCTTCGTGAAGTGTAATCCAGTTATTCGGAAAAATTGCATCCGGCTTTTGAGGGTGTGATGTATCGTCAAAGACAAAAGTATTTATACCTACTGCTTTTAATTTGTTCACAAACGTCTCAAACTCATTAATTACTCTTTGCTTGATGACCTCTTCTGTTTCAGTATTCTCTTTTTGGAAAGCATTTGATTCAGCCGTCTCTCTGTTAAACATAAAGTTTGCCGGTCTAACAAGTAGGATACTCGATGTGGTTTGCATATAGAATGTGACTACTTAATTTGACAATGCCAAACGTAAGCTAAAAACAGCAAGTACGATGGTGATCGGAGTAAATATTATTTTCTCCCACTGGTTAATTGAAAAAAGGTTACCCATTGTGTTGACAAAAAAGAGTACAAACATAAGCCACAAACTAATTTTAATGATGGTAGGGTTTAAACTCAGCTTGATGAATCCGGATTTTATACCAATTATAAAAAGCATCAATAAATTAAGCGTAATTGAAAAGGCCTCAAAGACTTCCATTTCGGAAGAATCTTTAATTCGTCCTCCCCATACTATTTCAAAAGGTACAATCCCAGTTAATACCAAAAAATGAAATACTATAACAAGACTCAACATTGAAAGCAGCCCATAGGTGGCTACTCGTATCGAAAGAAAATTCTTCATATGTATGAAGAGCGAATTACTTGTTATGGTTCACAAAGATTTTATTAAAACCATTTTTTTACCACTTTAATGTTCTCTTCTATACTTTGGATGGAGGAAACAGGATACGCTTCTTGTTCTACATAAAAATGCTTCATTCCAGCGAGTTTAGCTTTTGCGAAGATGGATTTAAAATCGATACGACCAGTACCCATATCGACCTGCTGTTTGGGATTAGTCTTGTCCATATCTTTCACATGCCATTGCTCAAACCTACCCGGGTATTTTGAGAAATAGTCAATTGGATTTTGATTGGCAAATTGCATCCAATATAAATCCATTTCCATACCGACCAATTTTGGATCAAGTTCTTTCAGCATGAGGTGATAGGCTATTTGACCCTCAAACTGCTCAAATTCAAATTCATGATTGTGATAATTTAATCTGATACCATACTTATTGCACACTTCACCAGCTTTGTTTAATGCCTCGCACAAACCTTTGTAATCGTTGCGTTCATCACTGGTAAGATAGGCGACTACCATAAATTCTTGACCTGATTCTTTCGCATCACTAACAGCTCGTTCCCAGCCATTCAGTACCGTACCCTTAATCGCCTTTAACGATTCTGACTTTCCAAACCCATGATGGCCACTAGTCACTTGCATACCAAGGCTTTTTACATAGTCAGAAAACTCCTTGTACTTCATGCCAAATATTTTTCCGTCATTGTAGCTATAGGCTTCTAACTCTTTATAGCCAAACTCAGCCACTTTTTTTAAAACGGATTTTGGGTCTTGCCCAATAATGTCGCGCAGCGAGTAGAGCTGAAGCCCGATTCTCTTTTTATCAATAAGTGAGTAGGAACTTAGGGCAGCAGCACCGACAGCAGCTAGCGAGGTCGTTTGAATAAATTCGCGTCTCTTCATAATTTTAATTGCTTTTGTTTGATCCATGCATAAGCCTCTTGTTGATTTGAAAACACCCCCAGATGAACATTCAATGAATCAAATTTAGTTTCGGCATCTGATTTGAATTTTTCCATGGGATAATCCGCATAAATACTTTGTCCTAAAATAACAGCATGAAGTTTCACACCTGCTTCGACAAAAATCATTTTCTCCCATTTATCTTGCAACCACTTCTCAACCTCTTCATCTAATTCACCCAGCAGTGCTGCATCTACTAACCACGCTAAGTTTAGATATGATTTAGATAGCGTTTTATATTCGCTTAAAATTCGCTCGAGTGTAAACTTAAATTCTTCTGATGGTGGTTCTTGCTTCCATCGATGCATTAAGACCGGTAGAGAATCATCCAATTGGACGGTGACAAACTCATTATCGAAGATGCCAATCATCATACCAATTATTTCAATTCTTTGATCTTGATGTTTTTATACCAAACTAAATCGCCATGATCTTGCAATGAAATTTTTCCTTTTCGAGCTTTACCAAACCCCGGCATATCCTTAAATTTACTTCCTTTGATTAAAGTCTCCCAAGCAGGAGTAAACATTTCAGTTTCCACTTGCTTCACACCATTAAGCCATAACACCAACTTTCCTTTATTAGACATGATCTTTACTTGATTCCATTCATTAGCAGGTTTCACAGATTCAGTAGGACTTTGGATTAAGTCGTACAAGTTTCCTGCTCTATGCTTTTCAATTTTGGCATCGGGGTGGCATGTATTATCTAGCACCTGCATTTCCGGCCCAGTCTGCCATACGTATTGATATTCAGGTGTTTCTACCACATTAAAGATAATTCCACTATTTCCACAAGGAGCAATTTTCCATTCCAACTGCAATTCAAAATTTTCAAATTCACCTTGCGTAACTATATCGCCTCCACCCTTCACTTGAAAGCCCTCTTGTTGCGTTTTGTTAAGATGAATCGAGCCATCTGTAACTGACCAAGCCTCTCCAATTTTATCGCTCTTAAAATTATGCCAGCCTGCCAATGACTTGCCATCAAAAAGAAGCTTCCATCCTGCTTTCATTTCCTTTTTGGACAAAGTGTTATCTTGTGCCTGTGAACTAACTGAAAATAACGAGAACAGTAAGACAACAATATAATTTTTCATTGCGTTAGTATTTTATTTATGCACTATTATTAATGTTCCTTCTCACCATCCAGTGACAACACATATCTCGCCATTCTTTCAGCATCAGCCAGACTAACATCTGTATGCGCTGCCATCGGTATTTCACCCCATACTCCGGCACCTCCTTTAATAATTTTTCCGGCTAATAATTCAACATTCGCTTTAGTAAATTCATACTTCTTCGCTACATCTGTATGAGAGGGGCCTATAATTTTATTAATGGGGTGATGACAGGTCTTACAATCGCTCGCTTTTACAAGGGTTTGGCCTAGCGTAATTGCATCAACGGTTGTAACCGGAATCGCTTCTTCTTTAGGTGTTCCGTAATCTTCCGCGTTGGCGGCTTCTTTTTTTGAGCCACACTCACATAAAATGATCGAGAAAACAGAGATGAAAGCAAGATGGTAGATATTCTTTTTATTCATGATGTGTTAATTTAAATTCCTAAAATTGATTTATTGAGTCTTGGGTTTTTCCCAGCTGAGGCAAAATCGTCAAAAGCTTTTTCAGTTACGCGGATCATGTGATTCTTAATAAATGGTGCGCCTTCTTGCGCACCTTGCTCTGGATGCTTGATGCAACACTCCCACTCTAAAACAGCCCAGCCTTCATATCCATATTGAGCGAGCTTGCTAAAAATGGATTT
>JANPBK010000037.1:0-27389 GCA_031430395.1 Cyclobacteriaceae bacterium
TAATTATCAGCGCACTCACCCACTCACATTTGACCCTAAGAAGGACAGCGCAGGCACACACTATGTTATTTCAAAAGAGGGAAGGGTGGATGGCACGTTTGTTCTTGATTCACTCTATAATGGAAGCGGCAACACCAAGCCGAAAGGAATCATTTATATTGTTACGGGAGCTGGAGGAGCCCCGTTATACGATCCATCACTGAGTGGCAAGCCTGAATTATGGAAACATGATCCGCCAGGAAACTGGGTATCGTTCACCACAAAAATCGTTTCAGACAGACACTCCTTCACACTTGTTGAAACCAATGGAAAGAAGTTGGTGCTGAAGCAATTGGATAAGAGCGGAAATGTTTTTGATGAAATTACAATTACCAAATGATGGTAACGTAGACCCTTGCGGTCAATAGCTAAGAAGCTAAATTAAGGTAACCAAAGTCAAGATTGTGATATTGCTTTTAAGTATATACATTTAACCGATGGACAAAGCACAATTATTTACCACGTACTTTTTGATCAGACTATTGATCAATTCTATATCGATGATCATTTTGATTCGATTTGTGTACTATACCACCTACCAAAAGAAGGATTCTTTTTTCACTTTCTTCCTGCTCAATTTTATTGTTTTCCTGTTGGCATACATGCTGGAGAAAACAGGAGGATTTGGATCCATCGGAAGTGCTTTTGGTTTGTTGGCGGCTTTCTCTCTGCTGCGCTTTCGCACAGAGACCATTTCAATGAAGGACATGACCTATTTGTTTATCATCATGACCTTTGGATTGATCAACTCTGTGATGAAAGGAACATATGTTGAAATCATTGCCTTAAATGCAATGATCATCGTTGCCGTGTACGTGGTAGATGGTAACAGACTGATGCGCAATCAGCGATCCAAAACAGTAGAATATCCTTCTATCGAAAATATTCGACCGGACAAACAAGCTCAATTGATTACAGACTTGCGTGAACGCACGGGATTGGATATTCAAAAAATCAGTATCGAACATATTGATTTTGGGAAAGAGAAGGCCTATATTAAAATATATTATTATTAAATTTTAAGCAGGTGGCTAGTAAGCTTCTATTTCTGTTTTCGGTATTGGCATTTCCTGCCTGTGCGCAAGTGGCAGATGTTACGCCACTTTTTCAAGAGGAAAGACCATTGTCGATCCGTCTGGCCTTTTCCTTTAAAGAGATTAAGAAAAACACCAATGACTCCATCTACTTTCCTACCCTATTATATTATAAGAATGAGCAAAATGGGTGGGATTCTCTAGCGATCAGCATTCGTGGGCGTGGTAATTTTAGAAGGAAGAATTGTTACTTCACCCCTATCCGTATTAAAATTAAGAAGGGCGATGCTGCCCATACTCCCTTTGAAGGCAATAAGAATCTTAAACTGGTTTTTCCCTGTCAGCCTGCAAAAAATTATAGTGATCTAATCCTCAAGGAATATATCTGTTATCAGCTTTACGAACCGGCTACCCCTTATACATTTAATACACGATTGCTCGATATTAGCTTATCAGATCAAAGTGGCAAGCAAACTAAAACGCACCAGGTAAAAGGATTCTTTATTGAAGACGATAATTTAATTGCGAAGCGATTTCATGGCAAGGTCGTAGATAGTCTAAATCTTCACCCAAGGAATTTACATGACACAACCTCCATTCGGCATGATTTCTTTGAATACATGATTGCCAATACAGATTGGTCAACTACTTTTCATCATAATGCTAAATTAATTTTGGTGGCTCCTAAAAAATATATTCCTGTGGCGTATGATTTTGATATGTCAGGGTTTGTAAACGCACCCTATGCAGAAGTAAATAGTACACTTGAAATTACCAGTGTGCGAGAGCGTGTCTTTCGGGGATTTTGCAGAAATGAGGCCGTCACACAATTTGTCAGAACGGAATATATCCAAGCTAAGCCAGTTCTATTAAAAGTGTTGGATCGGTATGAGGCGGATTTTACGACAAAGGAATTTACTGGAATGAAAAAGTACCTGCAAGAATTTTTTGACGTTCTGGAAAGCGACAAATTATTTCGGGAGAACATCCTGCAAAAATGCAGAACAAAATGATGGCAGGTATATGGTAGAAAATCTAAAATGATAACAACGAACGTGTTGTGAATGTAAAATTAAGTGTTCATATAAAAATTAAGAACTGCTTAATGAATCAAGACAAAAGCGCCCCAAAAGTAGGGCTCTGGAAATTTTAGCTTCACCGCCCTTTGTGAGACACAAAAGGTATTGATAGAAGTTTAATTAGCCACCTCAATTTTTACTTTTACTTTCTTAAGTTTTTCATTTTTAATGGCAGGCAATAATTTATTGACAAGCGCACGTTTTACAGATACATAAGATGAAAAATCAAGGGAGGTAATTAATCCGATATCATCGGCTTTCATTCCCCCTTTTTTTGTAAGCAATCCAACGATATCGCCTTTGCTGATTTTATCCTTTTTGCCTGCACTGATATAGAGACAAGAATAAAGAGGAGGAGGAGGCAATTGCAATTTAGACGCCACCTTTACTTCTTCAATCGATTTGTCAATGTACGCAGGGAGTACTTCATCAATGGCTAATACTAAATAGGCCTTTCCATCCGCATGCATGCGTGCGGTGCGTCCATTGCGATGCAGAAAGGCTTCTTGTTGCGGAGGTAATTGATAATGTACTACGTGTCTGATTTCGGGAATATCTAACCCGCGGGAGGCAAGGTCAGTGGCAATTAAAACATTGTGGGCACCGCCCCTGAACTTGATTAAATTCTTTTCGCGATCGATCTGCTCCATCGCTCCATGGAGGATGCCATGTGCAAAATTATTTTGAGCAAGCAGAGCACTTATCCGCTCTACGGCATCGCGATGATTGCAAAATACTAAACAGACTTCCTGATTAAAACCGGCTACCAGACGCATCAATGTTTCTACTTTGTCAGTGGTATTTGTACGAACTAGCTTCAACTCTAAATTTGAATCGACCTCGTCTTTCAAATAGTTTAGTGTTTCAGGATTTGTAAAGGGTAGAAATTCTGGCCATACATCCAATCGTGTAGCGGAGGTGAGCAGGTGTTGCTGCTTCCCATGCAGCACTTTAAAAATGGTTGTCAATTCTTTATGAAAACCCATTTGCAAGGATTTATCAAACTCATCTAACACGACAAGTTTTACTGTTCTCGCATCGAATGATTTTCGTAGAATGTGATCTGCCAATCTTCCGGGAGTACCAATGATAACAGCAGGGGCCTCACTTAAACTATTTTGTTCAATCTTCACGGAGTGCCCACCATAACAACAACTCACTTTATAGGAAGTCTTCATTGACCTGAAGACTTGCTCAATTTGCAATGATAATTCTCGAGAGGGGGCTATAATTAATGCCTGGACTCCGTTGCCTTCTGTACTGAGTTTGGTAATGAGGGGTATTAAAAAAGCGAGTGTTTTGCCGGAACCGGTAGGGGCCAACAACATCAGGTTGTTAAAGGTTGATGCTTTCTCAATGAAGGCAGCTTGCATTTCATTGAGCTCTTTGATGCCTAAATTCTTAAGAAAGTCGGTTTGGGTTGCGTTTACACTTTTTTGCATACCACAAAGGTAACCTTATGCAGGTTCCTTTTCGTTCTTTTTCATTTTACTATGGATCGAATGGCAGAGACGCGCAAATTCCATCAATATCTATTCTGATCGCAGTGTTTCAGATGGATTCTTTCTGGCTACCTGAATGGATTGATAGATAACGGTAGACAATGCCACGAACAAGCATGAAAGGCCTGACCAAAAAATAATCCAGCCACTTTGCGACATCCGACTAGGATATTGTTGGAGCCACCACTCCATGAGATACCAACCGGTAGGAGCGGCTAGCAAAAAAGAGATAAATATTAAGATTCCGTATTGCCGTACCAGCATGTAAACAATTTCTTGTGTTCGTGCGCCCAATACTTTTCGCATAGCAATTTCTTTCGCTCTCATTTCGCCAGTGAACGTAGCCAAGCCCATCAAGCCCAGACAGGCCACAAAGAGGGCTAATACAGTAAAAAAGAGAGTAATAGATCCTAATTCGGATTCCAGGTAGAGTTGTTCAGCAATTTTTTCATTCAGGGTATAAGATTTCATCGTTGTTTGAGGCACATATTTTTTCCAAATTTTTTCCGTAGCCAGATTTAGTTCTGCCATTTTTAGATTTGGAGATCGGATCAATATAAATGGCTGTGGTTCTTTGCTTACAACTAATAATAAAGGTCCTGAATCAAGTTTGAAAGGCCGATGCCTAAAATCTTTAATCATCCCGATAACATGAAGGGTGTCTTTCTGATAATTGTGAAGAATGATTTTTACATTTTCAGGACTTTTTAAAAATGTTTTTTCAAAAAAGGATTGATTAATGATGGCTACTTTTTTTGGTGAAATAGGCAACGTATCAGAAAAGGGTGATCCCCATTCCAACTCCACACCCAATGCATTGGTAAAATCGGAATCAACTGAAATTATTTCAGAGCCAATCTGCATAGAGTTGCTTCCTGCTGTCTGAGAAATGACAGAACTATTTACATTGATGGGATTTTGACTTGCGTAGGAGGCATATTCAATCTCTTCTAGCTTTAACAATTCGTTTTTAAATTTACTCTGCTGATCTCCAAGAGCTAAAGCATTTTCTATGACCATCACCTGATCCTTGTCAAAACCCAAATGTTCTGCTTGCGTAAGAAAGTGGACTTGTTGAAAATCAGTAAGTGTACAAATGAACAACAGAATACCAAAGAAGAATTGCATCACAACTAATCTTTTTCGAAGGGCCATTCCGCCCAATCCATTTTTGTGATTTTTAAATATTTGAGAGACATCAAAGGAACTAACCAAAAATGCAGGATACGCACCTGAGATTAAACTGACACCTAATCCAAAGGCGAGTAAGAAAAAGAGTGAAAATAAAAGCGGCAACTCCTGCAGGCGAATGTTCTTATCTGTTAAAAAATTTACGATTGGTAAAGCAAAATAAACGATCAAGGACGCGAACAATAGACTCCCCATGGTTAAAATCAATGACTCTTCTAAGAACTGAGTTAATATTTTTTGTCTCGAGGCTCCAACCATTTTACGAACGCCAATTTCTTTGGATCGCTTCGTCCAGCGTGCGGTTGAAAGATTGACATGGTTGAAACAGGAAATTAGAAGTACCATAATGGCCGTAAAAAACAACGCATAGATATATTCAATGCGACTGTTTGGCTCAAGTTCGTGATCCAGGTGTGACTTTAGATGAATATCACCGATCGGCTGCAGAAAAAACTCTTCATGTATATTCTGTTGGGCGCTGGCATTATCTAATTTAAATTTTTCTTTAATGGCTTTGTAAAAATATTCTTGAAATGGAATTAAATCTTTAGTTACTTCTTCTAAAGTAATACCCTCAGGGATTCGCAAGTAGGTCCAGGTAACAAACCAGTCCCATCTGTTTTGATTTTCCACTTTAAGCGGAAGGATCAGATCAAATTTGAAATGTGATTTTACCGGAGGGTCTGCTGCAATTCCTGTGACGGTCCATCGATTCAAATCGCCCTGAATAGTAAGTTGCTGCCCAATTAATTCATTGATCGTTTGGCCTGGTCTGATCAGTTTTTGCGCCATGCTTTTGGTTAGCACAATGGATGTATCAGATTGAAGACAAGTCGTTCGGTCTCCCCATAAAAGAGCGTAACCAAAAAAATTGAAAAAATTTGAATCTGTCAGTATTGCACGGGAAGCACTGAGCCCAATTGAATCAGATGAGCTAATCACCAGATTTTGTAAGCGAATAATTCGAATGGCATCTTCTGCAATTTTTTTATTTTGCCTTAAGGCGAGAGCCAATGGAAATGGAGTGATGGCTGAGCGTGATTGATGATCTGGGAATTGGAGATCTACTGCAACCCGATAGATTTTATTAGCCTGCGGATGAAATTGATCATAGCCAATATCATCCGTAGCAATCAGTACCATGATCAGGCAACTTGCCATGCCGATAGCAAGCCCTAACCCATTAATGATCGCATATATTTTTTGACGTAGGAAGAAACGATAAGCAGTTCCCCAATAATGCGAAATAAGCATCTGACAACTTTTAAATTGCGAATTCCCTCAAGACCATTGCCCCTAAAGATAAAGGAATAGTTTGGGTTTAGCGCTTTTCTTAAAGCGTGTAACTTGAGTTAATTATTGATGATCGTTTCTTTTGTATCGATTACAACGGCTGGTATATTTTTATCTTTGAATAGTTTATTATAGTTGTTGATATCAGTATTGATCAGAATTTGTAATTGCTGCTTATACTTAATCCAATCTGTTTGTACGTCACGGGCCCGATCTTGAACCCCTTTTGTAAGACGAGGGTCGTGGGTATCGGCCACGCCTCTCAATTGTAAAAATTCTGAATTGAGTTTGTTAGGAAAATTGATAACGTCTTGAAAATTCTTGCTGCGTGGCTCGATGAGATTGCCCTCCCACTTTTCAATTTTCTTAATCAATTCTTTTCCGGTATTTATAATCTCCTTCGCATCGGAGTTTTCTTTCAGTGATTCGTTATAGGTTTCAATTTGCTTTTTTACTTGTCGCATTTTATTCACATTCTTATGCACTTCATCAAATTGTTCGCCTGTTTGTTTTAAAAATTCTTGTTGTGCCGCCCATTCTGCAGCGGTTGCACTCACTTTCGGGTCTACAATAATTTCTAATTCTGTTTCAGAAACTTGGCCTTTATGCGAGATTCTGGCTTTATATTTCCCCGGAGCCACACGATATCCGCTGTAATCCCCATACACATAAATGCCAGGCACCCCCGTTAATGACTCTGTCCTGAAATCCCACGCAAAACGATTTAGTCCGGCTTCAGCGGGTATCGTTTGTTTCGCGGGTGGTCCACCTGGATAGGGTTTAAAGCTTTCGTCTTTCTTATTGGTATAGGAGCGAATTACTTTTCCACTGCCATCTAAAATCTCAAGGGTGACTTTTATTGTATCCGCTTTTTCTTTTAAGTAGTAGTCGAGCAACACACCGTTTGCCGGATTACGACCTAGCCCGGGAATGTCACCAAAATATTCTGGAATGGTAACAGATGATAAACGGTAGGTATGTTTAGGGGTGAAAATCTTTAAAGCCGTATCCAATTTTCCTTTTGATTGCTGAATTGCCCCCAAATCATCTAATATCCAGAACGACCTTCCTGCGGTGGCCGCAACCAAATCATTATCCCGAATGATCAGGTCGGTGACCGGAACAATCGGCAAGTTCAATTGAAATTTATTAAACGTTACTCCTCCATCATAAGAGATATAAAATCCTCTTTCTGCGCCAGCATACAATATCCCTTTTACCTTTTTGTCTTCTCGAATTACTTTGATAAAGTCATCCGATTCAACACCCGTTCCTATCTTTGTCCATGACTTTCCATAGTCGGTTGACTTGTATGTCATATTGCTGTAGTCATTGAACTTATAACGCGAGGCTGAAATATATACAGTGCCTTTATCGTGTGGAGAAACTTCTATTGAGTGAATCATCCCTTCAGGTAACCCTGCTGGGGTAACGTTGTTCCAATTTTTTCCACCATCTTTTGTTAGATGTACCAAACCACAATCGCTCCCTGTATAAATCACCCCCACTTCATACGGGGATTCAATCACGTAATAAATGGTGTTATAATTTTCTCCCCCAGCACCTTCATTGGTAATTGGGCCTCCGCTTACATCTTGCTTGGTGGTATCATTGCGTGTGAGATCGGGGCTCACCACATCCCAGCTTAAACCACCATTAGTCGTTTTAAACAAAACGTTGGCGGCATGGTACATTACTTTTGGATCGTGGGGTGAATTGATGAGCGGTGCGTTCCAATTAAAACGATACTTCATTTTCTTGGGGGCAAAGGCCAAATTGGTAGCAGGATATTCTTGCAGGTCTTTGTTTTCGCTCGTGCGTGTATCTAATACATCTATTTGACCTTGATAACAGCCACCATACAATAATTCTGGATTGTTCGGATCGTTGAATGCCACCCACGCACTTTCGCAACCGGGGCCGTTGATCCAATCTTTGTCCGTAATTCCAAAACTTCCATTGCGGCTAGGAGTGGCCACTGATGAGTTATCTTGTTGTCCCCCATATACCCAATACGGAAAACGATTATCGGCAATGACACGATAAAATTGTGACGTTGCCTGATTGTTGAGTGGAGAGAATGTTCTTCCCGTATTATAGCTTATTTCACCACCACCATCATCAGCTAAAGCAAAGTTTTGATTGTTTTTTGGATTGATCCATAAATCATGCGTATCACCATGCCCTACCCGAATATTCGAAAAAGTTTTCCCCCCGTCAATGGAGCGCATCATTGGTGCGTTCAATACATACACTATATCGGCATTGACTGGATCGGCAAATACTTCCATGTAATACCAAGACCGTGATGTAATGGTTTGATCGGTCGATTGAAGGTTCCACTTTTTTCCGCCATCATCAGAACGATATAATCCCGCTTTTGATTTCTCGGCCTCTACGATAGCGAAAACTCTATTCGGATTAGCGCGTGACACGCTTACCCCGATCTTGCCCATTTCTTTAGGAAGCCCGTCAATAATTTTATTCCATGTTTCACCGGCATCGGTAGATTTCCAAATAGCACAACCGGCACCACCGCTCTCCACTTTCCAAGGATAACGTCTATGTTGCCAGGTGGCTACATACAAGATGCGCGGATTAGTCATATCCATACTGAGTGAAGAAGCCCCCGTGTTGTCATCAACGAATAGCGTTTTTTTCCAGGTGGTTCCGCCATCAATCGATTTGTATACCCCACGATCAGGATTTGCACCATGTACAGCACCTTGAGCTGCTACGTAGACGATATCTGAATTATTGGGATGAACAATTACGTCAGAAATGTGGCGAGTTTTCTCTAAGCCTATATTTTTCCAGGTCTTGCCTCCATCGGTAGATTTATACACGCCATCACCAAAGGAAGTCATCACACCGCGTACAGCATGTTCGCCAGTACCCACATAAATTACATTTGGGTCAGTTTCACAAACCGCGATGTCTCCAATGGAACCCACTTTAAAAAAACCATCAGAAATATTTTTCCAGGTCATTCCACCATCATCCGTTTTGCCCACGCCCCCACCTGTATAGCCCACATAGAAAACCATGGGATCCATGGGTGAACCGGCTATGGCATTTGCTCTACCACCGCGAAAAGGGCCTATGTTTCGCCACTTCAGGCCTTTAAAGAAATCTGTTTTTGATATGGGTGTTATTGAAGTTTCTGTAACTGACTTACTCTTCTGTGAATAAACGGTACTGAAAATCAATATAGAACTTAACAAAAGGATAGTGGGCTTTCTCATAGATGTTGCTGATTAAGATACCTAATTAGCAAAAAATTCGGAGAAAACCTTTTATGAATAGTATAAGAGTAAAACTAGCTTGATGACTGGCAATATCAGCGATTTTTTATCTCTCGGATGGCTTTAGCAAAAGCAACTTTGATAGCATGTCCATTCTGATGATGCTGATTTTTAACGATCCATTTCCCATTGATAATGGTTCCAATATTTCGACTTGAATCTCCCGTGAAAACGATCGATGCTAATCTATTTTTTTCGGAGGTATCAGCTAGCAGGTGGGTGGTGGCGCTGACCACCAAGGCATCAAACGGTTGACCAACTTCAAAGTGATCAGCGGTTTTTCGTCCCATTGCCATACGGCCGACCATGACAGACTCATTGACCATTGCTTTGGCAGCATCTCCTTCAAAGGTATTTCGTTTGTTGGTGACCAATCGCTGGTGGTAATCAATCATTCGAAATTCCTCGAAAGGATTTAACCCAATGTGACTGTCGGTGCCAATATTCCAATGCCCCCCCAACTTGATATACTCTTTCATTCGGAATATGCCATCCCCCAGGTTTCCTTCTGTAGATGGGCACAAGACGACATTTGCTTTTGACTTTGCCAATCGCACCAGTTCATCATCATCAAGATGTGTAGAGTGAACCAACTGAAATCGTTCGTTCAACTCCAGATTATCCAACATCCACTGCATAGGTCGCTTGGCAGCGTACGCCAAACAATCAGTCACCTCTTTCCTTTGTTCAGCTATATGAATATGAAAGGGTAAATCCTTTGGGCCTTCTTTAACAGTTTTTAAAATATCTGCAAGTTCAACGGCACGTAATGAGTGGACGCTAAAGCCAAGTGAAGCATCTTTATAGTTTTTTATGACTTGTCGTGAAGAATCTAATAGTGTAAAATAATCATCAACGGTTGTTGAAATAAATCTTTTTTGCCTGGGTTGAGGTTCCTCTCCGAAATTTCCTTTTTGATAAAAGACGGGAACCAAAGTAATTTTTATACCGGCTGTTTTTGCAGCGCTCACCATACGTTCCCCCATTTCAGCCAGTGCCGTATATCGTTTGCCATCTTTATCGTGATGCAAATAATGAAACTCAGCTACATGTGTATAGCCATGTCTTACCATTTCAGCATAGAGCATCGCGGCAATAGCTTCCGCCTGATCCGGGTCAATAGACAACGCACACTTATACATCTCTTCCCGCCAGGTCCAAAAATCATCTTCGATTCCGGTAGCATGATTTTCTGCGAGTCCTGCCATCGCATATTGAAAGGCATGTGAGTGAGCGTTTTGAAAACCGGGAATGGCAAAACCTTGTACGGATTCTATGGCAATGGATTCCGCAGGAGGGTTTGTATGAAGATATTGAATGATGCCATGTTGATCTACCCCTACAAAAGCAGGAGAGACCCAGTTATTTTGAAGTAGTAAGGAATCGAAGCGAAAGAAATGCATATCCTTACTTTTTCTTCATCACTTTTTGCATTAATTGTTCAGTATGTTTTCTCTCAGCTTCAATGACCTGTTTAAGTTTGGCTACCTCCAGCCTTGCGGCCTGTGCCTCATATCGTACCTTGATCAGTTCCTGATGCATTTTGTTTTTATCGGCCCGATAAATTTTCGCATTTTCATTTTGCCAATAAGCAATAAGCCCAAATGCAATTATAAGTAGAACCGCGCCAAGAGATAGCAACTTTTTCATAGTAATGAATTTTAAGAAGTTAATAACCGACTCAATTTCGTGAATGTATTCTCTAAAAGCAATTGTATTTTCTTCGCTCTCTCATAATCATAACTTTCTTCTGTATCATCCATATAATTAATCTTGGTCATTTCTAACTGTAAGGCATGCTGATTTTCAGCTGGTTTCCCAAAGTGCCGGGTAATATAGCCGCCTTTAAAAGGATGATTGTGATGCAAAGAGAATGGGGAAGTTTTCAACGAATCTAACACTACAGATATGATGGTAGATCCGGCAGAAGCCCCATCCACATTGCCTAAAATTAAATCAGGAAATTTTTCTTGTTGGATCGTTGGCACACTTTGACGGATAGAATGACAATCCCACAAAAGTACCATACCAAACTTTTGGTGCAAGCGCCTCAATTCACTTTCTATTCTTTGATGGTAGGGCTCATAATATAGCTTGACCCGGTTTTCAACTTCAGAAGGTGTGATTTCTTTTCGATTGTCTTTGTAAATGGATTCTCCTAAGAAAGTAGTGGTAGGGCAGAGTCCTGTAATAATTCGACCATCCGTATATAAGGGCTTGCTTAAGGGGTCACGATTGAGATCGATTACCCAACGGCTGTACTTAGCAGTAATCATAGTAATACCCATGGCAGGAGCAAAGTCATAAAGTTTGTCAACAAACCAATCGGTGTCGTCTGGCAATTGTATTAATTCTGATTTGTATTGATCTTCAAGTTCAGAGGGAAAAAGTGTACCACAATGAGGCACACTGACTAATATTGGTACTTCAGTAGTTGTTGGATGGACAATATTGAAAACAGTACTCACACCTATTTTCTTTTTGCGGCTATAGATGCTTGCAATAACGCGATCTCCTTTGTTTTTCGTATTTCTTCTAGTGCAAGCATTAATTGTTGGTCCTTAGATTCAATTTGCTTAGTCAACTCAACAGTTTGTTTTTCACAGGCTACTTGTCTTCTTTCAACGGCCGTAGCTAATTGATGTTGTATAGTACCGTATATAATGGAAAGCAAAGCTAGCCCCAAAGCAGTTCCCATTACAATGGCTCTTATCCTAGCTTGCCTCACCAGTTGATTTTTTTCCATTGTTTACTTCTTGTTTTTCTTTGCCTCCAACATTTTCATAAAGTAGTCTTCCGCCATCCTTTTTTGATTCTCAGCTTCCAGGTTTGCCTGTGCCGCATACTCTCTTTGTTTTCTGGCTTCTATTTCACACTGTTTCAATTCAACCTTTGCTTGTAAAGCCATTTCTTGATTGGCAAGTGCAAAACTTGTTTGTTTATAGAAATAGAATAGAACAGTGAGCAATACAACGATTAAAAGCAGACAGACCGTCAGTAGAATTTTGTTACGTTTTTTCAGTGCGTTGATTTCTAAATTTTCCATAGATTGTTTTTATTGTATTAGATTTTCTTTGATTTTTTCTTTTTCTTTTTGTTGAGTGACTCAAGTTTTGTTTGCAGGAGCTTAATTTCCTCGTGCGCTACTTTTAGTTGTTGGGACGTTTGTTGGCGATATAAATTTAATTGATCAGACAATTCTTTATAATTTAATGAAGAATATTTTTCAATATCCATTTTTAAATGCGTGATCCGTTGGTAGGATTCATTAATTCGTTCGATGGGAATCTCACCATTGATCACGGCTAGACGAATCACTGCTAAAATTTTTTCAACACTTTGTTTTTGACTTCCCGGTACGTTATTGGCGAAACACAAGATATCAACGCCAGCTATAATTGCCATCCTGATCGATTCCTCAAAACCATATTGCTTTGAGACAGCTTCCATCTGCATATCATCTGAAAATACAACCCCCTGATAGCCTAATTTTTTGCGAAGCATGCCATTTACTATTTCAGGGGATAGAGTGCCTGGTTTACCCGTTTTATCCAGCTCCATATTTACAATGTGGGCAGTCATAATTGCATCCACGTTATTTGTTTGGATTAAATCCTGATAGGGTTTTAATTCTCTTTTACTCCAAGTTTTTGTAACATCTGCAATTCCGTAGTGCGAGTCAGTTGTTGAACTTCCATGCCCCGGGAAATGCTTTAGCACAGTCACAACACCAAACTTTCTGTGTTGCTGAATAAACTCTTTGGCCATCAAGGCTACCGTATCTTCATTGGTTGAATATGATCTGCCGGGCTTCACGATGACAGTATTGGTGGGTTCAATTGCAATATCGACACAGGGAGCAAAATTCACATTAAAGCCAAGTCCAGCCAACGTAGCTGCAGTAGCCTCTGCATAAAATCTTGCTGTATCTAATGATTTTGATTTCGCGGTTGCTTCTGCGGTTATAGAACGAGTAAATCCATACTTCTCTTTTAAACGATTTACTTTACCTCCCTCCTGATCAATGGCCACGAAAAGTTTGGTAGGGGCAGCTTGCTGATACGCCCAAATGATTTTTTTTAAATCAGCAAAAGCATTGGGCTTGTTGGGTATATTTTTTTCAAATAAAATTATGGAGCCTACATTTCCTTTTTTTACTTCCTCTAAAATCACCGTGTCTACTTCTGCTTTAGTTATACCAATTAAAAGCATTTGCCCGATTTTAATATCAAGACTATCGCGTGTCTGGGCATTCAAAAAAAAGGAAAGACAAACAAAAACGGTCAATAGTGGAAAGCAGACTGCATTACGTACTAATGTGGTTTTTTGAAGTATCGGTTTAATTGGCTGGTTGCTAATAACGATCATGTATCTTTTTTAAAATATGTTCCATTTGCTTTCTTAAAGCATTTCCACTATCCACGAAATTATTACTCATCATGGAAAAAATTAGGGTCTTCCCCTTTTTTGTAATCAGATAGCCACTCAGGCTATGGTTGTTTGTTAACGTTCCGGTTTTGCCATAAATATATGGCGCTTCAGCTTTGTACCAATTTTTTAGGGTTCCTGTTTTTCCACCCACTGCCAGTAGCTTAAACAATCGCTCGCGCGGTACTTTCTGGTAAACCTTATCCCATAACACTACTATTGATCGGGGCGTAAATAAATTAAACCGCGACAGACCGGAACCATCTACCCATTGAGGTTTGTCAGGAAGATCTTTAAGAAATTTTATGGTGGAATACTTAATAGCAATCTCCGGTTTAAGAGTATCACTGACAATGGCAGCACACTGTAATAATAATTGCTCAGCAATAAAATTGTCACTATCCTGCATCATCACCCTGTAAAGACTATCAGCGGGAGTGCTTCGAAGAATTTTAGCCCCGGAAGGAATGGGAAGATGTATGTGACTCACTAGCTTTTTTAGCGTGTCACTTAATAAATCGGCAATCAAATCCGGTGAATAATGAAAAGGAATGCTCCACTTTTTAACCTTACTATTTTTGCCGGAATAAAAAGCTAGCTTGTTCGAATTGATTTCACGACTGATTTCCTGCTCTTCATGCACGTCTCCGGAAACAGAAATAAATTTGGAAAAATAGGTAGGCTTGGCATGAGGTAATTGATTAACACTCAAGCTTACCTCTATCAGATTTCCATACATTGGAAAAGGAGTGCGTTCTACGGAATAGCTATATGGATAATCATCCCATGCCCACCCTTGCCCTAAATGTTCGGTTTGAAAGCTAGCCGTAGAGATAAAGAGTTTTTGAGGAGACTCTTTCAAGAAACGAAAAATCTTATCGTTTTGATAAACGTTTGGATATAGAAAGGAGGGGTCGCCCATTCCCCAAAAAATTAAAGAATCATTTCGTTGAATATACTTTATCGCAGGAACAGAATCGCCTAACAATTGCAGGGAAGTGTAGAAGGTAAAAATCTTAGTGTTGGAGGCAGTAGTGAAGTAATGGGAGGCATTATAGTTGATGAGTGTTTTTTTGCTAATTGGATCGTATAAAAAAAATCCAGTATGGTCCTGAAATTTTTCTTCTGTTTCTTTTAGTGTTTTGTGTATGGTTTTGGTAGGAGTGCAGGCAGCAAATAGAAGATAAAAAACAATAAAAGGACCTAACCCATTATGGTTGGATAAAATCCAACTCGACATATTACTCCTCATTTTTTATCGGATAAATAGCGCTCCAGTAAAATCTGGAGATGGTGTGTTTCATGCCCGGCAATCACAAAGCCGATGCCAACCACTGAAATTTCATTTTTGTTGGCCGCTCCTTTTCGCGTTAACATTTCAGGGGTAAACCCTTCAAATAAGTCTATAGTAGAAGAACGCAAACGAGACATCTCGTCTGCAATTTTCTTAAGATCTCTTCCTTGTGTATTGGCCTCATGCGCGTAGTCATTTTCTTCAAAGCCAGCCAACGGAGTTTTGTCATTTCGAGCAAAGCGTAGTGCTCTGTAAGAAAAAATACGTTCGGCATCAATGAGATGGCATAATAATTCCCGAACCGTCCATTTGCCATCTGCATACCGATAATCTACTTTCGACTCAGCGATAGAATGGACCACCTCACTCATTCGATTCCCTGATATACGTAAGGCTTGAATGAGATCCGTTTCCTCAATTTGCTTAACGTAATTTTTATAAAAGTGTGGGATGCTTTCTAGATTGAGGAGCATAGATTGGTGCTTTTAGGTAAACTAACTTTCGTAAAAGTAAATACTCTTACATGGTTTCAAAATCACAAGCGATATTTTTAGAAATCGGTGAACAATTTATCCGGCAATGACTCTGTGACTTTTACATTTTTTGGGCCACCATTGTCTGAGCGATCAGCGGAAAGCAAAATGTTCCCATACTTCTGATAGTTATCCCAGGGCCTTATAAAATTTGCGGTATCTTTTTTAGCATCATTGTAATAAGCCCAGTATTTGATCATTTTATCTTTTATTCCAACATATAATTTGTATTTGTTTTCAGGCGTAAATCCGACCTCAGCAAAAGTCATTTGCAGTACATTGTAGCGATCGTTCTTTAACGTGTCTTCTCCCATGTATTTCAAGGTTACACCAGAGTCTTTCAATTTAAAGGGCATCGTCAACCAATAGGAATCATTCACCCAAATACCCTTCGCTCTTTCCAATAACTTTTTTAACGTATCCGCCTCAGTTAGTTCAACACCATGAAATTTTACTTTACCCTCTCCGGTATTAATGTTAACTAAATAAATGGAGCTGTCACCGGGAGATTCGATCCGGACACGCCCGGTTTGTTTGTCCCATGTTAGGTCTCTTCGCCCGAAAAAATTCCAAGAGATGAATCTTGTTTTGTCCCAATTTTCGCGCCCACCCATAACATGCATGATGCTATCGGCCAATTGAATGGCAGCTGGATCAGAATTGATGAGATCGAATCCAGCAGCAGCAGGGTTTAGTTCTGCCAGCGTTTTGGGCTTAGGGCTGCAATTGCTAAGAAGGATAATTCCGGCAAGTAAAATAATGAGTGATTTCATTTAATAGGGTTTTAACAAAGAGTGAAGGTAATTAAAATTGGGATTCGAAGTATATGAATTAAGGAGCAGCAGTGATAAAAACCTGTATCCATAGCGAGATTGAATTTACTCCTTACCTTGCGACACGCTTACAATTAAATTAGAATAGATGAAGTCCTTGGCCTTACTACCAATTGCACTATTTTTTATTGCCACCTCTTTTGCTCAAAAAGGTATTCACGAAAGTTTTATACCCACGGCACCAATTGTGATCGATGGAGACCCAGCTGAATGGAACACGGAGTGGATGTTGGATCCCGATGGAAAGTTCCTTTTTAATGTAGGCAATGATGACGAAAACATCTATCTCCGACTGAAGGTATCAGATGACCTTACCCAGCAAAAGATTGGCTTGTTTGGGTTGTATGTAAAACTGGATGCGAATGGAAAAAAGAAGGGAAAAATGGGTTTAAAATACCCGATGGGCAAAGACGCAAGCGAACTAAAAAAAGATCAGCCACCTTTTCGACAAGATGCTGCCGGCAGGACGTACGCTAAAAAGCAATTGCTTAACGATGTTGAAGTACTTGAACTGCTAGGGTTAGCAAAAGAGAATATTGTCTCAAGCCGACTTGGTTTAATGAATGGAATTCAGATTTTGATAGTGGCAGACGAAGAAGGCGCCTACGTGTATGAAGCAAAAATACCTTTTAAAGCTTTTAAAATAGATAAAACCAAAACACCCATACTCGGTATCACTTTCGAGACAGGGAAAATGAGCATGGCGAAAAGTGCCCCGGCAGCACCCAATACCGGTCAGGCTCCCGGACAAGGTGGATTTGGTCAGCGAAGTCTTGCCGGTTCGTATAATGAGTTAATGGTGCCTGGATATATGTGGGTGGGAGTGAGGCTGAAATAGCTAAATAGGAGCACAGTATTTAATATCGATGACAATCAATCAGGTGATCATTTACCAGCCCACATGCTTGCATATGAGCATAAATAACTGTGCTGCCGACAAATTTAAATCCGCGCTGGATTAAATCTTTGCTAAGCGCATCCGATTCTTTTGTAGTAGCAGGGACGTCTTTCATCGTCTTACGCTTACCGATAATTGATTTTCCATTAACAAATCGCCAAATGTATTTGTCAAAACTGCCAAATTCATTTTGCACTTCTAAAAAACGTTTAGCATTATTGACGGTTGCATATATTTTTAATCTATTTCGCACGATACTGGGATTGAGCAGTATTTTTTCTAATTTTTTATCAGAGAATCTTGCCACTTTATTAGGATCAAAATCCTCAAACACTTTTCGGTAGCCCTCGCGCTTCTTTAATATTGTAGACCAACTTAAGCCTGCTTGCGCTCCTTCTAAAATCAAAAACTCAAAATGTTTTCGATCTTCATGAACCGGTACCCCCCACTCCTCATCATGGTATTTGATATATTGATCAAACCCCATGCACCAGGGGCACCGAAACTTTTCTTTCATTCTATCCATAGACTATTTGAAAAACTGTTCGAAGTAAGAATTTAATAAGCAACTTTTCAAACGCACAGCATTTCAAATTAAATAATGTAATTTCATCCCACATGTTGCAAGAATGCAATCCGTTTATTTTTTTCATGATTTTTATACCCAATTGATGGACCCAATGAAGTTTGATTTAGTAAAATTGAGGTTTTCGCAACATGTTCACTGAGAAATTCACATCAAAGAAAATCAAACTCTCTGCCAAAGAAGCGCTGATTAAAATCCAATCTTACTGTGCCTATCAGGAACGGTCGCACAAGGAGGTGAAGAATAAACTTTTTGAATATGGCCTTTATTCGAGTGAAGTTGATGAATTGCTATCTAAGCTAATTGTAGATGGATTTTTAAATGAAGAACGATTTGCTAAAGCATTTGCAGGCGGAAAATTTAGAATCAAAAAATGGGGGAGATTAAAGATTAAACAAGAATTAGAAATGCTAGGTTTAACAAAGCGATGTGTCGCTATAGGTTTAAAAGAGATTGATTCATCGGATTACTCAAAAACATTGAAAACGCTGATCCGGAAGAAGGCAACATTAACGGGAGAGCCAAACCTATACAAAAAACGTAATCTGGTAGCCCGATTTGTGATTGGTAAGGGGTACGAATCAGAAATAGTATGGGAGTTCGTAAAGGACGAAGTGAACTGACTATACTTAAATCGAACTCACTGACTTTTCAATATTACAAATTGCTGTATATGTTTTTACTTTACACTTAAACAAAACCTAAAGTGGTATTATCTCATTTGATTTTGGTTTCATCAAATAAGAATTCACTAAATTTTGTACTACTCGGTTATCCTTACTTGGTTTAATGTAGCCCTTCGCCACTTCGATGTTTTCAATTGATTCCTCGCGATTAAAAAATCCAAAGCCTAAGTATTTCCCTTTTTCGATGACTATTAAAGACTTCTCTTCTTCATTTCTACCATGACTAATTATGGCTACCGATTCGCCACTATCTAAATAGGAATCGATTGTCTTCTTTGCTCGCTTGTTATACTTTTTGACTGACTCAATTCCCTGGCAGGCGCCTTTGCAAGCACCGGATTGATGACTAAAGCAAAGCCCTTTTGCAAGTTGCAATCCACTTAACTTAGGGCAGAGATCAAACTCTTTTACTTTCTCCCACATAAAATTCCAGGCATCACCTTTAGAACTAAACGTAATGAGGGGCTTCGTTCCTTTGCTAATCAAGTTGACGCAAAATCGTAAATAACCATTGCGATCTTCATAGTCAAAGATTCCCCACTCTTCTACTTTATGTTTTTGGGCAAGGTTGTATTTGGGCCATAGTCTTCGAATTTCTTGGGATTCAAAAATTAAGGCAATCAATTCGCTGCCAGTGAGTTCATAAGTAATATGGTGAATTTCATTTCGGATGTTAGAGCGATTCCATTCACGCGCCTCTCCGGTGAAATGCCCGGCAATCCTTTTCTTAATATTGAGAGCTTTACCCACGTAAATAATTTGCCCTTTGGCATCTAAAAAGTAGTAAACACCAGCTTTGGATGGTAATTTATCAAAGTCATCCTTGGCTAGGTTAGGGGGAAGTATTGTTTCTCCCGAATTACGTTTCAGCGCTTTTGGAATAACTCCCGTATTATCACGTTGCAAAAGAATGGAAAAGATTTTGGCAGTTGCTTTTGCATCTCCACCTGCTCGGTGTCGGTTGGGGATTGTAATGCCAAGACTCTCTGCCAGACGGCCTAAACTATATGACTCTAATCCTGGAATAATTTTTCTGCCTAGCCGAACCGTACAAAGTTTTTTGGTTTGCCAGTTTATACCAACTCCTTCAAATTCCTTTTTTAAAAAGCTATAATCAAAGTGAGCATTATGTGCCACAAATACGCGATCCTTTAGCCAGTTATGAATTTCTGCCCCTAACTCAGCGAAGGTGGGAGCATTCTCTACCATCTGAGAAGTGATGCCGGTAAGTCCAGTAATAAAGTGTGGAATCTTTCTGCCCGGATTTAATAAAGTGTGATAATGATCAGTGATGCGCGTCCCATCATGGTGATAGATAGCTAGTTCGGTGATGCGATGATGGTCAGCGTAGCCCCCCGTGGTCTCAATATCAACAATGGCATACATGGAACAACGAAAGTAAGGTTTGATAAATGCACTTAAAAGTGGAAATTGAAATCAAATTTGTAATGGTGAATATTATCCTTCGATTTCTGCTTAGTGGGTTAGCTGTTTTGGCAACTGCGTATCTTCTTCCGGGCGTGGAGGTGACAGATTATCAAACCGCATTACTCACTGCTTTGGCACTATCCATTGCCAACATTATTATCAAACCATTGCTTATTCTATTCACGATCCCCATTACAGTAATGACGCTCGGACTTTTTTTACTCGTTATCAATGCGATCATCATATTATTGGTAGACCACTTTGTAGCCGGATTTACAGTTGACGGGTTTTGGTGGGCGTTGGCTTTTAGTTTAATCATGTCGATTTTTAATAGTATGGTAACAGATATTTTAAAGGACAAGAAAAACTGAACCAATAGCGTAATTTTGTACCCTGAATTCGGTTCAAGATTATATTGCCTCTCGCCCTAAAAGTCAATCCCAGCTAATGGCTATGCTTCGAAGCATGATATTGGATGTGGGGCCTCATGTACAAGAAAAACTCAGCTACAAAATACCCTTCTTTTATTTCAAAGGGCCTCTGTGCTACCTTAATCCCACATTTGACGGAGTAGACATTGGTTTTGTAAGAGGCAAAGAACTGAGCAATGAACAGGAGTTATTAGAATTAAAAGGACGCAAGTTTGTGAAGACCATCCGTTTGCATAGTCTTGCCGAACTAAGTGAAAATGAACACGCCATTCGCCAAATATTGAATGAGGCGGCTATTCTCAACGAACATTACCGCTTACAAAAGAAGAAATGATAGAAGAAGAGGACTTGATTGAAGACAACGAAGATGGTTTGTTCGAGCACCATCGCATTGTTGCTGATGCCGGACAAAGTTTGTTACGTATAGATAAATTTTTGATGGATCGGTTGCCCAATGTAACCCGGTCAAAAATACAAAATGGTATTCGTGATGAGTTTGTGAAAGTGAATGATCAGGTGATTAAGCCTAATTATAAAGTTCACCCTTTAGACGTGATCACAGTATCATTGCCGGAGCCTCCACGAGATACCGATGTGAAACCGGAAAATATTCCATTGAATATCGTATTTGAAGATGAACATGTTTTAGTCATCAATAAAGAGCCCGGAATGGTGGTACATCCTGCTTATCAAAATTGGAGTAGCACCTTGGTAAATGCATTGGTGTATCATTTCCAAAATTTACCTGAGATGAAAGGGAATGAAGGAAGGCCAGGACTCGTACATCGAATTGACAAAGACACTTCTGGTCTTTTAGTAATTGCTAAAACAGAATTGGCGATGGCAGGTCTTGCCAAACAGTTTTTTGATCATAGTATTGAACGAACCTATAATGCCATTGTATGGGGAGTGCCTGAACCCGCAGAAGGAACGATCAATGTAAATGTGGGCAGAAGCCTTAAAGACAGAAGGATTACGGTGGCTTTTCCGGAAGCGGATTTTGGCAGGCACGCGATCACGCATTACAAATTATTGCAAGATCTAAGGTATGTTTCTTTGATTGAGTGTAAGCTTGAAACGGGCCGTACGCATCAGATACGGGCTCACATGAAATTTATTGGTCATACCATTTTTAACGATTCTACCTATGGGGGGAACGAGGTGTTGAAAGGCACTGTTTTCTCCAAGTATAAACAGTTTGTGGACAATTGTTTCAAACTAATTCCTCGGCAGGCATTACATGCAAAAACACTCGGCTTCGTACACCCGGCCACCAAGAAATTTTTGCAGTTTGATTCAGAACTACCTGCTGATTTTAAGGAAGTTATTGAAAAGTGGGAGAACTACGTCAAGTTTAACTAAACTAACCGAATAAGCTATTCAACTCTAAATCGACTTTGCCTACAATCATCGAAAAGTCCTCAATGTTTTCTACAAAGTCTAGTTTATTAACATCAATTGTTAATAGTTTTCCATGTTTGTAACCGGCAATCCACTTCTCATAATGTTCATTCAAAGTTTTTAAGTATTCAAGTTTAATATTGAATTCAAAATCACGATTGCGCTTTTGAATTTGTTGCACCAGTTTGGGGATGTCTGCCTTTAGATAAATGAGTAAATCTGGTGGTTGTACGAAACTGGTCATCGAATTAAACAGATCTAAATAGCTTTGATAATCTCGATTGTTTAAATGCCCGCTCTTGTGGAGGTTTGCAGCAAAAATATGGGCGTCTTCATAAATCGTGCGGTCTTGGATTATGGTTTTTTCACTTTCACGTATTTGCCTAATCTGATTGAAACGGCTGTTGAGAAAGTATATTTGAAGATGGTATGCCCATCGGGTCATGTCTTCATAAAAATCACGGAGATAGGGATTGTGATCTACCGATTCATATAAGGGCAACCAATTGTAATGTTTGGCAAGTTTTTCGGCAAGTGTAGTTTTACCCGAGCCAATATTACCGGCTATCGCGATGTGTTTGATTTTAGTCACTGAATGGATTTACTAATTAGGAGGTGTGAAGATCGACTTTTTTATTTTCATTTTGCCAATACTTCTCATCGTTAATCGTTTACAAATTTGTATAATTCTATTCATCTTCGCACGTCTATTTACATATGAAAAAATTAATAATAATAAGCCTCATAGCAGTATCACTCCTCGAAGGGTGTAAATCTGATAAAGAAGAGTGTGCTTATCAACCTGAAATTTCCTCTCGTAAAATGGATTTAAAATTTGAATCATGGGAAGACACCATTGTATCTTTTACATCCAAGGCGCAATTAGTTGATTTTTTTTCTCGCCATACGGTCATGCGAGATGTTTTCTTCAACCGAAAGGGTTATCCTAGCGACTCTGTTTTTATTAATGTTTTGTATCAACGGTTTCAGAGCCCTTCTTTTGATACATTGCTTCTGGTGACTAAAAAAGTTTTTGGCAAAAGCCAAGAACTCAAGACTGCGTTTACTGAAGCATTTCTAAATTTATCCTATTATTATCCGGCCATTCAGATTCCCAAAATAGAGACGGTTATCACTGGGATGGAGAGTGATTTATTTGTGAGTGATTCACTGATCATCCTTGGTCTTGATTATTTTTTAGGGGCTGGCGCTAAGTATCGGCCAAACATGTACGAGTATATGTTGCGTAGGTATACCAAAGAATTTGTGGTTCCATCAGCGATGTTACTTTATGGAATAGATAGTAGAATCAATCGTGTGAACCAGAATGATAAATCCGTACTGGCTGATATGATCGCCTATGGCAAAGCCTATTATTTTGCGAAGCAGATGTTGCCGTGTGTTCCTGACAGTGTATTTATTGGATATACTGCTGAGGATATGGAAGGAGCACGGGCAAACCAGGACCTGATATGGAAAAGATTGATTGCAGATGAAGTTTTCTTTAATACGTCACAACAAGCGAAACAAAAATATATTTCAGAAAGACCTAAAACGATAGAAGTGGGAGATCAATGCCCGGGAAGGATTGGCATGTGGGTTGGATGGCAAATCGTAAATGAATATGTGAAGCGCAATAAGAAAATTTCATTACCCGATATGATGAAAAATTCGGATGCCCAACAAGTTTTTAAAGAATCGAAGTACAGGCCGGAATGAATGACTAAATATTAAGAGGAACGAAGATACTAGGCCCTTATTTGCAACATTGAGCGTTCTTCAACTAATAAGCGTTTAACTAAGCTAAATGCTGATTCCAATCATTGTTTAGCATCATTCAGCCCTCTATATTAGCGCAATTTAAAATCAGTCTAAATAACGAATGGCTAAAAATGTAGCGGAGATGTTGCCAGGCGAGACCGCTGTTATTGCAGGTTTTACAGATGATCATATTGGTTTGAAGCTTTTAGAAATGGGATTTTTGCCCGGTACAGCTATTCGATTCAATTTTTCAGCGCCTTTTGGCGATCCAATTTGCGTCAGTGTTTCGGATGTAGATTTATCTCTTAGACTAGATGAGGCTTCCACGATTTCAATTATTAATTGATGGAGCAACCCAATATTAAAATTGCGTTAACAGGAAAGCCCAATTCCGGAAAGTCATCGCTCTTTAACCACTTGACAGGGCTTAATCAAAAAATTGGAAACTTTCCAGGCGTTACTGTTGATAAGCGTATCGGCTTTTGCCAATTAGATAATAACATACAAGCTGAGATTATTGACTTACCGGGTATCTATAGTCTTTACCCACGAACGTTGGATGAAAAAATAGTAACGGAAATTTTCTCAGACAAAAACAACAGCTTGTATCCTGACAAAGTGGTCTTGATTGCAGATGCGACCAACCTTAAAAATTGCTTGTTACTGCTTACGCAGTTAATCGATCTAAAGATTCCAACAGTGATCGCATTGAACATGATGGATCTTGCGGCTAAATCAGGATTGAGTATCGATGTGAAAAAATTATCTGCTTCGCTTGATATGCCGGTAGTTATGATCAATGCGCGAAAAGGACATGGGATCTATGAGCTTAAGCAATTATTATTATCCCCTATAAAAGCATCTTCTAAATCCGTTTTTCAAATTGATGCTGAAATAAAACCGGTGGTAAAAATAATTAGAGATTATTTTAATCTTTCTTCAGACTATGAAGCCTATCATTTTCTGCAGCAAACGGATAACCTCGTTTTTCTTAAAGAAGAACAGCGTAATTTTATAAAAACAATTGCCAGAGAGCATGAATTTTTTCCGCATAAGTACCAGGGAGCAGAAACAGTGATGAGGTATGGCTTTATTCAACAGCTATTAAATGGTGCAATTGTAAAGCCATCACATCGTGATTGGAAAAGAGTTTCGCATGGAATAGACCGTGTTCTGACTCATAGAGTTGGAGGGTATTTAATCTTTTTTGTTGTCCTCTTCCTGATCTTCCAATCGATTTTTGCTTGGGCACAGATTCCCATGGATTTTATCGATACTTCATTTGCCAGATTGAGCAATGTGCTGTCACATGAACTTCCTGAAGGGCCATTTTTTGAATTACTATCACAAGGCATAGTACCGGGCATCGGGGGCATCGTTATTTTTATTCCTCAAATAGCTATTCTTTTTGCTTTCATATCCATTTTGGAAGAAAGTGGCTATATGGCCCGTGTAGTATTTTTAATGGATAAAATCATGCGCAAGTTTGGACTCAATGGGAAAAGTGTCGTACCACTTATGTCTGGTTGGGCGTGCGCAATCCCAGCGATCATGGCAACGCGTACGATCGACAATTGGAAAGATCGGCTCATTACGATCTTTGTAACTCCTTTTATGAGTTGCTCTGCACGGCTACCGGTCTATACGATTCTAGTTGCATTGATTATTCCAGACAGTAAGTTGTTTGGCTTTTTCAACTATCAGGGGTTAGTATTAATGGGTTTGTACTTGCTTGGTTTTTTGGCTGCAATTTTCTCAGCATTAGCAATGAAATTTATTATTAAAACTACCGAACGCAGTTTTTTAATAATGGAATTACCTACCTATCGGATGCCTAAATGGTCCAATGTAGGTTATACCATCATTGAAAAAACCAAAGCCTTTGTTTTTGAGGCGGGAAAAGTAATATTGGCGATCTCTATAATACTATGGGTGTTGGCAAGTTACGGACCCATTGAAGAGATGAATTCTGCCAAGAAAATAGTGAGAGCAGAGGCAGTCGCATTAAATCTATCGGAAGGAGAAATTCAAAACAGGATAGCATCTTATAAGCTAGAACACTCCTATGCGGGAAAGCTCGGTAAGGCTATAGAGCCAATGATAAGACCACTTGGGTTTGATTGGAAAATAGGAATAGCTTTAGTCACCTCCTTTGCAGCCCGCGAAGTCTTTGTTGGAACAATTGCCACTATTTATAGCATTGGTAGTGCAGAAGATCAGCCCACGATAAAGCAGCGTCTGCGAAATGAAATTAACGCAGAGACCGGAGGGCCAAGATATACCCCAGCCGTAGGTATGTCACTACTAATTTTTTACACCTTTGCGATGCAATGTATGAGTACATTGGCCATTGTAAAGCGAGAGACCAAGGGATGGAAATGGCCTCTACTACAGCTGTTTTATATGACAAGTCTTGCCTATCTGTCAGCCTTTTTTGTTTATCAGATAATGTCTTGATAAAAATTGTTGTCTATTTTTTTATTCTTTCTGTTATATTTAAGGATTATTGAATGAAAATGGATTCCAATAAAGACTATCATTTAGGTTTACTTTTCTTAGTTCATTTGTTAATTAGTGCAGATGGGATTGTAGATGAACATGAAGCGAGATTGCTACTTAAAATCAAGGAAAAGGAAGAAATACCTGATGATCTATTTCAGGAATTTCAAGCGGCAGTAAACCTTAGGAAAGATCGAGAGATCTATCAACGCGGCATTGAGCTGATAAATCGTTGTTCGGATAATAAAAAATTAGATGCGTTTGCACATCTTTATAAAATGTCAGAAGTGGATGGCACCGTTCATGTAAAAGAAGTAAGACTTCTTTTGTATTCAGTGAAGGTAGCTGAGATAGAATTTAATGATGTAGTAGAACGTGCTGCCCAGATGCAGAATTATTAATCCAACTAGACGCTACATCCATCCTTGCGATCTGACCATAATTGTTTGGTTTCATTTTGTATTCTATTCCAATGAGAAACATAGTTAGACTTAGTTGTTTCGTTTTGGTGATCAGCGGCTGTGTCTCAAAGCCAAATAAATTTTCTGACCCTAATCTTCTTAAAATAGCTGACTTTCAAGACCGTAGAATAACGGATTCCCTTATTCACTTTTTATTAGATCCTACTGTCATTTACCGAATAGAAGCAGCGATAGCTTTGGGATCTGTGCAAGATTCATCGGCCTCCTTGCAATTAGGTACGATGCTGTTAGAAGATCCAATCGTGGAGGCACGAAGTGCAGCAGCATTTGCATTAGGTCAAACCAGAGGAACGGCTGCTGTTAATGCGCTTATCCCAGCCATCGAAGACAGAGAAAACAGGGTTGTAAGAGAAGCGCTCATAAGTTTAGGTAAGACCATTTCAAATTATGACCTAACTATTTTAAAGCGTTTCAACGCCAAAGACTCCATTACGCAACAGGGCTTGGCTTGGGGATTTTATTACCTCGGACTTCGTGGAATGGCGGACTCCACCATCGTCAAGAAAGCAAAGGAATTTCTCTCGCAAAAGTACTCAATACAGACACGGCTGGGTGCTGCGCATTTCTTTAGTCGTGCAACAAAGCTACCTATACTGGTTGAAGCAGAAGAACTAATCTTCGCTTCCTTAAAAGACCCATCTGCCTATGTGAGAATGGCGGCTACAAGTGGTTTGAGAAAAGTGGAC
>JANPBK010000038.1:0-80146 GCA_031430395.1 Cyclobacteriaceae bacterium
GCTGTGAGCCTACCTGAACAAGAAAGAGGGCCTGATTCGCAAAATAGGTTTAACCTAGCAATGGTGATGGGTCGCCTCTTTCTATTCAGGAAATGTAGTAAGCTTTTTAATATGAAGTAAACCTAAGAGCAATGGTGGGGTTTGGTGTAAGCTATAAGTTTCTATCTTCGTTCAACGTTTGGTCACGTGGGACAAATACGTTTTCAAAAGCCCACCACTGCGCAAACACAAACGTTAGCGGTAAGCTTATTGTAACACCTCAAAATGATTATGGCCAATAAAATGACACATTACTTCAACTATAACTAAACGAGTTTCTTTATAAATGCAGTATCACGAATTTCAGCCTAACAACTCTTTATCCAAGTATGTTCAGACCATATGGGCAATGGAATCGGAGACTGAACAGGACGTTTACCCCCGTTCCCTTATTATGCCTGACGGTATTGTAGAAATTATCTTACATTATGAATCCCCTTTCTTTACCCACCAGGATAACATCAGGCAGCTTCAATCTGAACATGTTGCCGTTTCTATGATGCGGAAGTATATTGAAATAGAATCAAATGGTAAAACAGGTTTTATTGCAGTACGCTTTTATCCTTGGGGAGCGTATCATTTTTTTAATGAACCAGTACACAATTTTTTAGACAATACTATTGCAGCATCAAAACTATGGGCTGATGATTCAAGAAGAATTATTCTGGAACTAAAAAGCCTTCATACTCTTGAAAAACGTTTTAAATCGGTAGAACATTTCTTGTTGAATATGCTGACAAAGTATCAGAGAAACGAAACACAAACTGATGAGGCAGTTAAATTGATACGCAATACAAAAGGAAGCCTGAACATTGATGAAATTTGTAGCGAAACGGGGTTTACAAAAAAACAACTTGAAAGGAAATTTTTGTCCTTGGTAGGAACAACACCAAAAATATTTTCCCGAGTTTGCAGGTTTTTAAACATCTGCCATCATATGGAAGAACAAAAAGGGAAATCGCTGACACAACTTGCATACGAATGTGGATATTACGACCAATCTCATTTTATCAATGAGTTTAAAGAATTTTCAGGGTTTACACCAAAGGATTTTTTTGCAAAAGAAAACATCTGGTTCGCTCAAATGTGATTTGTCCCTTTTTTCCAATTTCATGTAACCTGTCATTCTTAAATTTGCGCTATCATTAATCATTAAATAATATATTATGAGATTTATTATTTATTTTATTCTTCTTATACCTTTTGCTGCATCAGCGCAACTTTCAAAAAAAGATAGCCTTTGGCTTCCATTTAAAAATTTTATAGGCGATTGGAAAGGCACCGGAGAGGGTGTAGACGGAGAAGGAACTTATGAAAGGAGTTACAAGTTCGTTTTAAACAAAAACTATATTGAGATAAGAAATAAAACCATTTATCCACCAAACAAGGATAATCAAAAAGGGTATTTGCATGAAGATATTGGCTATATAAGCTATGACAAATTAAGGAAGACTTTTATTTTCCGCCAGCTTCATATTGAGGGTTTTATTAACCAGTATAAGCTTGACAGCATCTCTCCAGATAAAAAAACACTTATCTTTATATCTGAATCAATAGAGAATATTCCTACTGGCTGGAGGGCAAGAGAAACTTTCACAATTAACGATTCAGAACTTATTGAAGTATTTGACCTTGCAGAGCCAGGCAAAGAATATGAGCAATACACAAAAGCAAAACTTGTAAAAAATAATTAATTAACCCAATTGTGTAAACCTGCAATTATGAAAAAAAATATCTTGCACGTTTCGTTATTGACCTTTGTGCTAATTGCTACTGCTTGTAATAATGAGAAAAAGGTAAATGATGATAAAACAGCAACAAAAAACGCAGTTACAGCAACTGCTAATCAACCTGGGGATACTACAGGTATGTCAAAGGCTTTTGAAAACTACATGACCCCCAGCGAAATGCACAAATGGATAGCGAAACTAAACGGCACATGGGATGTGGATGTCAGTCATTGGATGGATGCTTCGGGAAAGCCGGAAAATGCAAAAGCTGTTAATGTACTTAGTCCTGCTTTAAATGGGCTTTTTCAAGAGGGTAAACTTACAGGCACAATTATGGGTATGCCTATGGAAGGTCACAGCACAATGGCTTATGACAACGCAAAAAAAATATTTGTAAGTACATGGATTGACAATATGGGTTCTGGCATCACTATTATGACAGGACAGTATGATGAAGCTTCCAAAACATTAAATATGAACGGTACGCAAACCAGCCCAATGACAGGAAAAGATGTGTCCATACGGCAGGTAACAAAAATCTTAGATGATAATAAATATTTGCTCGAAATGTATATGCCCGGTCCTGATGGAAAGGAAATGAAGTTTATGGAAGGAAAGTTTTCAAGAAAAAAATAAAAAATTATTTTAGCTTGAGAAAGTTGGTTTTAAACCTTGCTGTCTCCCTTGATGGTTATATAGAAGGGCCTGATGGGGAGTATGACTGGTGCTTTATTGACCAGGACTATGGTATGTCGGACTTCATGAGTAGAATTGACGCTGTTTTTGTAGGACGAAAGACCTATGAAATGTCACTTGGTATGGAAGCAGATACAAGCGGAATGCCCAAAATGGAAGAGTATGTTTTTTCTAATACGCTTGACAAAGTAAAGGAGGGAACAATACTTGTAAATGGCGACCTGAAAACAGAAGTTGAAAAAATAAAAAAGAAAGACGGCAAAGACATTTGGCTGTTTGGTGGAGCAGGACTGACAAGCTCTTTAATGAATTTAAATCTTGTTGACGAAGTACATCTTTCTGTTCACCCGATTTTACTTGGCGGAGGTAAACCACTCTTTCGGGACATAGCTGACCGAATAAATCTGAAACTTATTGAAACAAAGACATATCCGACAGGACTTGTTTCTGTGAAATATAGCTTGACTGATTAACTGATAAATAAATTCTGACAGACGAGCGCCATACCGCTAACAAAATGCTTCTGCAATAGCGCGGTGACGTGTAAGCTATAAGTGTTATCTTCGTTCCACGTTTGCTGTCGGGGACAGGACGCGGCTTCGGAAGCGCGCTACTGCAGAAGCACAAACGTTAGCGGTCATCCAAAAAAACATTTAGTAATTAATACTTTATATGAAATTCTTAAAACCAACTAATTTAATTGCATTTTCATTTTTGACAATTAGTATCAATTGTATAGCACAAGTTGACAAGACATCAATTAAAATGGAAGCCGGAAAGGGGATTCAATTTACATCTGCTGATTCGTCCTTTACCATGGCGATTAGTGGGAGAATTCAAAGCGTATTTGAAGCTAGAAGTGATGTTACAAATGAAACTACCGGTGCCGACTTTTTACTTCGAAGGAGTCGTTTAAATATACAAGGTACCGCATTTAATCCCAAATTTTCATACCGCATTCAATTGGGTTTTGCTCATGGGGATATCACATCTGCAAATAGTTCAGTGCAAAACAATTTAGTCTTGAGAGACGCAATGTTATTTTATGATGCGAATAAATGGCTTCGTATCGGTTTTGGGCAAACTAAACTACCAGGAAATAGGCAAAGACAAGTCTCTTCGGCAAATCTTCAATTGGTGGAACGTTCAATCTCAAACAATAATTTCACATTGGATAGAGATAAGGGTGTATGGATATACACCAATTTCAAAATTAATAAAACAGTGTTAAAATCAACAATTGCCATATCAAGTGGCGAAGGTCGAATTGTATCTGACAAAAACGGTAAGCTATGTTATTCTGCTAGAGTTGAATTTCTCCCTTTTGGAGATTTTTCAAAAAAAGGAGATTATATAGAGGCCGATATTGATAGAGAAATAAAACCAAAGCTTTCTATTGCTGGTGTTTATAGCTTTAACGAAGCCTCAACAAGAATAATGGGGCAACTTGGTGATTATTTATATAATTCAGAAATTGCAAATATTCAATATTTTGGGGCTGATTTAATTTTTAAGTACAACGGTTTTTCTATTGAATCAGAATTCTATACTAGAAATTCTAATAGGGGTATTATTACAAATATGAAAGACGCAACACAGCGTAATTATATAATTTCAGGAAATACATTTATGATTCAATCAGGTTATTTTGTTACCAAGAAAAATGAAATTGCAGCTAGGTATGCTCAAATTACTCCCGAAAATTCAGTTGCTTCAATTATGAATATACAAAAAGAGTATGTACTCGGATTATCCCATTATTTTAATAAACATAGCTTAAAATTACAATCTGATGTTACTTACTTAGAAAATGGCAATAATAAGGATTTGATTTTTAGACTTTCTGGAGTTGTTGCATTTTGAAATGAATAAGTTGGTCGAGTAAATCAGGTGACTTCAAAAATGCAAGGACTAACCGCTAACAGCACATTTGCTCTAGGCAGGATTTTCCCAGCGTAAAATTGGGACAGGCTATTCTCATCAGACAGTTTAGTGGTTAGAGAAAGTTCTATTCTCCGATTAACATTTGTATTAAAAAGCCCGCCATCGCTAATCTGCAATCCGTTGTGACCAATTGGGTTTGCCTCTCAGAAAGAGTTGGTCATGCCGATAAGATTTCTAATAGCAAAACATTAAACGTAAGGTGTCCGTTGACTACCTAAAAAATCAGCCCTTTATGAAAATGATCCTTGTCGCATTTACCCTTGTTTTTGGCCTTCTTAATTTTAGCAAAGGACAAACAAAGACAGACGAACCTACCAAAGTGCCAGTATGGACAGAAGCTGATAGAAAATATCTATTAGACAATCTAATTCGTTCAAAAGAAGAAATTATTGCAGAAACGAAAAATCTAACTAAAGAACAATGGAATTTTAAAGAAAGCCCCGACCGTTGGAGTATTAATCAGATTGTGGAACACATCTGCCTTTGGGAATTAATTCAGATGAATGAAATTTCTGTAGCCCTGCAAATGGGACCGATGCCGGACTTTCCACAACATCTTCCCGACAGTATTTTCATAAATAAAGATACAAAAAGATTTAATAGAAATAGTACAACCGATTATACAAAACCTTTCACGTATGGTGTTCCTCTGGGAAACAATGAAGGCAGGAATAATATTGTTTGGTACACCACGATGCGAGATGAATCAATTGTTTATTTAAAGAAGACAACTGATAATATTAGAATACATTATATCTGTTTTGGCCCAAATATCCATCAAAGGTATATGATGTTTTTCCAACATTCATTTAGACATTTGGGGCAAATACGGGAAGTAAAGGCACATCCGAAGTATCCGAAATAGATTGTGAATTAAAAATCAAGTTGAATAAATACAGGATTATGTTTTAATTGACGGACGAAACCAAACGGGTAACAACAAAATGTTCCTACAATGATGCAGCGATGTGTAAGCTATAAGTTTTATCTTCGTTCAACACCGGCCGGCCAGAAGGTTTGGTGTCAGGGACAGGTAGCGCCTATGAAAGCGCACTAATTCAGAAACACAAACGTTGATAGCAAGTAGGACGTATTACTTATAAAGTTTAATCATTAAGTGAGTCAAATTCAACTTACTCTATACTTTCAAGTCAACTACTAATTTTGAAACGGAGCTTTCACAATATTCTTTGCCATCTTTGGAAAGATCAATCCGTGAAACGGTAATACCGAATACCAATACAAGCGACCCCAAAGACCAAGTGGCCGATAGGTGGCCGTTTGAAATAATATCTTTCTTCCTTCTGTTTCCTTTACTCTGAACTCCAGCCAAGCCTCACCGGGTAATTTCATTTCAGCATAGAGTAACAACCTGCCGTTTGGTTTATCAGCTAACAATACTCGCCAGAAATCAAGCGCATCACCGGCCTTCAAATCGGTTTCACTTCTTCGGCCTCTGCGTAACCCAACTCCCCCTACCATTTTGTCCATCACCCCGCGAATGCGCCACATCCAATTGCCAAAGTACCAGCCGCGTGTTCCACCTATCGACCAGATATTATCAATAACCTCTTCTTTGTTTCGAGCAAATTCCACTTGTCGTTTGTCGGTGAATACGCCATGCTCGGGTACCTGCACATTGTTAAGAAAATTTTTATCCATTGTGGAAAGAGAGATCGCATCTTTCCAGCTAGAGATCACGCTTTTCTGGCTAATCTTGTCAAAGGCTAGCTGCAACGACTCTTCGTAGGAAAGAATTTTTGTTGTTACGATTTGCTGGATCCGTGTATCGTTGCAAATTACTTCATTGCGCATACTGTTCACAAGGCTTCGCGCCAACGAATAGGTAGTCGAGGTAACAAACACTAACCAGAGTGAAGAAAGTTTAGGCGTAAGCACGGGTACTGTTATAATCAGCCGCTGCAAGCCACGCATCTTGGCAAAGCCATAGAGCATTTGTTTGTACGTAAGAATCTCCGTTCCGCCAATATCAAAAGTTTGGCGATAACTTTCGGGCTTCAATAAAACGCCACGCAGATATTCGATCACATTTCGAATACCAATTGGCTGGCAACGTGTCTTCAGCCACTTAGGTGCTATCATCACGGGAAGCTTCTCAACTAGATCCCGAATGATTTCAAACGAGGCACTACCAGACCCAATGATGATGGCCGCACGCAACACCGTCAACGGGGCACGTGCTTGCTTTAGTACATCCTCTACATTTTTGCGCGATAGTAAATGAGCCGACAAGTCGGCATCGTTCACAATTCCACTTAGGTAAATGATTTGTTTTGCAGCCGTAGTATTGATGAGTGCAACAAAATTCTCAGCTGAGGTTGCTTCCATTTCCGTAAAATTGGGATTAGAAGAACTCATGGAGTGCACTAAATAGTAGGCAGCGTCTAGATCGTTAGGAACAGACGTAAATGTGCTCGGATCATTTAGATCCACTTCTATAACAGCAACTTGTTTTAGGAAATCCTCTGAAAAATCTTCCCAATCAAATCTGCGCTGATCGCGCACCAAACAGACAACCTGATGCCCTGCTTCAACCAAAACAGGAAGAAGTCTTCGTCCGATGTAACCGGTGGAACCAGTGAGGAGTATCTTCATAGACTTTGTTTTATCATTTTCTCACAGTTTTTCCAATATGAAAAAAAAGAATTGTAATACCCACTTATCTCCGGGTACATCCAATCCCTTTCGTCTTTTTGTCCGGGATAATACTTAAAAGCCGGGTGCTCTTTCGAAATTAGCCACTCGGTTCTTACCTCGGAAGCTACGTAAAGTTGTTCTAACTCAGAAACCTCGCCTACCATCATTTGAACATCAGGGATATTTTTGGATAGACCCAAAATAAACGCAATCACCTTTTCACTCACCGGGAATTTCTTAAAGTGTGACGGCTCTAGTAAAAGAATGCGATTTACTTTTTCATCTTTTCTCCACAGAGGGTCGAGATTGTAAGAATTGTAAATCAAGGTTGGTACTGTGAAGTCAATAGAAGGCGCCTTTGAATCAGGAAGCAATACTTTTAAACTCAGGGGACTAGTCAACTTCAGCATATCAGGTGTTGGGGCTTTGTCTAGATCCTCAACAGGTAAGTCCAAAAATGTATTCTGTTGATCGCTGTGGGTAAAGCGGTTGATATTCTCCTGATTGCAATAATACTTTTTAGAAGAGAATGCTCCGGCCACCCATTGCCAACTGCAGGTGTTGCTGGCTAAGTCACCATCCAACAAATGATAGTACATCCATTTTGATGGTGCCGACCAATGCGCTTTGCCCATGTTGCATGCGATGCTGGCTATATACATGCGTACATGGTTGTGTAGGTATCCTGTTTCGTAAAATTCTTGAATTAATTTATCAATAGCACATATGCCAGTCTTCGCATCTACAATGGCTTTTATCATTTTATCGTGCAACACACCGGCTTGCGGCTGTTTCATATCATGAAACAGCTTGTCATCTTTTGCTTGCCAGACGCGCTGAAAATACTCTCGCCAGGCAAGTTCTTGCAAAAACTTTTCAATGGTTGCTGGGGGGTATCCTTTTGCCAACACCGACTCTTGTACTTGCTTGACGCTGATCACCCCGCGTGAGATGTAGGGCGACAAATAAGTAACGGCACCATCGATAAAGTTCCGGGTGCTACCGTATTGAATTGGGTCAATCTTATTGAGACGTTCAATAATTGAATGATAATCTGTAGGGAAAGAAGTCTTACTTTCAAATTTAGGAACTAAATCCGTCATCGCTTACTGATTTTGTTTCCGGATATTGATTTCTGTAGTGTAGACTTAAAACGTCCTTTTTCCTGTTGACTGAGAGATTGATGCTTCGTTCCTCTTCCTTTGGTGCGCTTGCGCCACATTTTAAAACTGCTTGCCTTCATCTGCGCACGCATGAGCGCAATCACTTCTTTCTCCAATAACCCAAATTGAAGTTCAATGGCTTCAAATGGGGTTCGGTCCTCCCAAGCCATTTCAATGACGCGGTCTATGTCCTCCTGAGTAAGTTCGGCTTTTTTCATTCTCTTTCCCGTGGGAAATGTTTTAGTGACCCTATAAATATCTTCCTTAGTTTCTTTCGATGCTAGTTAGCTCATTTGTTTGATGATACAACCGATGCATCACGAGTACGTGCGGGAGCGTGATCATCGACAACAGAATAAACGCCTCTGCTAGTAGGAAGCCTCTAAAATAGACATACACACCAAATGAAAGCAACGCTAACAAACTAAATGGCAACATTGCCTTTATAAACTTTGGCAAACTACCGTTGGCTGATTGCTTGAAGTAAAAGGCTTGATGTCTGATCGACTGAAGCGCATGCCACAAGCAAAAAAATATAATAAATCCAAACAAAAGAGGTGTCACAAAATACCAGAGCGTGATTAGTAAAAATTGAATAAAGTATTGGATAACGTTTTTACGCTCATACACAATAAGACTTAATAGATAAGAGGCGCCTAACAAAATCATCACTACGAAGGGCCAATTAAAATCAGCTATAGCGCTTGGTTCAGTTAAAGAGCTTGAGGTGAATATTTTATTCGATGCAAGCATCTGTTCAAAAATACCGGTCGCCTCTTTCCAATGAAGCAGGACGGGAAAAACCAACACCCACATTCCCCAAAGCCAAGAGGGTAGGTATTTGATCGAGTCATTTTCGAAATTGGATTGGCCAAAATGATGAAACGAGATGACAAAGAAAAGTATCAACGCCAATAAGGGTGCGATCCACCAAAGCCCCAAGTAGAGCACCATAGTCCCCAAATAAATACTCAAAAATTTAAGCATCCCCATCATCGACCGATCGGGTCGATACAAGTGATCATTGGAGCCGTGTGGAATTCCTATCGTACACAAAAGTATTCCGCAAAAAATAGCTTGCACCTCTACCGCAACTGAAAACCAATAGACAATTGCAACCAAAATTAATTGCAGTGCGATTTGCGTTTGAAATAGTTTTGATTGGGGATACATCAACGGCTCAGTAGGTGGTTGGCTAGTGACTTCAGAAATAGGCGGATAGGAAGTCTTGAAAAAATAGCTATCTCCTCGATAATAGAAGTCTCTTCATCAAGAAATCGCAAAATGCGTTGAATGGGCTGAGTTCGGAACAACTGCTCGAAAATTTCCTTTCCCCGATTGGGTTGATTTTCTAAAATTCGTAAAAGCAATAAATCATACAACCTAAATCGGTAGGGTCGATGCATTGTGGGAAGAATTTCTTTTTCTTTTAGTGCAAGAGCCAATGCTTCACTATAAGCATGCATGCGCTTAAATCCAAAACCTGTTGTTGGCTTGATCGCTCCGCCCAATGTGCCAATAAATATGATTCGTTCGTTTGGTGATAGAAGTTTTCGGTTCATATCAAATTGGGGTGTCATTGGTATGGCTCCAATTTCTACCTCATTGATTTGATAGCTGCACTTTTTCTGATCCATATAACGCCTTAGCTCTTCTTCCGCCTCCGGAATCGACAATTTTTCCTTTCCAAACCTTGTCATTTCAACAAGCGCTTCAGTAGACGAAAAGGGCAACTCATACATAAATTGAGTGAAGCTGCCTTGCGCAACGTTAAAATCCATCATCGACATGCTGGATTCATCAAAAACGCTTTCTGAAGTTTTAACCCTCCACCCAACAAATGACTGCCACAAAAACAAAGGTGATACAGAAGGGCGGGGCGTTTTCAAAAAACGCTGCTGGGCAAGCTTATAGTCAACCTGCGTTGGAGACGAACTAGGAAGTGCGGATAGAAAGACCCGATCAGATTGCCAAGCATGTGATTTGGTCTTTACTTCAACCTGCGTTGCTAAATCATTTACTTCGATTACTTCTTCATTTTGCCAATAAATAGCAGTGCAGTTAATCAGCTTGCTTTTTAGTTCCGAATAAAAGTCCGCGCTGCGCACATGATAATACCTGTAAGGGCTCAGACTTTCTGAATGGCTTGATAGGTTGAGCTGAAGGATCGATTGCCATTCTTTGCTGATCATCTCGGCAGGTGCAAGAGGCTTCGTTGCCCAATAACACCAGGTTCGATCATTCGCTTTATGCGCATCTGATTCTACGATACACAAGGTATTGGTTTCAAGCAGGCCATTATGTAATAGCGCATTCGCCAGCCAAAGCCCGGAAGAACCTGCACCTACAATGGTGAAGTTGTAAAATGTTGGATTATCCAAAATCGAAAGTCGTTAAAAAAAAAGAGCCATTATTCATGGCTCCTTTTCTATTTTTATTGTGGTATTGCTACCCCTGCATTAAGCCTTCGCAGTTGATTTGCTAGTAACAGCAATGTTATAAACTACAAGACCAAAACCAATCTTATTAATTGCATCTGCAATGTTGTAGAATAAATCTACGTTTGATGCACTCCAACCTAGCCCTGTATTAAGCCATCCTCCAGGCATACACATATACCCAATCGGATAGACAGCCCATCCTACTAATACGAACCAAGCCAATGTTTGAATACCTCTAATGACAACAGGATCTCCAGAATTCTTTGCTAGTTGAGCAACTTCGCCAACCCATGCTGTATATAAAATGTAAATGTATCCTAACGTTGAAATGACACCCCACATTACGCTGTGACCAGTTGAACCGTCAGTAAATGCTTCGCCAACGTAACCAGCAACAAGCATCAGGACAGAGGCTGCGATTAACTTCCACAACAAGCTCTTTTTAGCGCCAGCTGCTTTTGTCAACAAATAAAACTCAACACACATCAACGGAACAGTCAATGTCCAGTCGATGTAACGAAGAGCCGTTGGTGTCTCGCCAGTTGCCAAATAGTAATCGCGCATGTAGAAATAATGTACGGCTGCGATACCCGTGATTAGACCTGACACTAACATGGAAAGTTTCCATTTGCCCTCAACACTGCTTCTCTCAGCGAAGAAGAAAACAGCAGCTGCAAGCATGGCCATGTAGCCGGTAAAGAATGTGAATGCGATCGGATCATCCACTGGGATTTTCACGATGTCGGTTAGTAAAGTGTTCATATAGTTTGTGTTTAAGGAATTAAATTGACTGTTAAACACTGCTAACAACCGCTTGTTTCAATCGTTTGAAAAAATTGTAAAAATATTTTCTTTTGTTTAATCTTTAAGCCTCGTAAAACAAAACACCTAAACAATTTAACGAAAGAGCTCAAGATAAACTGGAAACAATAGCTGAGCTTGTATAATGACTGAAATCGCCTTCCACATAACTGTTTAGCGTTATGCTATATACTTTTAAAAATGATTCAACAAATTAGTGATTAGAGAATTATTATCTTAAGGCTTTCTATCATACTATTAGCGCCTTCAACTAACTTAAAGAACATTAGCGAAACTAGGTTGTTCAAGTTAGAGTGATCTTGGAAAAAAAAATACAATGACAGTAACAACTAACTTTTTGGACAGTCAACGCTTGAAAGGAGATCCAGAGGCGGATGCTCTGATTGATAAAATTTTTTCGGTTGGGCAACAGGGACTATTGTATGGGCTATTCAAATTGGATGAAAAAGCAATTCAACTTGAGCCGGATTCGGATTTGAAGAAATTCTTTATTGAACAAAAGCCCAAACCATCGTGGTTTAACCCAAAACGATTGCAAAAAGGGCAACAGCTCTTTAAACAATACGCGCTGGAGATGATGGCCTTGCTTGGTGCAATGTCCCTTCCTTATTGTTATGCCGCTTCCCCGGGGAATAAAGCACTTTATTTATCCGATAAAATGAGAAACTCGCCAGGTAAGCGATTGATGGATACTGCTTCGTTTGTCATTGCAGTATTGACACCAGGAACCTTAGAAGATGGTGAGACAGGGCATGTACACATTAACAAAGTACGTCTGATTCACGCGCTGTCGCGATACTATTTGAGAAAACTACCAAGCTGGAATATGGATTGGGGTGTGCCCATTAACCAAGAAGATATGGCTGGAACCAACCTGGCCTTTTCGTATGTGATCCTATTAGGTATGCAGCAATCGGGGTTCATTTTATCCGAACGGGAAAAAGAAGATTTCTTATATGCCTGGCGATACATTGGTTATCAAATGAATATCGATGAAGCCCTACTGCCTTCTTCTTTTCAAGAGGCACGGCAATTGGCTACTACCATTAAGATCCGGAATTTCAAAAAAACAGAAGAAGGAATCATCCTCACCAAAGAACTATTAAGTTATTATAAAGTGAGCGTTCCACCTGATCAGGCAGACTTGGTGTCTTCGCAGATTCGATTTTACCTAGGCAATGAAGTAGCTGAATACATTGGTATATCAAGCGATCCTGTTCGAGATAAGTTAGCTGCAACGGTCAGCACCTTTAAGTCTCTGCAAAGCTTGTTATCTATTCAACCGGATAGTTATGAAAAAATGTTAGCTCAGCATTCGCTCTTGAAGAAGAAATTCGCTGCATAAATCAAAGTGCTTTCGTTTTCAACTTTTCAAACTGGTTGTGAATGGCCAAAATAATCACACCAAATAGCACCGCCACTACAATCAAGACAATATTTAAAAGCCCTTCTGTTCCAAAAGAAATTTTGATTAGAATAGTAGAAATAATAAACCCTGAATTTCGAATCACTCGATTAAACTTATCGGTGTGTAAAAAGGAGATAAGCAGCAACAAAACATCTGTCAAAATCAATATGGTAAAGCAGGTGTCAAAGAATATTTTGTTCACATCTTGAATAGAAGTCATGTGGTGGTTTGGCGAGAAGAAACTATCATAAATCCACTCGCCCAGACTAAAGAAGGCCAGTAACACAAAGATGGGTACCAGGCATTTAGCGATAATCGTTTTCATCTTTATGAATTGTGCTATTTCCGATGAGAGTTCGCTCGGCTCCGAATCGACTGCACTCTTTCGGTTGAGCCGATAAAACAACAGAATTAGCAAGAAGAGAATCATAGTGGCTATCAAATCGTACGTTAGCAAAAGATCGCTGGTTACTTTAAACCAATCGGGTGTTAATTGAAGTTGAGAGAGATCTTTAAAGATTCGCCTGATGACAATCAATGTCATAATCTCATATTGCTTTCCGATGTAAGTAGTGGTTGATTTGGGCAGGTAGTAAATGAGTAGATATACTTCATAAATTAAAATGAATGAGAAGGGCGTGTAAATAGCAGCAATGGGATTGTTAAAAAGTTCCTTATAGCCATCAAACGCTAACACCTTCCAATCTACCAGTAAGATCAATAAAAGATGGAGTAAGAAGCTGGCAATAGCGATGATCACGATCACTACTTCGCTCTTTTTACGAGCTTCTTCTGATAGTATTTTTGAATACACTGAGTTAAATACAGTAGAGATTGTTGTCATGGCAAACTTTAACACCCTGCTGTAAAAACACAATAATTGCCTTTTTGTCTTTTAGGCAAGCAAAAGCAAGTCAATAGCTATAGAATCGCACTTTTTTGCTGGCTAACAAAAAATCTTGGCGGACTCTATTTAGCTAACTTCTCGGGTTTTACCCCTGGCTTAGCATATTCATATCGATCAATCAATTGAGTTGAATAATAAGCGTCTATTCCGTTGCTGCATAATGACGAGGCCTTGTCAAGCTCTAGAAAACCATCAGACAAAAGAATATTCTCTCCTAGTGCTACATGTTGTAGTTTTCCAATTACCAAAAACGTATTGTTGAGTTTGATGGGAATAATTTCTTCCAACGTTAAGGCATACTTTACTTTACTCTCTTTTACAAAAGGTGCTGCTGTAGTATCAATAAATTCTGGTGTAAGCGCGAGTTCGTCAAACTCGCTCACTTCTTCAGGGTATTTGGCACTTGTTTGATGAGCCAATTCTAAAAAGGAGGGATGAACGTGATTGATCGTATAAGTCCCAGTTGATTGAATATTTGCAAGTGTATGCCGAGCTGCTTTGATGGGCCGATTGATAAAGCCAATGAGTGCAGGATCTGAACCCAAATGTATCACGCTACTGAAGATAGCAAGATTGGTTTGTCCTGTTTTATTAACAGTGCCTATCAAACTGACTGATTTGAAACCGGTAAGGCTGTTAATAAAATTGGCGCGATAAAATCGTTCCCAGGTGACTATGGTGGTTGTCGAAAAGTGAATCATATTTGGTAAATGAAGAAAAAAATATTCTCAATTGCAGGAAGTTGTTAAACAAAAATGGCGCCCCGTTGCCGGAAGCGCCATTTATAAGATTTTCAAAGAATTATTTTGGAAGTACTACACCATCAATAACGTGAACAACGCCATTGCTTCCTTTTAAATCAGCAGCCACTACATAAGCAGTTTTACCTGATTCATCAGTTAACATAACCTTGTCTTTGTCCAAAGAGGCAGTCAACTTACCACCGCTTACCGTTGTTACAACTGCTTTGCCATTACCGGCCTTTATAGCGGCAACAACTGCTGCGGCATCCAAATTACCAGCCACTACGTGGTAAGTCAATATCTTAGCCAATTGAGCTTTGTTCTCAGGCTTCAATAGGGTAGTTACCGTTCCAGCAGGTAATTTGTCAAAAGCAGCATTGGTGGGAGCAAACACCGTGAACGGGCCTTTGCTTTTCAAAGTTGTTACTAAGTCAGCGGCTTTTACGGAAGCTACCAAAGTAGTGTGATCAGGTGAGCTGATAGCGATATCAACCACGTCTTTTGCTTGACTGAAAGCAGTGAATGACACTGCAGAAGCGATTAAACCTAAAAAGAAATTTTTCATAATATTTTGTTTATTTTAAGGTTTAAACACGCAAACTGCATTAATGTTTAAAAGATTAAGATTTTGGATAAAATTTAAAGTCAAACATTTTATAATTTCTGATGTTTGATGGGAATAAAAGATTACCTTAATTAAAATATTGTATCATGTTTAAAAAGTTTTCAGCAACTGATAAATTACTTCTGCTCTCCGCTATACTTTCGCTTATTTTCGCTGAAATATCATGGTTTAAGGGCGAAAAGGAATCTGCCATCTTTATTGGCTTATGGGTTCCGTCAATACTAGGATTTGGGATTTACCAGAAACTCATTAATACCAAATCAAATGACTGATTTTATACCTTATTTTGCTGCGCTAATCACTTTGTTGTTTTCGACAGGTTTTTATTTAACCTTGCAAGAAATGAAGAAAAATAAATAGCTGTATTAGCATTTATTGATCTAAACTTTTTTATTTTTCTTTGTTAACGAATCTGAACCTCTGCTTGATATAAATTCTGAACGTTATGAATACACTCGCCATTGTCGCCCAACTCACGATCTCGGCCTCCATTATATACGTCTGGGTTTTTCGGTTTGACAATATCATAGTCGAGTTTAAGCAATACCAATTAAGCGATTTTATTCGTTCTGCAGTGGGTGCGGCAAAAATAGTGTTAGCTACCCTGATTGTTGTAGGAATTTGGTATCCTGCTTTAGTTTTCATTCCCTCACTTTTGATGGGCTTCCTGATGTTGTCCGCTCAGTACTTTCATTTTAAAGTAAAAAATCCTTTGCCTAAGTATCTTCCTTCTTTCTTTCTTCTTCTTCTTTGCCTTTTTCTGGCAACAGTCTCAGAGAGACCATTCTAAAAAATGAGTCCACTTCTTCTGCTGACACTTTTTTCGAGTGTAGCATTTTTAACTTACGGGATTTCTTATTTCTATTCGCCCAAAATGAAAAGCGAATTCAAGCGCTTTGGGCTTGAAAAGTTTGGATCGTTAACTGCAGTTTTGGAAATCATCGGTGCAATAGGTCTGCTCGTTGGATTAATTTCTGTGCCCATCCTTCTCATTTCATCAGGCGGATTGGCATTACTGATGCTGTTTGGCTTATTCGCAAGGCTTCGAGTAAAAGATGGGTTATTGGTTTCATTACCGGCCTTTCTATTTATGGTATTGAATGTCTATATTTTCTATGCTTCAATTCCTTGGTGACAATCTTTGTTTAGTCTAAGAGACGGTTGCTCGTTTCAGGTTCTTCATTAGATTTCTAGTTTTTTTAGAAATGTATCTGCATTCTGAATATGCTTTTCTTGTTTTTCCAATGGCATTTTATCAAACGTTTTTACCAGCATGCCTAATCTCGGGTTCTTCAAAAAGAAATCTCTGTGGACGTGCATGAAGCGCCAGAACAGACCATCCCATATTGGCTGCCAATCACCTTTCGGATAATCACTCATTTTCATCAGGTAGTTACTGCCGCTGATGTAGGGTTTGGTGGCCATCAAACCGCCATCTGCAAACTGACTCATGCCATATACGTTGGGCACCATCACCCAATCGTAAGAGTCAATAAAGAGTTCCATAAACCATTTATAAACTTCATCCGGGTCAAATTCACAGAGCAACATAAAATTACCCAACACCATTAATCGCTCAATGTGATGGCAGTAGCCGGTGGCCAATACTTTTTTTATGGTGCTGTCGATGGGGGCGATGCCCGTAGTTCCGTTCCAAAACGAGGCAGGTATTTTTCGTTTAAACTTCCAGTAGTTAGTGGTCCGTTCTTGCGTGCCTTTGGTTTGATACACACCGCGTATGAATTCACGCCAACCTAAAATTTGCCGCACAAAACCCTCACACGAGTTGAGTGGAATCTTATTTTCTTTAGCATATACGATAGCCTCATCTATTATTTCACCAGGCGTTAGTAGCCCAACATTGAGCATCGGAGTAAGGATGCTGTGGTGCAATATACTTTCGCTAGTTACCAGCGCATCTTCATAATCACCAAACTCAGCAAAGCGTTTTTGTAAAAACTGTTTTAGCCAGACACGACTTTCCGGAAACGTGGTCGGATAGACAAATGAGCTACTGATTATACCATAGTTGGAGGAGAAGTTCTTTTCCACGTAAGTCACAGCTTCTGTCCAATGGTCGTTTGGTTTGGGGAATTTTACTTCTGGTGGTTTTTTCCCCTTGGGATACTTTAATCTGTTCTCGGTATCAAACGTCCACTTTCCTCCTTTTGGTTGCTGCTTCTCATCCACTAAAATTTTAAAGTGTTTGCGTTGCTGGGTATAGAAGTCCGTTTGATGGAATCGCTTTTTCCCGCCAAAATATTCGTCCACCTGCTGGGCTGTAAGTAAGAACAGCGGAGAATCATACCTACTAAACTTCATCTTTAGCTTAGTTGCCTGGTCCGTTATCTTTTTCTCCAACAAGTAATCAGTTACATCAACGAAGTGAATTTCTGAAATACCTTTTTGTTGGAGATAGGGTAATAGATTCCTTATATCAGCTACTTTTTCATAGGCCTCTATGTAGATTACTTGATAACCCTTTCCCTCCAAATACAGCTGGTATGCTTTCATGCTGGCGCGATGAAAGACTAGTTTTTGTTTATGGAAATTATACTGCTTGAAAAAGAGAACCTCCTCGATCAAATAAATTGATCGACCTTTTAATAGTGCTGGATTGCTTTCGAAAAGTTGATGCGGAAATAGGAGAGTAGCCGAATTTTTCAAGCCTGAAGTGTTGCTTTAGATCTTAACATAATGCTACAATTTACACTCTTTCTTTTATCTTTTTTAGACTTCTGTCACGGTGAACTCGATCACAAACATCAGTACATCGAGCCTGTCTTTTCCCGATTCTCTAATTGTCGCATGGGCATTGCATCTATGATGCCAAATAGCCTATAGGTTGTGAGGGGCTCGTGAGCTCTGTATTTTTCGCCACCATCCTTGCCAATAAGCAATACTGTGAATTGACCTGTTTTTATGTGATATCTTTTAGCCAGATCATTATTGAACTCTATCGATTCAATTCTAATTTCTCTTTCAGTTACTCCGAGGCTATCTTTCTCAAGCCATCGCATTTGTGTCTGAAACGAGAATTGTCCTTTGCCAAATAAAAGTAATCTTCTTGGTGTTAAATCTTGAAAAGAGACATTGATCATTTACACCAAGACAAGTAATAGGTAAAACTTATTTCGTGAGGACATTTCCTTGTTGACTTTTACTGAAAACAATGAACTTATTTTCCCTACTATCGATTATTTAAATAGGATGAGTACATCCAAACCAATTTTTCCTGTTCTCGGATGTAATCACTCATTAGGGCATTTGTTCCTTCATCCCCTGCATCAGCAGAAAGTCTTAGCAATTCTCGTTGCTCAACAATTATAATTTCGAATGCTGCTAAAATTGTTTGAACGCCTTGTTTTCCCTCTGAAACATCTTTCACGAGTGCAATTTTTGTTGTCGTTTTGTAATCATCAAAGGTGTGAAGGGGCACAGCACCTAGTGTCAATATCCGTTCTGCCACCTCATCAACTTTAACCAATAGATCGGTATAAAGTTCCTCAAATTTTAAGTGCAGTTCAAAAAACTTTTCGCCTTTAATGTTCCAATGTAATCCTCTGGTATTTTGATAAAACATCATGTAATCAGCCAACAGTCTGTTGAGGCCATCTGAAAGCGATTTGCTTTTTGCCGTGTCAAGTCCAATTTGATTCATTGTTTCCATTTTTATCATTTTTTATTTACAAGAGAACAGCGATTTACATGCTTTGTTCCTTAGTTTGGATTAATTAGCCCCAAAGCAATAAGATGACTACAAATTTATTTTATTTGAATCGCTTCGTTTTTATTTCGATTGCTCCTGCAACGATCGCTGCAATATTTTACTTCCTCCCACACCTTCGCCCATTTTTTCCGCCACGTAAAAGGCCGACCACAGACGGTGCAAATTTTAGTAGGAAGATTTTGTTTCTTGTGCATATCACTAAAATGTACTAACGATCTTAAATTCTCACCAACCCTTTTTCCCTTAAGTCATCCAACATCAAAACGCTTTCATGATTGGTTTGAAATCTCTTTATATCAAACAAGAACATGGTATGGTCTCCAGCATCCTTTGACCAGATCTTTTCTAATTCAATTAATCCCGCGCAACCGGTCAATACTCTTTTATCGTTCCACAGTTCGAGGCATTTCTTTTTGTTCAAATAGGATTCTTTATCATATCGAAGCCCACTCTTTTTGCCAAGAACATTGACAAGGGAAAAGTGCTGTTTACCTAGTACTTGCAGAACGGCAGTTTGGCTATGGAGTATATTGTGGAGTGACAGAGTCTCATGATATACGGCAACCATATATCGTTTAGGTTTCATGCTTACAGCTGAAACATACGTGCAAATATTCATGTTCACCCGCGCTCCGTCATACGTAGCCAGACTATAAACCGGAATACTAGCGAGGTTCCAGGGACGCTTCATTACCCCTACATTTTTACGCTCGACATGCCACCATCTGAATGTATTACTTGCCCGGTGATCCAACTTGATTTTTCAGAAAGTAAGAAAGAAGCAAGGTTGGCAAGATCTTCGGGCTTACCAATTTTCTTTAGAGGATGGCGCTGTGCATTGGCTTCTTTCTTCTCATCGGTATTGAGAAGCGTTCCGGCAAGAGGAGTATCTGTAATAGAGGGGGCAATACAATTGACACGAATTTTTGGCGCAAACTCTGCAGCTAATGCCCTTGTTAATCCTTCTACTGCTCCTTTAGAGGAAGCCACCAGCGAATGGAAATTGAAACCCATCTGCATGGCCACCGTAGAAAAAAGTACAATTGACGAATGATTAGAATTCTTCAACTTTGGAAGGCAGGCTTGAATGACTTTGACGGCACCTACCAGTTGCAATTGAAAATCAGTTACAAAATCTTCCGGCTTGACTCGTGCGAAAGGTTTTAAATTCACCGCACCGGGGCAATACACTAAACCATCCAAACTATCGGGTAAAAAAGAGAAGTCAGGATTTTCATCTAAAACGTTGAGCGGTTGGAACTTCGCAAAACCAACTGGAGTTGCAATTGTCGTTTTATTGAATGTGCCAAAAACCTGATTTCCTTCTGCTATCAGTTGTTTTGCCAGTGATGCGCCAATGCCCGAAGAGGCTCCGATGATTAAGGTATTTGCCATGGACGTATAACCAAGGTTGCGCAGATTTGTTTAAACTTTAGGTAAAATACCTTCTACTGCATACAAGGGAATATTGGTCAACCATTCTTGCTTTCGGTACTTGTTCATGGAGGTACGAAAGGCAGTTTTGATTTTGAATTTCTCTACGAATAATTTTAGGCTTTTGGCTTTCAAATTTTCTTCTGCTTTTACTTCGATAGGTATAGCTTCGTTATTGTATTGCAATACAAAATCTATTTCGGCAGTGGAAGCTTCGGCAGTCCAGTAAAATAGTTGCTGTCCTATGGTTAGTTGCTGGCAAACGAATTGCTCGGTCAGCGCGCCTTTGTACTCAGTAAGGATATTATTTTTCTCAAGTAATATTTTGGCGTCTAAGTTGCCCATCGCATTGAGTAGACCAATATCAACAAAGAATAATTTAAATGCATCTATATCCATATATGCGTTTAGGGGTAGTGTTGGTTTTGCTATTCTGTTTACTTTTAAAATGAGCCCTGCATCCACTAACCAATTTATAGCCATTTCAAAATCTTTGGCTCTTGCGCCTTTTTTTATTTGTCCATAAATAAATTTTCTATTCTCCATGGCCAACTGACTCAGAATAGAATTCCATACTAGTTTTATTCTTGGTATGATTTCATGAGGTGCATGTTTTGCAAAATCGTTTTCATAACCTATTAGTATTTTTTGCTGAATGCCTCGAACAGCTTCAATATTTTTATGTTCGATGTAGTGAGAAACCACTTCGGGCATTCCGCCAATAAAGTAATATAAGCGCAAATACTCTATTAATTTCTGATGAAACAACGTTAATACTCCGAAGTTGCTTGCTGTTAACTGCTCGTAAAGTTTTTCTTCTCCAAGGTTTAACAGAAACTCTCTAAAACTTATTGGATGCAATTTTATAAAATCAACTTTACCCACTGGAAACGAGCTCTGCTTCTGCATAGAAACACCTAATAACGAACCTGCGGCTATGATATAGTACTCGGGTGCTTGCTCGTAAAAATATTTTAGGGCAGTGAGTCCTTTTTCGGCTTCTTGTACTTCATCGAATAGAAGTAGCGTTTTGTCTGCAACAATTTTTTGATTTGCCTCTATCTCTATGCTGGCAATAATTCTTTGAATATTAAAGTCGGCAACAAATAATTCTTTTAGTCGGCTGCTGCTTTCAAAATTCAGATAAATTACGCTTTCAAATTCGCGTCTGCCAAACTCTTTCATCAACCAAGTTTTGCCCACTTGCCTGGCACCTTGTATGATCAGTGGCTTTCTCTTCTTACTATCCTTCCATTTTTTAAGCTGGGTAGAGTATAATCTATTCATAATTAGTGCTAAAGGGCGTATTTGCATCGAAAATACACTTTTTAGTACGAATAAATGTATTTTATAACACATTTTAGTACGAAAAAGTGTTAAATGTTACACTTTTCCTAATGAAAGCACTGTTTAGTAATAATTTAGGGGGTATTCTCTAAGGCTTCTTTGTATGTTTTCAGCACGCGCTCTCTAGCCATCTTATGCTCAACAATCTGCTTTGGATAGGACGTTGTTCCAAACTCTGGCACCCATTTCTTTATGTACTCTAACTTAGGATCAAATTTTTCTGTTTGTAAAGCTGGATTGAAAACGCGGAAGTAAGGAGCGGCATCGCAACCGGAACTGGCCGCCCATTGCCAGCCACCGTTGTTGGCGGCTAAATCAAAGTCCAGTAATATTTTGGCAAAGTAAGCTTCGCCCCAGCGCCAGTCAATGAGCAAATGTTTGGTAAGAAAACTGGCGGTAATCATGCGTACACGGTTGTGCATAAAGCCAGTCGTGTTCAGCTCACGCATACCAGCATCTACAATCGGGTAACCCGTTTTGCCTTCACACCACGCTTCGAATTCTTTTTCATTATTCCTCCATTCGATTTTATCGTAGTCGGGTTTGAAAGACTTTTTTTCTACCTGCGGGAAATGCCACAAAATCATATGATAAAAATCTCGCCAGATTAATTCATTCAGCCACGTTTCATTTTTCTTCTGCGCCACTTGCGCCAGCTTTCGAATACTGACTGTCCCGAATCGCAGATGAACACTCAGTTTGGTTGTGCCGGCAATGGCAGGGAAGTTTCGTTGTTTGTCGTATTGCTCAACAATGGATTGTTTGACCAATCGCTCGGGGAAATTGAAATATGTTTCTTGAAAGCCTATTTCTTTCAATGTCGGCAAAGCTATCTGAGCTATTTTCTTGAAATGGTCAAAATACTTTTCAGTAGCGAAACTCTTCAACGTTGACTCCTCCAATTTACTTTTCCATTTTCTACTGTAGGGAGTGAAGATGGTATAAGGCTTACCATCGTCTTTGGTCACTTCGCCTTTTTCAAAAATGACTTGGTCTTTGAATGTTTTGAAGACCACGCCTTTATTTTCTAAAATCTCTTTCACCTGTGCATCGCGGGTCCGAGCGTATGGTTCGTAATCGTGATTGGTGTAAACAGCTTTAGGAGTTAACTCTTTAAAAATTTCAATCGGGTTGCCATGAAGTACAAGTAATGTACTACCCAGATCTACCAACTGCTTTTGCATCAGCGCTAGCGATTGATGAATGAAAGCGACCCGCAGATCAGCTTTGTCTTCTAGCTTATCGAGTATTTCGGTGTCAAAAACAAAAATAGGAATGACGCTATCATTTTCTTTCAGCGCGTGAAACAAGCCGGCATTGTCTTGCAGCCGTAAATCGCGCCTGAACCAAAAGAGGGTAGTTGTTTTGGTGACTAGCTTTTCAGCTTTTGGCAGCTTGAAGGGCATCTAACTCCTTTTCTAATTTGTCGATCGCTTCCATCTTAACAGCATATAATTTCAAGTCGCCAGAGCGCTGTATGTGCATGGCTTCTTCCAATAATTTAATTCTTTTATTGGTCAACTCTTTGATAGGGTCTTTTTTGAAAAAGGAAAGCATAATATTTATTGTTAAAACACCGTTCTGGCGTAATTGTTACTCAGAAGTTGGCTCAAAGGAATAATAATATCGGTTAAAATAATAGTAGGCTAGCAACCATATCATTGCTAATTCAGCTAAATAGGCCTTGAAAAGAATAAGCATAAAGGAAATGAGAAAAAGGCCCAATACCCATTGCAGGTGTTTATCGTTATTCAATTCAACATACAATCGAGAGTGAAGGAACATCAATATGCCGACACCCAAAAAATAAATGACCACTACATCGAATAGCATATAGTGATTCACTAAAAGCATGATGCTTTCGGGTAGTAATAAAATTAAGTAGACAACCGCCATTTGGCCGAATCGTTTAGCGATTGAAATAGGGAGGCTCCTTGTAAAAGAAAGGAAGCGATCTTCAAATTTTCGGAATTCAAAAATGATAACAGCATGCGCTGCCAACCCAAATTGCAATGCCATCAAAGCAATCCTTATTTCATAATGATCGATGGACATTTGTAAAAAACCATAGATAGAAAGTATCGAAAAGGCTTTCGTAAAGAATAGCACGCTAGGTAATTGTGAAGTTAATTGCCCAATATAAAATAATGGAAAAGGTTTTGGCCACTTCCAATGAAAGGAAGGCAACGTAAGCAAATGAAGACTGCGATGCGTTGAGTTAAGTTGGTAAGTAATGATGGCAGATGCAATTAAAATACCGAATAGATGAAAGAGTATGATGAGAAACGAAGTGAGATAGATCTTGGAATAAATGCCAAGGCCAACAATAAAACCCGAATAAATAAGTACGGGTTCGTCCATAAGGAAGACGCTAAATAGGATACTCAAATATTGTTGATTCAAACGTAAACGAGCGAGTTGAAATAGAAAACTGTTTTCGGGTTTACGGAGTTGAGCATTGATAAACTGAATGCATTTGATTAGATACAATGTCCATACGATAGAAACACAAATAAGAAAGATTGGAGCAGTGAGGGTCGCATACATGAGCGATACATGATAGCTCACAATTTGAGTAGACTCAACAATACCAAACATTAAAAAGAATACAAAAAAGAATAGCCCGGCATTGCGCTCATAAAATTTCGCTACCAATACTTTCAGCAGGACTTTATTTATTGATAACATATCTGATGATCTATGACCAATAGTTCTTGTACTTGGTGATGGACAATATCAAATGCTTGATGGGAAGTAAAGAGGAAATTTACTCCCTTCGATAAATGGGTTTCAATTAAGCCATAAAGGATAGGGACGGTTTCCTTATCAATAGTAACGAGCGGCTCGTCTAGCAAAATGTATTTTGGTTGCCCAATGAAAGCCAGGACCAAGGAAAGTTTTTTAACCATCCCGCTTGAATAGGTGCCAATTGGATTTTTGATGAATGACCCAATATTGAATTTTTGAATCAGAACATCGACTTCTTCTTTCTTCGCTTTTTGCGTTGTACAGAAAAATGAAATCAAATCTTGCCCTGTCAGAAAGGGAGGATACAGTGGTTCTGCTTCCACATAGTTTATTAACCTGCGGTATTCAGTAGGTTGATGGCGTAAATTCACGTTATCTATTTCTACCTCGCCCTCGAAGGGAATCATGCCGGCTATTATTTTTAGTAGGGTGGATTTACCTGAACCATTGGCTCCTTTTATCCAAAATAGCCCGCTCTCAAATATTAAGTTTGGAATATGCAGAATCAGCTGAGCGCCATACTCCTTTTTTAAGTCTTTAATAACTAACATCTTCAGAACAACGATAAATAAAAAGCCAAGTTCAGCAATTTATATGATTGGTAATGATAGACTGGTAATTCACATTCATTTCTTTGGCTAATCTGCGAGGATCCAATTTTATGTGTATATGAAGTAATTGTTAATTGATAAATTTATAGGAACATTGAACTAACCAAATTATTGAAAGCCTATATTATTATAATATTCTGTTTATCAGCTGATTATATCGTGGAGGCACAGGAGGCTGTTGTTGACCAGCCCACCGAGTGGTTTGCCATCACTTCAACTTCCAAGCTGTCTAAGTATGTTAATGTTTATGCTGATGTGCATCTTCGATATGTCAAGGGGTTTGAGCCAATGATGTTTCAATACCGCATTGCGCCCGAGTGGGTCGTTTCAAAGACGATTAGTATAGCTCCCATTGGTTTCGTTTACATCCAGAATTTTATCTATGGAGATCAGCCAGCGCCCATTGCGAATAACGAAAGACGCTTCTATCAACAAATAATCGTAAAACATAACAGTGGCAAGTTTGTATTCAACCACCGTTTTCGAGTTGAGGAAAGAATAATTCAATCACATCAAGGTCTTAGTGATGAAGGTTTTATTGTTCATCAAACTCGCCTTCGATACAGAGCAATGGTTAACTATCCTTTCAATAGATCTAAGATAGAAGCAGGTACATTTTTCGGAAGTTTTTATGATGAGATTTTTGTTAGTTGGGGAGACAAAGTAACTTTTCATTCTCCTGACCAAAACCGAATCTATTTAGGCCTTGGCTACCAATTTAGCCAACAAGTTACATTGCAAACGGGATTCTTTTTTCAGGCACTACTTAAATCGAACGGAACTAAACAAGAAAATAATATTGGCCTAATGACCCAATTCACCTATAACTTTGATTTCACTAAAAAGGAGAATTGATGGTTCCTCCTTTAGCTCTGCGCTTTTAGTTCCCGGAAAATCAAGCCGTGAACGTCAACCTTAAACATATTTAAAACCCTTCAAATACCAACTAAAAAGCGGTTTCATAAATTTATGATTGTTGTAATCCTCATGAAGATTTCAGATGATCACTTTGTTTGAAAATAAAGGGTTATCTTGTGCAGCTAAAAAATAGTTAAAAAATTTCACAAAATATTCATGGCTTTTATTGACAATGTATTACAAGTACCCTCTTATGGTTGGACCGATTCGAATGGTGAATTAGTGAAGCCTACCGTCCCCCGTCTTTTTGCAGAAGCATTTTCACGCATTAATATCTTTAAAACGAGAAAGAACTGGATTCCTTTTATTAATTGGTTTATGGCTTTGACCATGTTGCCTTTCCTTTATTTCTTTTTGTTCGTTTATTTTTCGTTGCCTTTACTAGGTGTTTTCATTTTATATGCCATGATTATCATGAGCACGCATGGCACCATTTGGTTTCATCGCTATAGTACTCATCGGGCCTATACTTTTAGCCATCCAATTTGGCGCTTTATCACGCAGAACTTAGTGTTACGGACATTTCCAGAAGAAGTGTATGTCGTATCTCATCATGTACATCATTTAAAATCGGATAAGCCGGGTGATCCTTATAATGTAGGAGGAGGGTTGATGTATTGTATGCTCTCAGATGTAAACCATCAGGCGATTTCGAAGGAATTGACAGAGGAGGAATTTAAAAAGACATCTCATTTCTTAAGTCACACCGGAGTACAGCTCAATAGCTATAGCCAATATTTGAAGTGGGGATCGGTAGCTACTCCTTGGTATACAGTTGGACTTTGGATATTGAATTGGTCATTTTGGTACGGTGTTTTTTTCTTGATCGGTGGTCATGGTTTGGCTTGTGCCCTTTTTAGTGGTGCCTTATTTTGGTTTGTTTTAGTACGAGCATTTAATTACACAGGGCATGGTGGCGGAAAATTAAAACATGTGGATGGGATTGATTTTGACAGAAGTAATACCTCCATCAATCAATCGAGACCAGGTTGGTTTTCTGGAGAGTGGCACAATAATCATCACTTGTATCCGGACGGAGCCCGTGCCGGCTTTTTACCGTACCAATTAGACTTGGCGTGGATCTACATTTATTGCTTGCATAAAATCGGTGGTGTATCCACCTACCGAGATTTTAAGAAACAGTTTCTTCAGAAGTATATGCCTGAACAAGCAAAAGTAAAGCCTGTTCCTCCAATCGAGATGCGCGTTTCCAAAGAGGTATAGAACATTAGTATGTTTTATTTCTATAATAAAGTAATTCTTTTGAAGAATCAGATTTTAGGATTGACTTTATAGGATGAATCATTATGCCATGACAGCAGCCTCTTATTAATTTTGAAAACGTGATACTTGAATTAGGATTTGAAATAGTCATTAAAAATATTTATAGTATGAAGAAATATAGTGTTGCTTTGTTACTTAGCGTAATCGTTTTTTCTGCCCAAGGGCAACAACTTTTTTCATCCCGAACTTACACTCGTCAAGATTCATTGCGGGGATCTGTCACACCGGAGCGCATATGGTGGGATTTGCTCAAGTATGATTTGTCTGTTTCGGTAAATCCGGAAAGTCAAACCATTAAGGGCAGTAACATCATTCGTTATAAAGTGTTGAAGAATCAGGATGTTCTCCAAATTGACTTGCAGCAACCCCTACTGATTGATCATGTTTCTCAGGACGGAACTACTTTGGAGATAACGCACGAAGGAAATGCGCATTTTATTAAATTAAAAAAACAACAAAATCCGGGCGAAATTAATAATCTGAAAATTGATTTTTCAGGCAAGCCGCATCTCGCTGTGAATGCGCCTTGGGATGGGGGCTTTTCCTGGAAGAAAGATTCTATTGGTAATCATTTTATAGCCACTTCTTGCCAAGGTATTGGTGCAAGCTTGTGGTGGCCCTGTAAAGATCATATGTATGATGAGCCTGATAATGGAATGCTGATTTCTGTAAATGTTCCCGGAAATTTAGTGGCTATTTCGAACGGTCGATTAAAGAAGGAAATGAGAGAAAAAGATAAAACTAAAACCTATACGTGGGAAGTTGTTAATCCAATTAATAACTACGGTGTAAATATTAACATTGGTGACTACGCACATTATTCTGAAAAATACAACGGAGAGAAGGGATTACTTGATATGGACTATTGGGTGCTGCGACCCAATTTGGAAAAAGCAAAAGTTCATTTTAAAGATGCTCCTCGAATGATGAAAGCGTTCGAACACTGGTTTGGTCCGTATCCTTTTTATGAAGATAGTTATAAGTTAGTCGAAGTGCCCTATCTGGGAATGGAACATCAAAGTTCGGTAACTTATGGGAATGGATTTAAGAATGGCTATTTAGGTAGAGATTTAAGTTCTACGGGATGGGGTTTAAAATGGGATTACATCATCATTCATGAATCGGGTCATGAGTGGTTTGCGAATAATATTACCTACACAGACATTGCCGATATGTGGTTACATGAAGGGTTTACCAATTATTCAGAAAGTTTGTTTGTAGAATACTACTATGGCAAAGAAGCTGGTGCGGAATATACGAGAGGACTTCGGATGGGCATTCAAAATAAGAAGCCTCTTATTGGTGACTATGACGTCAATGGAGAAGGCTCTTCGGATATGTATAGCAAAGGCAACAACCTATTGCATACACTAAGGCAGTGGGTACAAAATGATGAAACATGGAGAGCGACACTTCGAGGCCTCAACAAAGAGTTCTATCATCAAACAGTGACCACAAAACAAATTGAGGAATACATCGCGAAAAGTACAAGTCTTAAACTGAAGGCATTCTTTGATCAATATTTGCGCGACAGTCGAATTCCCGTTTTTGAATATTGGATTAAAGATGGGATGTTGGTGTACCGCTGGTCTAATTGTATCAATACTTTTGATATGCCTATCAAAATCTACCTAGATGGTAAAGAAAAAGTAGTAAAGCCCACCACTCAACCGAAAGCAGAAAAACTCGAAGCGAGTAGCGCAATCATTAAGGTAGATTCTAATTACTATGTTTATAGCTTTAGTGTGATGGGTAACTAGTCTTCTCATTTTATGTTTTCCAGCATGTTGGAAAAAGAAATTCTCGAATTTGCGCAACAGCTTGTACGCATCAAAAGCTACTCAGGCCAAGAAGAAGAAGCCATCAAAGTGGTTGAAAAGAAGATGCTTTCGCTTGGCTATGATGAAGTAGTTATTGATCAGATGGGAAATGTGCTGGGCCGAATTGGAAACGGTCCAAAGTCAATCTTATTCGATTCACATGTAGACACGGTGGAAGTGAATGATGAAAGCGAGTGGGAACTGCCACCTTTCAGCGGGGAAATCATCAACGGCCGTCTGCATGGCCGTGGGTCAGTAGACATGAAATCATCAGTAGCTGCCTCTGTTTATGCGGGAGCATTGGCTAAGAAAAATGGATTTACGGAAGGTAAGACGGTTTATGTTTCTGCCACTGTATTTGAAGAAGACTGTGATGGCGAAAATTTGAAGCATCTTTTTACAGAACGAAACTTAAAGCCTGACTTCGTAATCATTTGCGAACCGTCTAATAATTGTATTGCTCTTGGTCATAAAGGCAAAGTCCAAATTTCCATTAAAGCACAAGGAACTTCTGCACATGGGGCCGCACCCGAAATAGGAGTGAATGCAATTTATAAGATGGTCGAAATCATTCATCGCGTTGAAAATAGAAACGCAGAGTTGTCGAAGCAGGGAGAACAAAGAGGCACCTTAGTGATGTCTAAAATTTCTAGTGTAAGTGCTTCATTGAATGCAGTTCCATCCGAATGCGAAGCTTATTTGGATAGAAGAATGATGCCGGGAGAAACAAAAGAATCCATCCAACGAGAGATGGATGAAATCATAAAGGGTATAAATGCGAGCTGGCAAGTAGATACTCTACATAGAAAAAGTTGGACGGGTTTAAAGATTAACTATAAACCATTTCATCTCGCATGGAAAATTGACCTACACCATCCTCTAGCCCAGGCTTGTGTGACAGCTTATGGTGATTATTTTGGTAAGCCACCTACTCGATTTGAATTCTGGGATTTTAGTACTAATGCAGTTACACCGGTAAGCTTAGGTATACCAACAATTGGTTTTGGCCCAGGCGATTATATGATGGCTCACATGCGAAATGAAAGTTGTGAGGTAAAGCAGATTAGTGAGGCGTGTGGTTTTTATGAAAGGGTTATTGCCAGGATATAATTAGTATCAAACTTTCCCACGGTTATTAAGTAAATTGATTTTTCAGTTTAGGATTGCCGGGAATTATCTTTCGTAATTCTGAATGACCTACGATCACTTTAAACCAATACGTATATTCTTGAGGATTAGAATCAATAGAAAGCTGTAGATCATGAAGGCTGATATATTTCCAGTCTTCTACTTCTTCTAAATTTATAGCCGGAGTTCCATCATACGTGCCTTTATAAACATAATCTACTTCGTGTTCAATGAGATCTTTATCCAAACAAGCGCGATAGGTAAACTTATAGAAGTACTCAAGAGACACATCGATTCCCATCTCATATTTAAGTCTATGTTGAATGGTTGTCTCTATGTTTTGATCCTGAATGGGATGACTACAACATGCATTCGTCCAAAGGCCTCCACTATGATATTTTGATTTGGCTCTTTTTTGAATAAGCATTTCACCGTGTGAGTTGAAGATCAGTACGGAGAAAGCCCGATGCAAAGCTCCTTTCATATGAGCCTCTAGCTTCTCCATGGTGCCAACAATTTGGTCGGCCTCATCTACCAAGATCACGTGGTCCATTAGATAAGGTTTAATTGATGACGCAAATAGGAATAAGCCAGAATAGAAAATTTTGTCCGATTTTTCACACGAATCCGATTAGTGAGCACCGTATTACTACTTGTGTTTCTTATTTTCTTAAAAAGTGCTAAATAATAAAGGTACGCTACATAAACTCCAAAACGAGCCGATTTGGGTAGTTGTTTAATTCCTTCGTAGCCTGCTCTAAAATCATTCGATATGTCTTTTTCAATTTCTTTTTTGGTGTGATCATCAAATCGAGAAAGATCAACTCCCGGGAAATAGTTGCGCCCCATTTGATTGAAATCAGCATTCAAATCACGTAAAAAATTTATTTTTTGAAAAGCTGAAGCTAGTTTCATCGCTGCGGGCTTCAAACGCTCGTACATTGTTGTGTTATTTTTACAGAACACCCGTAAGATCATTAAACCTACTACCTCAGCTGATCCAAGTATATACTGATGAATGCCCTGTTGATCGTAGCTGGTTTTCTGTAAGTCCATTTCCATGCTCTTCAAAAACTGATCATACAGTTCTCGTTCGATACCATATCGATGAACTGTTTTTTGAAAACTATTGAGAATGGGGTTAAGACTAATTTTTTCCTCTATTGCCTGGTATGTCTCTGTTTTAAAACGAGCCAGGAGTAATTCTTTATTGTAGTCATGAAAGGTATCAACGATTTCATCGGCAAATCGAACAAATCCGTAGATAGAATAAATGGGTTCGCGCAATTCTTTTTCCAGACAGCGTATACCGAGGGAAAAAGAAGTGCTATAGGCATTTGTTGTAACCCGACTACACCGACTTGACACCTGATCAAACAATTCTTTGCTCATACCTCTTTTAGTTTTTCAGCTTAAGATTTACTCGCATTTAAGCGTGAATTTATTGGTTTATTTTTTTGCTTCGTAATTTCTTGTGCTATTATTTGACTGGCAACCACTTGCCCTGAAATGAGCGAAGGCGGTACCCCAGGCCCAGGAACAGTTAATTGTCCTGTATAAAACAGGTTTTTGACCTTTTTGTTTATCATCGAGGGCTTCAAATTCGCGGTCTGTGATATAGTGTTCGCCAAACCGTAGGCATTTCCTTTAAATGCGTGGTAATCTGACACAAAATCCGAGTGCGCATAGCTTCTTTTGAATACAATTTGGTCTCGCCAGGAGTCTCCTGTCAAGGATTCAATACGATCAAGCATTAAATTGAAGTACTTTTCCCGGATAGATTCATGATCTTCTAATCCCGGAGCCACTGGCATTAATAAGAATATATTTTCATGCCCTTCCGGGGCTACAGTAGGGTCTGTTTTGGATGGTACCGAAACATAAAACAACGGATCAGTAGGCCATTGAGGGCTGTTGTAAATCTCTTGTGCATGCCTGCCGAAATCACGATCAAAGAACAAATTGTGATGTTGTAGATTTTTGACCCTCTTGGAAATTCCCAAATAATAAATCAAACTGGAAGGAGCCATTACTCTAGTTTGCCAGTAACTTTCAGTATATCTACGGTGCGATGCAGGCAATAAATTCTGCTCTATATGATGATAATCACCCCCCGCAACGATGAAGTCAAAATCTTTTTGGATTCCGTTCACTAGTATGCTTTGCGCTTGCGTCCCGGCAACATTTATTTTTTCTACTTCACTATTGAATTCAAACTTAACACCCAAATCGTCAGCCACTTTTACCATACCTTCTATAATTTTATGCATTCCCCCCATCGGATACCATGTGCCAAGTGCCATGTCTGCATAATTCATTAAGGTGTAGAGTGCCGGAGTCTTGTCTGCGGGTGCTCCCAAAAATAGAACTGGAAATTCGAGTAACTGAATCAGTCGAGAATCTTTAAAATACTTCTTTACGTAAGCCGAAACGGATTCGAAAACATGCAGCTTAAAAACCCCTTTTAGTAAATCTAGATCAGCTAATTCTAAAATGGATAAGCCTGGTTTGTAAACTAATTTGTTGACCCCAATGTCATATTTATATTTTCCTTCCTTCAAAAATTGAGTAAGGTGAACACTGCTTCCCTTCTCCATACTTTCAAAGAAATCCCTTAAAGCTTTTTCTCCCGCAGGAATGTCTTTGTGATCGGTTTCGGAAAAAAATACGCGATAGGAGGGATCAAGCCGTTTCAGCTCATAGTAATCTGCGGGAGTTTTGCCGAACAGAGCAAAATACTTTTCAAAGACATCCGGCATCCAATACCAACTAGGCCCCATGTCAAAAACAAATCCGTTGGTTTCAAACTTACGAGCACGACCACCAGCCGATGTATTTTTCTCAAAGACTGTTACATCAAAGTTATTTTTGGCAAGACAAGATGCAGCCGCCAAACCCGCGAATCCAGAACCAATGACTGCTACTTTTTTCATATTCAATAATACCCCTTAAAACACAAAAATCCTTTCAGTGTTGAAAGGATTTCAATATGAGAACAAATTTTATCCTATTCGTATCCCGTTAATTTTTTCTGAATCTCTTTGCGAGCATGGAAAATTCTATTTTTTACAGTTCCAATGGGAAGTTTCAAATGCTCTGCAATTTCATGGTATTTATAACCAGTCGTGTGCATTTTGAAAGGAATCAACAACTCATCCTTCACCGAATTGACATTTTTCCAAACTTCTTTAAACTCAATGCTACCTTCGGGCCTATTGAAGGTATGCATATCCTCTACATTTAGATGATATAATTCTTTGGTACTGTCTGTAGAAGTTCTTTCTCTCTTTGACTTGCGATAATTGTTGATGTATGTATTTCGCATGATCGTGAATAACCAACCTTTTAGATTAGTGTCTTCTCGAAACTTGTTGCGGTAGGTTAATGCTTTAAGAATCGTATCCTGTACTAAATCCAACGACTCTTCCCGATCACGAGTGAAGCGATGGGTGAAACTTCTGAGTGTCGGCCTCATGCCGGCAAGTTGCGTATCGAAGTCAAGTGCTACCATTTTGTTCATTTATTTATGTGAAACGATGAACAAAATTACCTATTATTTTGACTTTATCAATGTTTTGTTTAATATAATTTAAAAAAGAGTAAACAATTACTGTTTTGAAAGTATCTCCTTGAGAATCAGCACATTTGCAAAAATTGAAATGTTCTTTGGTGGGTTTACTTCAATTTTTTTCAAGGCATAACCAGTAATTAATATCCTGGAATTCGGGAAATCAGCGGAAAGTTGATCCAAATACTTTTGCATTTCAGATGGTTTTGGTCCGGCCGTTAGTGCTGTTATAATCAAGTCGGGTTGATGTTCTCCGCAGGCAGAAATCAGTGATTTATGAGGTACGGTTTGTCCCAAATAATAAGTGCGGATTCCCATCTTTTTAATCATGTAATGATAAAAAAGAAGACCAAGCTCATGTATTTCAGTTTCCCGCAAAAACAATACTGCTTTCTTCTCGGTTTTTGGCGCTAGAGGTAGGGCATCGATGGCTACGATTATTTTTTGCCGGATCAGATGTGAGATAAAATGCTCCTGTGCTGGGGTAATATTGTCAGTAAGCCAAAGCACTCCAATTTTTTCCATGAAGGGGTACACAATCTCCAGCATGGTCCTTTCAAATCCGAACTTAAGAGTAAGCGAGCCCAGCAACTTCTCAAACACCTCTTCTTCCATGTCAATCATGGCCACGATCAGTTGTTCAATGTAAATGTCGATGTCATTTTTTGACTCACTCAGGTCTACCACTTGCTGATTTATTTCAGCAAGGCTCAACTTTACTATTTTAGAAATCTTTACACCGTTGTTGTTAAGAACTGATACGTTAATGATTTTCTTCAAGTCATCATCCGAGTAAGACCTAATGTTGGTGGTGGATCGCTGAGGTGCTATCAGCTGATGCCGTTTTTCCCAAATACGGATCGTATGCGCTTTAATGCCGGAAAGCTGTTCTAATTCTTTGATTGAATATTTACCCATGTAATCGCCAAACTTTAAACAAAAACACTCAAAAATATAAATTGTTACTTTAGGCTGATTAAATATCTAATGGATCCGACAATTTGGGCGAAAGGAGAGAACTGGTTTAAGACCCAAGGATGGTGTCCCTTTGACTTCCAAAGAGAAGCCTGGCAAGCCTATGCCGTTGGCTTTAGTGGCATGGTGAATGCTCCTACAGGCAGCGGAAAAACATATTCTTTGCTTATTCCCATTCTCTTAGAATCTTTCTCGGTCGGAAAAGCAAAAGGCCCCAAAGCAATTTGGATCACGCCCATTCGTGCACTTGGAAAGGAGATTGAACTCGCTGCCATAAAGGCAAGTACTGGATTAGGTACTAAATGGAAAGTGGGTGTGCGTACAGGCGACACTTCTACGAAGGAACGAGCCAGACAAAAAGAAAGCCCTCCGGACTTTCTGATTACTACTCCAGAGAGTTTGCATCTCTTGCTTTCGCAAAAGGGTTGTGGATTATACTTTGAAAACTTACAGGCGATAGTAGTTGATGAATGGCATGAACTCATTGGTTCTAAGCGTGGTGTTTTGATGGAGTTGGCACTCTCTCGATTGAAGGGTATTCGTCCTTCTCTTAAAGTATGGGGTATTTCAGCTACAATCGGCAACATGGATCAATCGTTGCAGGTATTACTCGGAAATTTTTACCAGACAAATAGATATAAAGTCATTAAAGCGCAGATTGAAAAGAAGGTAGAGATTATTTCTATTTTTCCGGATGAACTTGAACGCATGCCCTGGTCAGGGCATCTAGGTATTCAACTTCTCGACAAAGTCATTCCGATCATTCACAATAGCACCAGTACCTTAATATTTACCAATACCCGGTCCTTCGCGGAAATTTGGTACCAAAAATTATTAGCTAAGGCCCCGGAGCTATCAGGTATATTAGCTATGCATCATGGATCGATAAGTGCTGTCACCCGAAACTGGGTGGAAGATCAATTACATGAAGGAAAGTTAAAAGCGGTGGTTTGTACTTCCAGTTTAGATTTGGGAGTAGACTTTCGACCGGTAGAAACCATCATTCAAGTTGGAAGTCCTAAAGGTGTTGCAAGATTTTTGCAACGGGCCGGAAGGAGTGGACATCAACCGGGGGCCACGAGCCGAATTTATTTTTTGCCAACCAACTCATTGGAACTAACGGAGGCTGCTGCGCTTCGCGAAGCGATCAATCAAAAAATAGTAGAAGATCGGCTGCCATATATTCGTTCGTTTGATGTATTGGTTCAATACCTGGTAACACTTGCCGTAGGGGATGGCTTTCGGCCGGAAGAAATATTGAATGAACTAAGAGAGACAGTCAGTTATGCATCGATTACCGAGGAGGAGTGGATATGGTGTTTAAATTTTATTGTTTCTGGAGGGGAGGCGCTAACTGCGTATGATGAATACAGAAAGGTAATTGTCGAAGAGGGAATATATAAAGTAGAAAGTAAACAGATTGCCCAAAAGCACCGGCTAAGTATCGGAACCATTGTAGGAGATACGTTGATGCATGTTAAGTATGCCACAGGAAAATACCTGGGTACCATCGAAGAGTATTTCATTTCTAGTTTACACATCGGTGATGTATTTTGGTTTGCTGGACAATGTTTAGAATTGGTACGCATCAAAGAAATGGAAGCACACGTTCGAAAATCAAAACGCAAGTCAGGAAAGGTTCCATCGTGGCAAGGAGGGAGGATGCCGCTTTCTTCACAACTGAGTGAAATGATCCGACTGAAAATAGATGAGGCGGCCAGAAATAAAGAGTCTGATGAGGAGATGCGTTTTTTAAAGCCATTGATGGATTTGCAAAAGAACCGCTCCCATCTTCCCACTAAAAGTGAATTTCTCATTGAATATTTTCAAAGCAACGAAGGATATCATGTAGTGATGTATCCGTTTGAAGGACGCAATGTACACGAAGGGTTGGGCGCGTTGGTGGCCTACCGCATCGCTAAGATTATTCCCATCACATTTTCAATTGCCATGAATGATTATGGTTTTGAGTTATTGTCGGATCAACCCATTCCTATTTTTGAAGCAGTCGAGACCAATGTCTTGGGAATGGAACATTTGTCAATAGATATCTATGCTAGCATCAATGCCACTGAAATGGCTCGAAGAAAGTTTCGGGATATCGCTGCGATTTCAGGATTGGTGTTTAAAGGTATGCCGGGTAAACGGATGAAGGACAAACATCTCCAATCTTCCTCACAACTCTTCTTCAATGTATTTCATGAGTATGAATCTGATAATCTGCTATTACTTCAAGCATTTGAGGAGGTCATGGATTTTCAGTTGGAAGAAGCCCGGTTGCGACAAGCCTTGGAAAGAATTGCCCAACAGAAAATAGTGATCACACAACCAGCTAAGCCGACTCCTTTCGCTTTTCCAATTATGGTTGATCGGACTCGTGAAAAATTATCCACAGAAAAATTAGAAGACAGAATCAAAAAAATGAAAATGGAGTATGAGGATAGTTAATTGATTTATTCTTTAGTTCGGAATTACTTCAAAAAGAAGTAATTGTGTTTTTTCCAACGGTACGAAATTATTATCGGTAACAAAGACCAACGTTCGGTGACCATTTGGAAGGGTTGGGCCAAATGTTACGCCTTCCACATTGTCAATATATATTCCCAAATCATCGGTATTCAATATTAATTTTTTAGTTAAATAATTTACGGGTGGATTTTCTATCAAGGAAGGATTGGCTATAATATTTTCAGCATTTCCTAAATCAGTAATAAATATCTTTATGGTACATGCCAGACGTCCGGTAGAAAAAGATCTTTCCACAAACAATAATTGATGGTCGTTAACCGATAGAATTTCTGAAACTCCATTGACTTTAAAAGTATTGGGAAGAATGGTAGGCCTCGCAACTGGTTCTAACGGATACGCATACTGTGCTATGTTATTTCTGGTTTCAACGTCATATTGATAAAGCCTCACCCACGAGTTTGTTTTAATTACATCTGCCCGTGGGCCATCCTCATATAATGGCTCTTCCATGCAGGCATACAATGTGCGATAATCTTTTCCAAAAGTAATTCCTTCCAATGCTCCATTCTGGCGGGGTCCTTTATCGATAGGTTGCATCAACTGATTCTGTGTAGATGGGAAAGCACTAACGAATTTTCCATCCATGCTGGAAATGATTATTTCTGGGTTGGTAGTAAGATTCTTGCCTGCTTTAATAATTCGTTCTCCTTCACTCGTCCATACGAGTTGTTGGGCTTTTAAATTGAGACGAATCGCTTCGGGGTCAGGCGTGTTTGAAGGATTTTGTTTTGCGGAAGGAAATGGCTTTGAATCGGGTGCCAGAAGCCATTGTACATTGATAAACTGAACGGTGTCAATACCTTTTGTAGAAAGTATAATTTTAGCGGTATAAAATCTTACTGGGTTGATAGCCGATCGATCATCGCTGATCAAAAAATAAACATCATTTTTAGAATCATAATCTATACCGGAAAGACCTCCAATAGTCGTTTCTTTGAAATTTAGATGGTGAGGAATAACATATTCTCCAATAAAATTTAAAGAAGCGATCGTTGAATCAGTGCTTAGTGTCGCAGCTGTAGCATAGTTAAGATTAAACAGAATACTTACAAATAGTTGACAGATAAGCTTTGAAGGTTTCATTGAGGTTCATCAAAATTGGAAACTTTTTTATCTCTTTGGATCACGAAGAAATGATTTAATTTCTAGTAATTGAATAAGGAAATTTGAATTCACCTTATTCAAAACATGGACCAATGTATTGAATTACAATAGCTATTTTTTGATATTTTGAATTCTACAAGAATCGCAATCAGCTTACCATGCTAAATACTTGTGATCAAAATATTGCTCTGAATATCAGGAATAAAGTTCCTGCCATTACCATTACTACCGGAAGAGTCAGTAACCAGGCTATTAATATGTTTCTGACCGTTTCTGGTTGCAGATTTTTTACGCCTTTATTAGCAACCATGCTGCCTGCAATACCTGAAGATAACACATGGGTAGTACTCACCGGCCACCCGTAACTTGTAGAAAGACCAATGGTTATTGCTGCCACCATTTCTGCGCTGGCGCCTTGTGCGTATGTAAGATGCTCTTTACCAATTTTTTCTCCCACTGTTTTTACGATTCTTTTCCAACCAATCATGGTGCCGAATCCTAATGAAAGAGAGATCATTAGAATTACCCAGGTAGGTGAATAGTCTGTTACTTTTCGTACATCTTTCAAACTCGCACTTAATTTTTGTTTGTCACTTTGGCTCAAACGTATCTCCTCCTTTTTCATTAGTGCTTTTAGATTTCGATCTAAAACCATAATATCTTTTCGGACTTCAAATTTTTCGGCTTTGGCAATAGAGCGGGTACTATTGATGAATTTAAAATGTTTTTGAAGATCGGCTGTATACGTCTTCGCTGTAGCTAATTTCATACGATCTGGTTTTGACAAAACCGTAGAATCAATGGAGTAAACAACTTCCTCAATCTTCGTTAAAGAGGAAGGTAATTTTGAAACATCATAATTATCGTTCAGTGCAAAATAGGCCGGTACAATTCCTATGAGTACCAACATTGCTAAACCAACACCTTTCTGTCCATCGTTGGATCCATGAAAAAAACTGACAAGTGTGCATGTAATAAATAGTATGCCGCGAATCCACCATGGTGGTGGTTGATTCTTTTTAGGTTCTTTGAATAAGGCATCGCCCGTTTCACTCTTTCGGGTAGCAACCCGAATAACATACATCAGAATAATGGTGACTGAAAAGCCAAATAGGGGTGATACGAGTAAGGAGATTCCAATCTCTTGGGCTTTGCCCCAATTGACTGCATCACCGGTAGCTTCTGGCAAAAAAGAGAAGGCAAGCCCAACACCTAAGATTGATCCAATCATCGTGTGCGAACTAGAGCAGGGTATTCCTAGATACCAGGTAAGTAAATTCCAGGAGATGGCCGTAATTAACAGGGCACCTACCATCGAGAGACTATGTGCAATATTCTGATCAACTAAGGTCTCTACCGGCAAGAGGTTTACAATACCCATGGCTACTGTAATGCCGCCAAGAAGTACTCCGAGGAAGTTCCAGGATCCGGACCAAATAACTGCTACCCAAGGCTTTAAAGTATTTGTATAGATGACTGTGGCAACTGCATTGGCGGTGTCATGAAAGCCATTGACGAACTCAAATGCGCAGACAGCCAAAAGGCATAAAAGTAAAAGGATGGTATATGAGGTTTCTAAGTCAAACATGGGTATCGCCTTATGGTTTCACTAAACAGGCCTCAAGATGCCTTTTAGAATTTGATTCTGCAATCAAATATAGGTTGATAGGCGTTAAGGAAATGTTACGTTTTCAAGGAAAGATGTTATTGGATATCTATTTTGTGGCTTTAAAGGACTATAAACGACTTAATGAATTTTAAAATAAATGGTGAAATAGTACGATTAATGCCGCAAAAGGTATTGTTTTTGCCTGAGCACAAAATACTTTTAGTAGCAGATATTCACTTTGGAAAAATTAACCATTTTCGAAAGTCGGGTATTCCGGTACCCCATATAGCAAACGAACAAAATACAGCTACTTTGATTGAGGTTATTAATAAGACAAATCCTGACCGCGTAATTTTCCTGGGTGATCTGTTTCATAGCCATTACAATGAAGAGTGGGAAACGGTTGGACAAATAAGGAAGCATTTTTCTGAATGCTCTTTTGAGCTTGTTTTGGGTAATCACGACATTCTTACCTTGCAACAATATAAACGACATTCTATACAAGTTTTAGAAAATCAATTGATAATTGGGCAGTGGTTGCTCACACACGAGCCTTTAGTCACTATTCCTGAAAATCTTTATAATCTGTCAGGTCACATTCATCCCGGGGTAAGGTTAAAAGGGGCAGGGCGCCAATCTATTTTGTTGCCATGTTTTTATTTTGGAAGCCAACAAGGTATTCTTCCTGCCTTTGGATCATTCACAGGCTTAGCTAAAATTATTCCTAAGAAAGGTGACAGCACTTTCGTGGTGGCAGAAAACAAAATAATAGATGTAAGTAGTGCAGCATAAAAGGGGGTTACCGTTTTTTTCCTTTGGAAGGGTTACTCCCTCCACCGGTAGAAAACATCAATCCGATTGAGAACTCTAATCCGGTAAAATCAACCTTAGCATCTTTATAATCTACAGTGGTAATTTGATTGGGCCCATTTAGGTTGCCTCCTGAGTAACTTCCTTTCAAAGGAAATTTTGCCGAGCCGATTAAATAGTTAGTCTCTAAAGAAATTTTAACCTGCCCGGTTACAGGGATGGTAAGTTCTGCTCCAAAATGATAACCAAAGCCCGGATTATTCTCATATGTAAGGTTAGCATTGACCACCTCTAGATTCTTAAATTGTCTGATGGCGCGGTCGATGTTTCCATAGTTAAGGTTTTGACCAAAGCCATAGAAGAAAAAGCCACCACCCTTAATGTCAAATTGCATACTTGAGCCAGCAAATTGAAAAACCAGTTCTGCCGGAACAAAGATTGTAAAATTAGGACCCAGTAATGAATTGTTTGATTCAAAAGGCAAGTCAATAATATTTAAGCCTGACATCCGATACAAGGTAGCTCCTGTTTGAAGAGCAATAAACCTATTCAAATTCACGCCTATTCCTCGAATAGAAAATGGACTTATTGGAGTCGAGAAATCACCATTTCGTGGAATGAAATAGGAAAACGAAAGTCCCACTTCTTGCGCGCTTGTGGTAGTAGCCGATGCAGTAATTAAAGATAGCCAGATCAGAATCTTTTTCATCATTTCAAATTAAGACTCGAAGATACTGAACTATTGATTTAACCATTCATGGAATGCTCCAATCAAAAGTCAAAACGACTTATTATCTTTAGGAAAGATTCAAAATACTCATCTTAAAAACACTTGCTAATGCGTAAGCTTTTATTGTTTTCCATCTTAGTAGTAGTTGCCTGTTCACCAAAGAAAACTCCCGCTGACCTTATTATCCTAGGCGGGAAAATTTATACAATGGACGAAAAGCAACCAGTCGTAGAGGCAATCGCAGTAAGCAAAAATAAGATAGTTTATGTTGGTGATGAGCAAGGTCTTAAGAATTTTGGCGGGGAGGATACGAAGCGGATTGAGTTGAATGGCAAAACACTGACACCCGGATTAATTGAAGGTCACGGTCATTTTATGGGACTTGGCTATAACGAGATGAATCTGGATTTGATGAATGTTAAAAATTATGAAGAGTTAGTTCAAAAAGTAAAAGAAGCAGTTGCTAACGCGAAACCCGGTCAATGGATTTTAGGACGAGGATGGCATCAGGATAAGTGGGATCAGAAGCCATCAAAAATGATTAAGGGATTTCAAACACACGAATTGTTGAGTTCAGTTTCGCCAAACAATCCGGTTTTTCTCAAACATGCGAGCGGCCATGCAGGTTTGGCGAATGCAAAAGCCATGCAACTGGCTGGAGTAAATCAATTATCTATTGAAAAGATGAGCAAAGAGAAGAATGAAGGTGGTGAAATTATTCGCGATGAGTTGGGCAATCCAACTGGAATCTTTAACGAACGTGCTCAGTCGCTCATAACCAAACAAATTCCGGTTGAGACTGAAGAAATGAATAGACAAGCAATGGAGCTAGCCATGCAAGCATGTTTAAAAAATGGGATTACGAGTTTTCACGATGCTGGCGCAACGCGAGAAAATATAGAGCTATTCCATCAATTCAAGAATGAAGGTAAACTCAATACAAGATTATATGTGATGGTTACTGGTTTCGACCCTAAACTAGTATATGAATATTTTAGAAGCGGTCCTGAAATTGACTCCGCAGGACTTTTGACAATCCGTTCCATTAAATTGAATTGTGATGGGGCCTTAGGATCACGAGGAGCCTGGTTGTTGGAACCCTACTCCGATCGCCCTGATTTTAGTGGAATGGCCACCCTATCAATGGACACGGTAATGAAAATTTCTCGCGAAGGCTTAAAGAATGGCTTCCAGATTTGTGCTCATGCGATTGGTGATCGGGCTAATCGGGAAATTTTAGATCGCTATGAAATTGCATTTAAAGAAAATCCTGATAAGGCGAAAGATTCCCGCTTTCGCATAGAACATGCACAACATTTGGCACCAATTGACATTCCTCGTTTTGGTCAATTAGGGGTTATCCCGGCAATGCAGGCTGTCCATCTCTCATCCGACAGACCGTGGGCAATAGATAGACTTGGAGAAAAGCGAATTAAGGAAGGAGCTTATATGTGGCAGTCATTACTCCAATCGGGCAGCAAGATTGTGAATGGTTCGGATGTTCCTGTTGAGCCAATTAATCCAATTGCTAGTTTCTTTGCTTCGGTGACTCGTCAGACGCTGAAAGGGGAACCTACGGGTGGCTATGAATCTGCTGAGAAAATGACGCGCGAACAAGCCTTGCGATCCTATACGCTTGATGCAGCCTACGGAGCTTTTGAAGAGAATTTAAAGGGTTCTATTGAAGTAGGTAAGCTGGCAGACTTTACTGTATTCTCTCAAGATCTGATGACGATGCCAGATAATCAACTATTAAAAACAAAAATTGAAATGACCATCGTTGGAGGAAAGGTGTTGTATGAGAACAAAAAATAAGGTGGCAGGATTCCTGTCACCTTATTTTCTAGTAAATGCAAAAGATTCTGCTTATTTCAAAAATTTGTGAGCGCGATCCATTAACATTTTACGATCGGCAGTGATAGATGGGTCGCTGTATATACGCGAAGATAGCTCACCTACAACACCTTTTTTATAGCCTAATTTTTCGGCCACTTGTTCACAAAAGTGAATTTCACTCTTAAAGACTTGCCCATCACTTTTCATTAATTGGATCAGATGATATAAATTTTCAAACTTCTGATCTTCGGTGAATGCCTCTAAATTACCGATGGGTGCAGGCCTTTTAAGCATTGCATCTACCTCATCTCTAGAAATGCCATTCGCTTTCGCCAGCATGTGAATAACTTTGGCTTCTTTTTCAGCTACGGTGTTGTCACTTGCAGCTAGATTTATAAGTACATTTAATTGATCTTTAACCATATTGATTTAATATTTGTGCGAAATTACAAATCAGTTATATCGAAATTTAGGCAAAATTCGGTTAATTCTTACACGCAATTAAAAATTTCTACATAACTCTTGGTCTATAATGCAACTATATATTAGTTCTAAGGTCTTTGGATCAAATAATTAAGTATGAAAAAGTCTATTCTCACTATTATATTAGCTATTGCTACCTTCTACGGATTCTCACAACAAATAGAAGTTCGGCAAGTCGGTTCATTTCGGGGTGTTAAATCATCCCAAGCTATTGATGTATACCTCAAGAAGGGGGATAAAGAGGAGGTAAAAGTAGAAATTAACAGTGGCAATATTTCAGATGTGTTGACAGAAGTCACCGCCAACAACTTGCGTATTCATATCCGGGAGGGTAGATATCGAAAAATGAATGTCAAAGTTTATGTTACCTACGTTGCCTTGGAAAAAATTGCAGCCAGTTCTGCTTCTAACATATTTTCAGAGGGTAGAATCAAAACTTCAACCATGACCATAAATGCTTCGAGTGCGGCTTCGGTAGAGATAGGGTTGGATACAGAATCAGTAGTGATTGATGCTTCCAGTGCAGCTAATATTGAACTGGAGGGGAAATCAAAGAAATTTGAAGCGGAAGCCAGTAGCGCTGGCGATATAGATGCTTATAATTTAGAAAGTGAAATTGTAACAGCCCAAGCTAGCAGTGCAGGAAGCATAAAAGTATCCGTCACAAAAGAAATTGATGGTCATGCCAGCAGTGGCGGTAGTATCAAGTATCGTGGCAATCCTACAAAAACGAATACCGGTTCAAGTAGTGGAGGATCCGTGAAGAAGTCGAATTGAAGAAGTTGAACCTTCATCCAAAGAGCTGAATTGGTTCATTTTGTGATAGAGTTGATTTATAAGAATTAAGGTGAACTTATTAGTTCTGGACATTCATCTTGTGATTTTTTGATTAGCAGTATATTGTTACTTTTAGTTAATTCGGACATCAATTTTTTTTAATAGTTGTTAGGTATGCCTTCTTTCAATGGGATACAGCTTAGTGGTTTTTGGATTATGTTAATGCTGATACTCATCCGGTATTTAGTAATCGCTTTTCTACTATTTTTTGTATTCTACTATGTAAAGAAAAAACGTTGGGCTTTTAAGAAGATTCAATTGAAGTTCCCTCGTATGAATGATTACGCGAGGGAAATCAGTTATTCAATACTGACCTCTTTCATTTTTGCCGGAATTGGATATATACTTTTTTTTACCCCTATTAAAAAATTCACTTATCTATATACTTCCATAATTGATTTCGGATGGACCTATTTTTTTGTCAGCATTCTGTTGATGTTACTCATCCATGACACTTATTTTTATTGGACGCATCGTGCTATGCATCATCCCAGGATTTTCAAGTGGTTTCATCAAGTGCACCATCAGTCTATGAACCCATCTCCATGGGCAGCGTATTCTTTTCATCCATTAGAAGCGGTTGTTGAAGCGAGTATTGTCATCGTTTTAGCATTCCTCATGCCTGTTCATCCGTTATCAATCAGTCTATTTTTATTCATTATGATGATTTACAATGTGTATGGACATTTAGGGTATGAAATTTATCCGTCAGGATTTTCTAACAGTATCATAGGTAAGTGGATCAATACCTCCTTAAGCCATAATCAACATCATCAGTTTTTCGATGGAAATTATGGACTTTATTTTTTATGGTGGGACCGATGGATGGGCACATTACGGTCGGACTATACGAGTCAATTTGAAAAAGTAAAATCCAGAGTGCCGTAGCCTATGCTCTTAGTTACTCAAAAATTTCTGTTTTCATTCTAAAAAAAGAGTGCAGAAAATAGGAGGAAGTCACGCCAATAGCAATGCCCCCTAGAATATCAAACGGATAATGAACACCTAAGTAGATCCGGGAGAAGGCTACCAAACTAGCCCATAAAAAAAGAGGAATGATAAATTTCCATCTTGGAAATAAAAAAGTAAGTGCTGTAGCGGAAGCAAAAGCTTCTGTAGTATGGCCTGAAGGAAATGAAAACCCACCTCCAACGCTCCATTGAATAATCCGATGATCAATTTCATAGGGCCGATCTACTAAAGCAATATTTTTTATGATATATGAAATCAAACCAGCAATGGCAATACTTAATCCTACGTACACAAATGAGAGGCGAGTTTTTTTCTTTTTGCTATTGAATTCGCCAACAATCATGATAATAAAGGGAATGCCTAAACTAAAAAAGTTAATGGAATCAGATATAAATTGTAGTAGTGCAACTTCTGTAGCTGAGCTGGTAGATTGAAGCCATACGATGAAATCAAATTGAGGCAACATATTGGTGATGACCATCAACCCGCCAAGGCATAGCATTAGAAGTCCATATGCCCATAGTGGGAAAGTTTCTTTTTTCATTAAAACAAAGAAAACAAAAACAACCCTTTTACCTAAACACTCGCTATTAAATGCTAATTTTTTTGTTGACCTGTGTTGATTAGCTCACCTGGTAGCAAGTGGGAAAGATCTCTTTGGGCTCTTGTTGGCGTTAATATTATTATTTCCGTGATAAATGGGTTTTATCTTAAGCTATTTTGGACCCTTTTTATGTGAATTTTAAAAAAATAAGCTTAAAATCAATCCCAGTATATACAAAAATCATCTATTTTTGACCCCGATCGATTTAAAAACCAACCACTATATGGCAAAATTACGATTTGAAGCTTTAAAAAAATTAAATGAACGTCCCAAAATTCACGTAGAACCTACCTCCCCGAATATTTCGAAGGTTTTTGGTGAGAATGTTTTTGGGGTGCAAGAAATGAGGGCAACGTTGGCTACCGCTGTCTTTAAGAAGGTGAGTAACGCAATAAAGAATCACGAAAAAATAGATGAGGTAACTGCAGATGCTGTTGCCGCTGCGGCCAAGTCGTGGGCTATCGCGAAAGGGGCTACCCACTTTACACATTGGTTCCAACCAATGACTGGTGGAACAGCCGAAAAACATGATTCTTTTTTTGATGCTCTTTCGGGAATTGAAAAGTTTAAAGGAAGTGAATTGGTTCAGCAAGAGCCAGATGCATCCTCCTTTCCTAGTGGTGGAATCAGAAGCACTTTTGAAGCGCGGGGTTACACAGCGTGGGATCCTACCTCACCCATGTTTTTATATGGTAAAACACTAAGTATTCCCACCATCTTTGTTTCATATACTGGAGAGACGCTTGATACGAAATCACCACTCTTAAAAGCGCTGAAGGCGGTGGATTTAGCTGCTACTAAAGTATGTCAGCTGTTTGATAAAGACATTCAACATGTCGTAGCTTCATTAGGAGCGGAACAAGAATACTTTGTTGTGGACACCGCTTTGTTTAATGCGCGCCCTGATCTTGTCATGGCTGGACGTTCTGTTTTTGGTCATGCACCAGCACGAGGACAACAATTAGAAGATCATTATTTCGGTACCATTCCATCGAGAGTTTATGATTTTATGCGTGATTTTGAAATTGAAAGCTGGAAATTAGGAATACCCGTTCGCACCCGTCACAATGAAGTTGCGCCAAGTCAATTTGAAGTGGCTCCCTTATTTGAGGAAGTGAACGTGGCCAACGACCATAACCAGTTGATGATGGATGTGATGAGTCGTGTGGGAGAGAAGCATAATTTTAAAATCCTCTTTCATGAAAAACCATTTGCCGGATTGAATGGGAGCGGAAAACATAATAACTGGTCACTCATAACAGATACAGGCGTCAATCTTTATGCGCCAACAGGTTCTGCTCGTGATAATTTACTCTTTTTGACTTTCTTCATTACGACCATTAAAGCCGTCCATGAGCACGCTGATTTATTAAGAGCAAGTATTGCAACGGCAGCAAATGATTTTAGACTTGGTGCAAATGAAGCTCCACCTGCTATTATGTCTGTGTTTATTGGTTCTCAAATGACTGCCGTACTTGATGAGCTCGAGAAGAAAGGCAATGTTAAGATTGAGAAGGGGGATAATATGTATATGAAATTAGGAATCGATCAGATTCCGGAGATTATTCTGGACGCAACAGATCGCAACCGCACTTCACCTTTTGCCTTTACCGGCAATAAATTTGAATTCCGTGCTGTTGGAGGAAGCGATAATTGTGGCACCCCAATGACTGCGCTTAACCTCATCGTAGCTGACCAATTAGAAAAATTCAATGATGCGGTAACGAAGGATATAGAGAAGGGTACAGAGAAACGTATTGCGATTGTAAATGTTTTACGTAAGTATATTAAGGAATCCAAAGATGTTCGTTTCGAAGGAGACGGTTATTCAGATGAATGGGTCAAAGAGGCTGCTAAAAGAGGATTAGGTAATGTGAAAAATATGCCTCGTGCAGTGGATGCTTATTTGTCAAAAAAATCATTAGAGCTTTTTGCGCGTCATCATGTGTTAAGTCATAAAGAAGTGGAAGCTCGGAATGAGATCAAACTAGAAAGTTATATCAAGAAGGTGCAAATCGAGGCTCGCGTGATTGGAGATCTTGCCACCAACCATATCATTCCTACTGCGATTGCCTATCAAAATAAGTTGATTACCAACGCAAACGGATTAAAAGGTCTTGGTGTAGATAACAAGGCAGTGATCAATACCATTAAGGAAATCTCTGAGCATATTGAAGTGATTAAAACAGGCGTTCGGCAGATGGTCGATGAGCGTAAACGCATCAACAAGATGACCGATACGCACAAGCGTGCCTATGCCTATTGTGATGACATCAAAGAAAAATACTTTGACAAAATCCGTAATGCGGTAGATGATCTCGAGTTATTAGTGGATGATGAAGATTGGCCATTAGTGAAGTATCGTGAGTTACTCTTTTTAAGATAAGTTACTTAAAGTGATAAAATAAAATGGACTTCCGTCAGGAGGTCCATTTTTATTTAGAGGAATCAATAGCGCTCTTACCTTCGAGTAACTTCAAAATAGCGTTCCTAATTAATGCTGGATTGCTCCATGGCACAAAGTGATTCATAGTATCAACGAGCACTAACTCTACCGATGCATTGACCATCATTTTTTTTGCAAAGTCCGCATTACCGGGATTCACAAGTACATCTTTCTTTCCTTGGATCACAATGGTGGGGACTTTTATGTTTGCCCATAAAGGCAGCATAGAAATCAAATCCGGTTTAAGATGATAAATTTCAGTATTGGAAGCGCGAAAGGATCTGGGTAAAATCCATCTCAAAAAAGGTGTAGCCAGCGGAGCACGGAACCATGTCTCATTGGGTTCCAGTTCTGGATCAATCGAACCGGCTACGATCACCAGTCCATCAACGAGTTCTGGAAAGTCCATCGCTAACCGGGCAATGACAGGCCCGCCTAAAGAATGACCGACCAATATAATGGGACGATTTACCCTGTAGCGGTCCAAGAGTGGTTTCAAAACTGCAGCTTGACGTGCTATAGATTTTTCTCCAAAACCGAAATTTGATTCTCCAAAACCTGGCCGGTCTACGCTTATTAGATGTGCCTTTTGTAGTAAGGCAGTATCAGCCATAAAATCAATAAATGCACTAAGAGACCCCGGTGAACCATGCACAAATACTACAAGAGGAAGATTGTCACTTCCTACTTCCAGATAATTTATTTTTTGAAAACCAAATAAGTAAGAGTGAAGGGTTCCTTTGGAGGTCTTTTTTTCAAAATACTGATTGATCTCCTTTTTGCTCATTCTGAATTGCAAGCAAGAATCCATCAGTATGAACAATACTAAAATGAGGATCATGGAAATTAACCATGGTTTTGGTTTTCTCCAGGAATAACTCATAGCTAGTTGAGATTCAATATTTTTTTGTATGCCGGCTGGTCGTGTAGTACCTCAATGGCCTTTTTTATTTCCAGATCATATTTCAACCTTGCTTCTATGGCACCTTTTTCTAAATAGAAGCGAGAGACGATTTCCTCTTCTAAAAGTGTTTTTATTTGATCCTCGTATAGATAGAGGTCGTTCTTACGGTTTTCTTTCAGTTTCGATTGAAGGGCATCTAATACTGGTTTCAAATTTATGTACTGTTTTTCTTTCTTGGCTTCTACTTCGATTGCATCTAATTCGGATTGCACATGAGATTGATAATTGTAATTTTTACCTTTCATCCATTGTGCAAACTCACCATATTCTTGCTGAGTTAGCATAAACGTTTTAGCATTAGGCAATGTTGTATGTTGTGTGGTGTAGTAGGTAGCAAAATCGAAAATAAATCCTTTGCTATATAAAACCTGAGTAACGGCAGATGCCTCAGCAGCAGCCATTTTTATGTCCGGGTCGATGCCACCGCCATCATATACAATTCTTCCTCGTGTTGTTTTAAATTCTTTTTTTAACGAATCAGCAACGGTCCCTGCGCTTCCATCTGGGCGTCTGTGCGCATAGTCCAACACTTGTATACAACGCCCTGTAGGTGTGTAATATTTAGCGATGGTAATTTTAACCTGCGCATGATCCGGCAATGGTCTACTTAATTGCACGAGCCCTTTGCCAAAAGATCTTTCGCCAATAATCACTGCCCGATCATAGTCTTGGAGCGTACCAGCTACAATTTCTGACGCGGAGGCACTTCCACGATTGATAAGAACGGCTAGAGGTATATCAAGATCCACCGGAAGATTTAAGGTCTCATAATTCACGTTGCGTTCTTCTAACTTTCCTCTGGTCTCTACTATTTTTTTACCTTTGGCTACAAACAAATTGCAAATATTAACAGCTTCAAAAAGCAATCCTCCCGGGTTCCCTCGTAGGTCCAATACAATGTTCTTGGCTCCTTGCTCTTTAAGTTTGACTAAGGCGTTTTTAACTTCTTTTCCTGCATCTGGCGTGAATTCTGTCAATTGAATATACCCAACATCGTCATTCACCATGCCTGCGTATGGCACGTTATTAATTTTTATTTTTTCCCTTTTAAATTCAAGTTCAATAAGTTTATCTTTTCCCAATCTTTTTACAGAAAGCTTAACAACTGTACCTACTTGTCCACGCATAAGGTGGCTCGCTTCTTCTTGGGAAAGTTTTGAAAGCTCAATTCCATCCATTTTTATCACTTCATCACCTATGCGTAACCCATTTTTATAAGCCGGATAAGCTTCATACACCATTGTGACAACGGTTCTTTTTTCGATGGTTCGAGTCAATGCGCCAATGCCGCCATATTGGCCGGTATTCATGGTGCGAAAGTCCTCCACCTGATCTTCGGATATATAGTTTGTGTAAGGATCAAGTGAATTGAGCATGTGATCAATTCCTGTATGAGCCATTTTAGTTGGACTAACATCGTCTACATAAAGATTATTTACTTCTCTGAAGATGGAAGCGAAAACATCTAAGCTTCTGGCGATTTCAAAGTAGCGTTCAGCCGGTGGACTAAATGCAGCTAGACTTAATAGAATGATCCCCAGCAATGCGATATATTGTTTTTTTATTCTTCTCATACGAGGACCTACGGAAATGAAAATTAAAAGTCTAGCAAGTTCTTTAAAGTTGTTCAGCTATCCAAACAATGCTTTATCGTATGGGGAAAGACTATGAATCAATCTTTTTCTATTTTATTTTATAAATTCGTTGAACATGATGGAAAGTCGTGTTCCTATTTAAAAAGTAGATAAATGCTCGTATAACTTGTGCATGGGAAGACCCATGACCGTAAAATAGCTTCCATTAATTTTTTCTATCCCGATCATCCCTAACCAATCTTGAGCTCCGTACGCTCCTGCTTTATCATAGGGTTTGTAAGTATCAATATAAAACTCAATTTCTTTTAAACTTAGTTTTTTAAAAGTCACCTCTGTCTGGTCATCAAAGCAATCCATTTTATCAATCCCTAAAAGACACACAGCAGTAATGACTGAATGTGTATGGCCGCTTAACAATTGTAACATTTGAATGGCCTCTTCGCGATCTTGTGGTTTGTTTAGAATTGCTGTTCCTAAAATAACTACTGTATCAGAGGCAATAATAATCTCTTGCTTAATTGTAGGTAGTAAGACTCTCGCCTTTTGTTCTGCCAAATAGCGGGGCACCTCTCTAATGGGCATTTCTAGCGGAAATGCTTCATCAATGTCAGGTGAAATTACGGTGAAATAAAACCCGGCTTCCCGCAACAAAAATTGCCTGCGTGGTGAGCTAGAAGCGAGAATAAGAGGGCGTTTGAAATTCATCTTCTTTAATAGAACTAAACAAAAAACCACTGATCACTTTAGGATAAAAATAAGTAGACTTTTGCGGCATTGTATATCCGCTGGCGCATACTCTTTTAACATCTTCGATACTTACTTCCTGCGTAATGATGGCCATTTGAGCATTACTCTGAATTACTTTGGCCAAACAGTCAGAGAAACTCCTTTCAAATAAAATATTTTGAGAACCGCGCTGATCTTTTCCTGCAATGCCAAGAATCCTTTCGATGATGAAATAATGAAGGATGGTAAGGTCAAGTGATTTGATTTCATCCGGAAAATGCCAGGTCATTTTGTTAATAGCGGCTGGTTTTAATCGCACTTTAAACGCTTTATCTCTCAGGAGTATTCCAAAAGCCCATTTTTTTCCGATAATTATTTCATTGAGAGTAGATGCGTCTTCTATTCCCTTCACTTCAAAGTCATTACTTAATTTTTCAATTATTTCATCTTCATTAAAATTTGAAATTCCTTCGATTAAACGATGGGTTGGTAAAATGCGCAAATCTCCTGCTTCTGTATTTGTCAGATACATCAAATGAAAATTATATCCCTCATTTCCTGTATGATGGGGGTTTGCTTTTTCACGTTGATGTTTGACAGCAAGAGAACTTTCATATCGATGATGGCCATCGGCCAGAATAATGGTTTTAGTTTTTATACAATCTATAAATAGCTGGATCACCTTAGCGTCATGAATCACTGCCAGTACATCGCGTACGCCTTGATAATCTTCCGTTTCGTATAAAGGCGTTGCGATGGCCTCATCCATGTATTTTTCCAAAACGAACCCTTCATCCGTATACAGACCATGTGTTGGGCTGGCGTGTAGTTCGGTTTTATCTAATAACTCTGTTCGGTCGTTCACCGCTTTGGGGATGGTGTTCTCATGCCGAAGAATTACATTTTCATTCCAATCATAGGCTCGGATATGGCACACAAAACCTTTGCGACAAAATTCTTTCGATCCACCTGCCATTTTAAAAAATTGATAGTACACATAGACGCTTGGTAGGTGGTCTTGCACTAAAGTTTTATTGGCTTTCCATTCGTTCATGAGAGCGAATGCTTTGGTGGTGGCAAAAGGTCCTTGCGGCACTGATAGATGTATAGAGTTAATCGGATTTTGATAAAGGGCTTTACGCTGTTTATCAGAAACCACATCGAACAAAGGCGAAACAAGTTGATCTATGTTTTGTGAAAGAATGGAATTGTAACGCCAGGCACGTATTGGTTTTATTTCCGCCATGATCTACAACCTATTTTTGCGCCATTTACTTTCACTATTTGTCAACACCGTTTCTTGTGTGGGCTGTGGAGCGGATATTTTAGTGAGCTCAACGGCAAAGGCGGCCGCTAATAATTCCTCCACCTCATCTATTTGATTAGTCAGATATTCTGGTTTAAAATGATTTTCAATAAATCGCGTATTAAAATTTCCTGAACGGAAAGCTTCGTGCCCCATAACAAAATGACCAAATCTTAATGTTGTTGCTACCCCGCTGATCACAAAGTCATCGATGGCTCGCTTCATCTTATCCATTGCCAATTCCCGGGTTTCTGCATGCACTACTAATTTTGCTAATAACGGATCGTATTGTACCGGAATGGTCATGCCTTCTTCAAAGCCTCCATCTACCCTCACGCCATGCCCTTGGGGGATACGATAGGTTTGCAACGTACCGATATCAGGCAAAAAATTATTAGTAGGATCCTCAGCACACACGCGGACCTCAATGGCATGGCCATGGATGGAAAGGTCTTCTTGTGTAAAAGGAAGTTTTTCTCCTTCCGCAATTTTGATTTGTAATTTTACTAAATCGATACCGGTGATCAGCTCAGTTACTGGATGCTCAACTTGTAAGCGTGTATTCATTTCCAAAAAGTAGAAACTCATGTCTTCATCCAGAATAAACTCAATCGTTCCTGCGTTAAAATAATTTGCAGCTTTTGCTGCATTCACAGCGGCTTCCCCCATTTTTTTTCTTAATTCCGGAGATAGCACACAGGAGGGGGCTTCCTCTACGACCTTCTGGTGTCTTCGTTGAATAGAGCATTCGCGGTCAAAGAGATGAACAACATTTCCATATTGATCTCCAAAAATCTGGAATTCAATATGACGGGGCTTCATGATATATTTTTCGATAAACACCGCACCATCCCCAAAAGCAGAAGTCGCTTCACTAATGGCTCTTTCCATTTGGCTTTGAAATTCCGCTTCGTTCTCAACCACACGCATTCCCTTACCACCACCTCCGGCACTCGCTTTAATTAATATGGGGTACCCAATTTTTTTTGCAATAGCTTTCGCTTCTTCAATATTGGTGATAGGAGTGCTCGTACCGGGTACTAAGGGAACCTTAAATTTTGAAACGGCTTCCTTGGCAGCCAATTTATCTCCCATGGTTTCCATCGATTTGGCGGATGGTCCAATGAAAATGAGTCCTTCCTTTACGACTAACGCAGCAAACTCTTCGTTCTCAGAAAGAAAACCATACCCCGGATGAATGGCATCGGCTCCTGATTTCTTGGCTACCGCGATGATTTTATCTTTTCGCAAATAGGATTCTGAGGAAGGTGGTGGACCAATGCAATAAGCCTCATCTGCAAATCGCACATGCATGGCATTACGATCAGCCTCACTAAAAACGGCAACAGTTTTTATCCCCATTTCTTTGGCACTGCGCATTATCCGAAGTGCAATTTCGCCTCTGTTGGCTACCAGCAGTTTATGGATCTTCTTGATTTTAGACATAGCTCTTTAGTCAGTGATACAAAAATACTATTTTAAAAGTAAGACTTTGATTCCTAATCTTAGCAAGCGTATCGTCACGATTAAATTTTTAACGTATCTTTAAGTTGTAAAAAGTTAGTTGAATGAATAACATAGATAAGAAACGAATATCGTATTGTTTGATGATTACTTTTTCATTTTTATCCATCATGGTTCAGGCCCAGCAAGAACCACCTGCACTGGAAGGAAGATGGGATATAACCATTGACTGGTCTGGCAAACCATCACCCGCATGGCTTGAGGTGAGGCACTCTGGTCTTCAAACACTAGTTGGGCGTGTGATGTTAGTGACAGGTAGCGCTCGCCCTATTTCCGAAATAAATTTTTCCAATGGTAAATTTAGTTTTTCCATACCCCCTCAGTGGGATAAAAGCGACACAAACATTAGCGTTGAAGGGATGTTAGATAAGGATAGTTTAAGAGGAACGTTACATCACATTGATGGTAAAATATATAATTGGATAGGAAGCAGGGCTCCATCTCTCCGCAGAACGGCCAGTCCCAAATGGGCATCTCCCATCACTCTTTTCAATGGAAGGGATTTGAGTGGTTGGCATACTGAAGGGACAAATCAATGGATTGTGGAGTCCCGTGTTTTGAAAAGCTTAAAGTCAGGGTCAAATCTTATTTCAGATAGGACCTTTACAGATTTCAAACTTCACATTGAATTTCGTTATCCCAAAGGAAGTAATAGTGGAATTTATTTAAGGGGTCGCTATGAAGTACAGATAGCAGACAGCAAAGGCAAGGAACCGTTGGACGATCAGTTCAGTGGAATTTATGGATTACTGGCTCCCAATGAGATGGTGGCTAAAGATGCAGGAGAGTGGCAATCATATGACATCACTCTTATCGGCAGACGTGTAACAGTAGTTGCTAACGGAATAACGGTAATTGCTGATCAGGTAATCCCTGGAATTACTGGGGGCACTATTGATAGTAAAGAAGGAGAGCCAGGCCCGTTCTTGATACAAGGTGACCACGGCCCGATTGAATACCGCAATATTATTGTCACGCCTGCGAAGTAAATTGAAATAATCAAGACTTTAGAACTATAAAATAGATGTAAAGATAATTGCTGTCTTAACTACCATGTGTGGTACATCAGGATAATAAAATTCCATAGACCCTGCACTTCTAAAAGGTTTACTTTCCAAGCAATTTTTCTATTTTTGCCGCATTATTAACTGAATTCTACTCCCAATGGTCGATTTATTTGAAAAACTCCGCATGGAAGAGGGCCCGTTGGCCAAGTACTCTCACCTACCTGATGATTATTTCTTTTTTCCAAAATTGGAGGGTGACATTGGTCCACGGATGAAGTTCAATGGAAAAACTGTTTTGAACTGGAGTCTGAATAATTATCTGGGCTTAGCAAACCATCCGGAAGTTCGCAAAGCAGATACAGATGCCACTGCTCAATATGGGTTAGCTGCACCAATGGGTGCCCGTATGATGTCGGGAAACTCAGTGAATCATTTGTTGTTTGAAAAGCAATTAGCAGACTTTGTTCAAAAGGAGGATGCCATGTTGTTGAACTATGGATATCAAGGCGTACTCTCTGTCATCGATGCCATTGTTAATCGGAAAGATGTTATTGTATACGATTCAGAATCTCATGCTTGTATCATTGATGGGGTGAGATTGCACATGGGTAAGCGCTTTGTGTATCCGCACAACAACATGGAGAATCTAGAGAAACAATTGCAGCGTGCCACCAAATTAGCCAATGAAACAGGAGGCGGTATTTTAGTGATTACAGAAGGAGTTTTCGGCATGTCAGGTAATATGGGCGATTTGAAAGGAATCGTTGAACTAAAGAAAAAATACAATTTCCGTTTATTAGTTGATGATGCCCACGGCTTTGGCACCATGGGTGCAACAGGTGCGGGCGTAGGCGAAGAACAAGGTGTACAAGATCAAATCGATCTCTACTTTTCTACTTTTGCTAAGTCGATGGCCAGCATAGGTGCTTTTATAGCTGGTGACAAGAAGATTTTGAAATTCTTGCGCTACACGGTTCGTTCTCAAATTTATGCGAAAAGTTTACCAATGCCCTTAGTGATTGGTGGAATGAAACGGCTGGAATTAGTGAAAAAACATCCGGAGTTGCGTACCCATCTGCAAAAGATTATGAAAGCCATTAAGTCAGGCTTAATTGAGAAGGGCTTTGCAATTAATGAAACACAAACACCGCCTACACCGGTATTATTTAAAGGAGGTGTAGGTGAAGCCGCTAACATGTCGATGGATTTGCGCGAGAATTATGGTATTTTCTGCTCGGTAATTATCTATCCTGTCGTGCCGAAAGACGTAATTATGTTCCGAATCATCCCCACAGCATCCCATACGATGTCTGACGTAGAAGAGACACTAACCGCGTTTTCAGCACTAAAAACGAAGCTTGACAGTGGTTTTTACAAGAAAGAAGAATTGGTTTCGGTAACTCGATCTTAAAAAGATTGGGTTTTTGATTGTTTTTAAAGGTTTTTAGCTAATTTGGCATAAGAAATCATCTTCGTAACACTTAAACATACTATCAAAATGAAAAAATTTGAAGAATTAAAAGCTCTGATCGCAACTATTGAAGGCGATGCAGATAAGTTCTATAACAAAGCAAATAGTGCCGCGGGAACCCGTGTAAGAAAAGGAATGCAAGACCTTAAGAATATTGCCCAGGCAATTAGGGCAGAAGTGCAAGAATTGAAGAACAAAGAAGGAAACTAACGCTTTTAAAAAATAATAAAAAGGGACGGCTAATAGCTGTCCCTTTTTTTATGCACTTTTCTTGAAACTCTCCTTGATCTTCTCAATATCTACTGATTTAGCAACAGGCTTAAAGTTCTGAACTTTCAATGAAGTTCTTCTGCGAGCAGATTTTGCTTTGTCTTTGCGGTTTTTTCTCTTTAATCGGGTAACTGACATATTGTAATGGTTAAAAACGAGGGGCAAAAATAAGCATCATTTCTCATAATACAAGGTGGTGATGGTTGCCAGTTGCTGGTTTCTGGTTCTTTCTGCCTTTGGTATTCAATAATTAGGGGGCTGCCCTGCGAGGCGCCTGCCTACCGGACAGGCAGGCAAGGGCACCGGGCTGTCCGTTGCAAGCTCCCTCGTCCATTGAACGCGGAGTTTATTCCAGCGCAGCCTCGGGAGGCTTTTCACTACCATCCCTACCCCATACCAGCACTACATTCACCATGCACCACTATTCTCATCCTTGCTTAGTGTCCTCACAACCATCTTCCGCACAACTCTAAGTCCTAAAAAAATCCATTGATCCTGATTAGATTTGGCGGTATTTATCTATGGACAAACCTACTATCCCCAAAGGCACGCGTGATTTCGGCCCCGCGCAAATGGCCAAACGGCAATTTATATTTGATAGCATCCGTAAAGTGTTTCAGAAATATGGATTTCAGCCATTGGAGACGCCTGCTATGGAAAAGTTGGAAACGCTAACCGGTAAATACGGTGAAGAGGGGGATCAATTGCTTTTTAAAATATTGAATAATGGAGATTTTCTTGCTGGGGCGGATAACTTGAAACTTGAAGCTCGGAATTCAAAGCTCTTAACTTCTGAAATTTCAGAAAAAGGCCTCCGCTATGATCTCACGGTTCCATTCGCACGATATGTGGTGATGAACCGAGGCGAGATCACTTTTCCATTCAAGCGCTACCAAATCCAACCCGTATGGCGGGCAGATCGCCCACAGAAGGGAAGATACCGTGAGTTTTACCAATGTGATGCAGATGTAGTGGGTACGGATTCATTAATCTGCGAGGCAGAAATTGTTTTAATGATCAAAGAAGTTTTTAAATCATTAGGAATTATTGAGTTTACGATCAAAATAAATCACCGCGCCATCCTTTCCGGATTGGCAGAATTAACGGGTTCTCAAAATGAGTCTGCGTTGTTTGTAGCCATTGATAAATTGGATAAGATTGGCGAAGAAAAAGTGAAAGAAGAATTGCGCTCACGCGGATTTGAAGACAAGGGGATTGATCCTGTATTTTCTATTTTAAATTTCAAAGGAACTACACAAGAGAAAATCGATTTCTTGAAATCTAAATTCGCCAATTCCGAAAAGGGAAAAAAGGGCGTTGCCGATTTTGAAGAAGTCTTGAGTTTATTACAAAGCTATAGTGTAGGAGAGCAGAATGTAGAGTTCGATATTTCTCTTGCCCGTGGTTTGAGCTACTACACAGGCTGCATCTTCGAAGTGAAAATAAATAACGTGGCCATTGGCAGTGTAAGCGGTGGTGGTCGCTATGATAATTTAACAGGTGTCTTTGGCCTACCCGATGTGTCGGGTGTAGGTATTTCTTTTGGGGTTGATCGCCTATATGATGCCATGGAGGAACTTCAACTTTTCTCAAAGAAGGCGCACGCAACTTCTAAGGTGATGATTGCTCATTTTGATAATGAAACGTTACGGTATTCATTACGTGTAGCCAACCAACTGCGAGAAAGCGGCATATCCACAGAAGTTTACCCTGATGTAACTAAATTGAAAAAGCAATTGGAGTACGCGAATAAAAAAGAGATTCCATTTGTGATTGTAGTTGGCGCTGATGAGGTAAAAGACGGAATGCTTACATTTAAGAATATGGAAAAGGGAGTGCAGGAGAAACTTTCCATTGAAGAAATCGTCCATAAATTAAACTGACAATATTTTAAACTATAAATTTTATTCTTGAATTAGAGCAAATCGATGCAGCCCATTCACCTGATATCCAATCAACAGTTAACGCTCATAGACCTTGACCGCGTTCTACACGGCCATTCTAAAATTGGGTTGTCTGACGAGGCAAAAAATAGCATTCTCCGTTGCCGCGAATACTTAGATCAAAAGATAGCGTCATCGGCTGCTCCCATTTACGGGATCAATACGGGCTTTGGTTCTTTATATGATCGCAATATCCCCAATGATCAATTAGAGAAATTACAAGAGAATTTGGTCATGTCTCACGCGTGTGGCACGGGCACAGAAGTGCCTCGGGAGATTGTACTGCTCATGTTATTCTTGAAGGTACAATCTCTTTCATATGGCCATTCAGGCGTTCAACTGGAAACAGCCGACCGATTGGTAGACATGTTCAATGAACGGGTTTTGCCAAGAATTTATGAGATGGGCTCATTGGGAGCGTCTGGTGACTTAGCGCCTTTGGCACACCTTTCATTACCATTGATAGGGAAGGGGGAAGTGCACTACTTGGGTAAAATTTATTCTAGTAATGAAGTATTAAAACTGTTAGGCTGGAATCCCATTCACTTTAAAGCAAAAGAAGGATTGGCTTTATTGAATGGTACCCAATTCATGAGTGCGTATGGATCGTGGTGTGTCCTTCATGCCCATCGACTTTTAAAATTATCAAATATTATTGGCGCGCTTTCACTGGATGCTTTTGATGGACGAATAGAGCCGTTTCATGAACTTGTTCATCAAATCCGCCCACATCAAGGACAGATGAAAGTGGCGAGCACAATTCATAAATTATTAGCTGGAAGTACCATCATTTCGCAATTCAAAAAGCATGTTCAAGACCCTTATTCATTTCGCTGCATCCCACAGGTGCATGGAGCTAGCCTTGATACCATTGAATTTGTGACAAAAACGATGTTGACAGAAGTCAATAGTGTATCCGACAATCCCAATATTTTTCCGGAACAAGACAAAATAATTTCTGCCGGAAATTTTCATGGTCAACCCTTGGCACTTTCACTTGATTTTCTGGCCATTGCTTTATCAGAACTTGGAAGTATTTCTGAACGAAGGACGTATCAATTGATTTCAGGATCTCGAGACCTGCCTAATTACTTAGTTGCCAATCCCGGTATTAACTCTGGCCTGATGATACCACAATATACAGCCGCTTCGTTAGTGAGCCAGAATAAACAACTCTGTACACCTGCCTCAATTGACTCCATCGTATCCTCTAATGGACAAGAGGACCATGTAAGTATGGGGGCAAATGCTGCGACTAAGGCCTATCGAATTGTAACTAATTTGTATTCAATTTTAGCTATTGAATTAATAACGGCTGCGCAGGCACTGCATTTCAGAAGGCCCTTGAGAACTTCTGAATCGTTACAACAGTTTGTAGATACTTTCAGGAAAGTAGTTCCGTTTATAGAAACAGACCGACTGTTGCACGATGATATGGTCAATGCTGAATTATTTTTGAAAGAAGTTAACTTGAAAGAGTGAAGAGAATAGTTGTTTTCCTATTAGTTATTTTTGCTGCGGCCAACGTGCAAGCTCAGTTCACTAGCAGATTGGGCCGATTTCAAGTGAATCAGGTGAGAGGCTGTGCGCCATTTACAATCACTATAGTTACTACAAACTTAATTACCGTAGGCGAATGTACAGCCGGCAAGCCTTGCTTAATGGACTTTCAAGGAAATGGGACGCAACAACAGAACACCACCACATTTACATATCCCACACCCGGTATTTTTACGCTCTCTGTATTATATCAAAGTATCGGTTCAGATGATATTTCAATTACAGTTGACCCAAATATTCAACCAGCTTTTGAAGTTTATACGTGTTCCAGTTCGCAGGTATCTATTAAAGTTACCGATAAAAATTACGATCAATATGCTATTAATTTTGGAGACGGTTCTCCGGTCGTTCAAATCCCATTTAGCAATAATCAAGTGGCACAACACGCCTATGCATCGAATGCTAATTTTAACATCAGTGTAAAAGGCATGAAGCTTAACGCGGCAAGTAATTGCAATTCTTTGATTAAATCTTTTCAGTCAATAACAAACTTACCCTTACCTACCATCACAACGCTTACAGCCTTGAATGCATCAACTCTCAAGTTGGACTTTGTGCAACAAACAAGCATCCAATATAAGCTTGAGATTGCTGTTAACTCAACAACTTTCCAGCAATTTCAAACACTTTATGGCGTCAATTCTGTGACCATTCCCAACTTGCGCCTGGACGACAACTTTTATTGCTTCCGGCTAAGCTCCTTTGATCCTTGTACCGGTCAAAATAATTATTCACCATCCATTTGTAGCCATAATTTTGATTTGACACTTCTTAGTAAACTCAATAAATTAGATTGGCAATCAGCCACCTTACTCGTATCCGGTACAGACATATTTCGGAATAAGGCATTTTATTTTGGCCCGGTGGCAGGAGCTTCTCTCACCTATTCCGATCCGGATGTGATTTGCAAAACAGATTATTGCTATCAGCTCGTTACGAATTATTCCTGGGGAGGAAAGAGTACTTCGTTAGAGAAATGTGGGAAAGCCATTTCATCCGTAATTCCATCGACAGTATTAAATGCAAGTTCAACAGTAGATAATACCGGGGTTACAATTACATGGACACAAGATCCTCTCTTTACAGCGGTAGAGTATTCTATTCTCCGATCATCCAATTTGGGTAGCTTTAGTCTATTTAATAAGTCTACGAGCAAGCTATTTTTGGACGGAAGCTATGCATCAAACGCAAACTATTGCTATAAAATTAATTATCTGGATCCATGCGATAACAAAAGTGTTGATAGTGCGCCCATATGCCCCATACAATTACAAGGATCAATAAATAGCAAGAATGAAGTATCGCTTTCGTGGAGCGATTATTTAGGATGGAATTTAGGAGTTAAGAATTATGCTATTGAAAAGTACGACCAAAAGGGATTGCTTTTGTCCACTACCGATATCTCCACAAATCTATTTAAAGAAGATCCGGCAGATCTTTTAAATCAAATTGTTTCTTACCGAATTATTGCCAAGCCAAATGAGATTGGCCTAACTTTATCAAAATCAAATCTCATCACGTTAACGAAAGATATTAATCTATTTTATCCAACGGCTTTTTCTCCGGATAAGAAAGGTCCGGTCGAGAATGAAGCATTTGCAGTAAACGGTCAATTTATTGCCAAACTTGATTTATCTATTTTTGATCGATGGGGTGCTCTTATTTTTTATTCTGAAAAAATGGAGCCTTGGGATGGAACGCAAAGCGGACAACCTATGCCCATTGCCTCGTATGTCTGGACAGCCAATATCATCGATAAGGCCGGTCGTTCCATTAAGCGAAGTGGTACGGTGGTTTTACTGAGAAAATAGTTTCAGTATATATAATCCAATTATTTCTGTTCGATCTTTAAGCTTTTAACCTAGCACTTAAACTGTAACTTTGGCAATCTTAATTCATGGTTATGTTCGATATGATGAAAATGATGGGCAAAATGAAAGAGGTGCAGACACGCCTTAAAGAAGCCCAAGATAATTTAGTACGATTAAGTGCGGAGGGGGAATCTGGGGGTGGTATGGTGAAGGCAGTTGTCAATGGGAAAAAGCAATTAATTTCACTTGATATTGACGTTACGATTATTAATGCAAATGATAAAATCCTGATGCAGGATTTAGTTGTAGCAGCAGTAAATATCGCTTCCGATAAAGCGGAAATATTGGCAAAGGAAGAATTGAAGAAGAGTACGGAAGGGTTGCTCCCAAATATTCCAGGTCTTGATTTAAGCAGCCTTATGGGATGAGTGAAGTAGCTATTGTCATATTAAATTACAACGGCAAACAGTTTCTTCAACAGTTTTTACCTTCTATCATACAATTCAGCGCTGGAGCACAAATTATTGTGGCCGACAATGGATCCGCTGATGGATCTGCCGATCTGATTAGAGATTCTTTTCCCCTCGTTGGACTTATATCAATATCAAATAATCTTGGGTTTTGTGGAGGATATAATTATGCCTTAAAGCAAATTGACGCCACTTATTATGTCTTGCTTAATTCGGATGTAGAAGTTACTAAAGGTTGGTTAGATCCAGTCATCGAACGCTTTCGAAGCAACTTAAATATTGCTGCGATACAACCTAAAATACTTTCTTTTAAACGAAAAAGTGATTTTGAATATGCTGGAGCTGGTGGTGGCTTTATTGATGCATTGGGATACCCTTTTTGCAGAGGAAGAATTTTCAATTCGATCGAAGAGGATCAAGGTCAGTATAATGATTCAATACCGATCTTTTGGGCAACCGGGGCTTGCCATTTCGTAAGAGCTTCCCTCTTCCATCAGTTCGGGGGTTTAGATGAAGATTATTTTGCCCACATGGAGGAAATTGATTTTTGTTGGAGGCTAAAACGCGCTGGCTATCAAATTTTCTATGAGGGAAAGAGTACGGTTTATCATGTAGGGGGAGGCACCTTGTCATCGGCCAGTCCACGAAAGACATACCTAAATTTCCGAAACGGATTAAGTCTTATTTTCAAACATTATCCTAGCTCTGAACTAGTATGGAAGCTGCCATTAAGGCTTTTACTCGATTGGATAGCAGCAGCTAAGTTTCTATTTCAACCTTCTCCCAAAGACTCCATAGCTGTATTGAAGGCACATATAAAGTTCTTTGCAAGTATTAAAAGTGAACTTTCGAAAAGAAGAAGACTCAATTCACAATTCAACAATTTTAAGACAGAACAAATCTATTCTCGCTGGCTAGTAATTGATTATTTCTTGCTTGGTATCAAGAAGTTTAATCAATTGAAGTTTAAAGATCCCAGATAGTGCTCCTTCTACGTAAATGTCCACGCATATTGAGTATAAAAGCGAGGGACATGTAGATAATTATGGGAGAGCCAAGCGTCAGAAAGGAAGCATAAATAAAGAAAAGCCTTATTGAAGAGGTGGCTACACCGAGCTTATCGCCTAAGGCTGCACATACCCCAAAGGCGTGATTCTCAAAATAGTGCTTGATATGATCTACTAATTTCATGACTTTCTTATCAAAAACATGCTGTTTAACATAGTTAATCAGCTTTTTAACGACTATTGATTCAATAGGCAAATATAACCCTTACTCCCATGCTTTTAAACGACCTTATTTCTAATTATTTTAAGTATTATTGCAAAAAAAATGGCATCCAACTAAATTTGCCTACCATTAAAGACCTAATAACACCAAATCCATGAGAAAATTAGTTTATTCAATGCTCATCATCGGAACCTTAACTCTAACAAGTTGCACGCTTCCGCAAATGATTAAATTGGCCAAAGAGCAAAAGCTCGAAATCAAGCCAAATCCGTTGGAAGTTCACAAAGACACTGTCAATTTTGATTTGTCTGGCAATCTGCCTGTGAAGCTTTTGAAGAAAGGTACTGTTTACACCCTTAATACTTTCTATAAGTATGGAGACAATGAACTGGCCTTACCTGGTCTTCCTTTAAAAGCAGAAGATTATCCGAATAGCGCTAAAGAAGAATCAAAAGTTTCTAAAGCATTTATGTTCCCTTATAAAGATGCCTACAAGACTGGAACGGTAGACATTCAAGGTGTGGCTTCTCAAGGCACAAAGTCAAAGACAACCCCTCGGTTGTCATATGCAACTGGTATTATTACTACCTCTAAGTTAGTTCAAAACTCCTATTATGCTGCTTTTACTGGACATGGATATAATAATCAGGAGGAATTGACACCTGTCATCATACCGGATTTTATTTTTGAGCGCGGAAAATCTGTGCTTCGTGCTTCCGAGACAAAAGCTGAAAAAGGAAAGCAATTAGATGCATTTATTGCCTCTAAAAACGTGACACGCACGGTAACTATCACAGGTACTCACTCACCAGAAGGATTAGAGAGAATTAATAGCAAACTTTCAGAAGAGCGGGCTTCAGCAATTGAGAAATTCTATCGTGCGCAAATGAAGAAATATGATTATCAGGGTGTTGCTGCTGAGGTTAAATTCATTCTTAAGCCAATCGTGGACGATTGGTCAGAATTTAAGACTGCTTTAGCGTCTTACGATAAAATCACAGCGGATGAAAAGTCAGCCTATTTGAATGTAATTAACAACGGTGCTGCTTTTGAAGAGCAAGAGAAGCAACTAAAGAAGCTTTCTACTTATAATAAAGTTTTCAAAGATGTGTATCCTGGTTTACGTGCTGCTAAGACTGAGATTTTAACGATTAAAGCGAAGAAGACGGATGCGGAAATATCTGTCTTAGCTAAGCAGATGACAACTGGTCAGGCAGGCGCGGATGCATTGAATTTCGAAGAACTAATGTATTCAGCAACATTGACTCCTTCTTTAGAGGAGAAAACAGCTATCTATGAAGCTGCCACTAAGAAAGGGACTAATTGGACCGCTCATAATAATTTAGGAGCTGCCTATTTGCAAGCAGCTATTGAGAATCCTGCGAAAACTGATATGATAGAAAAGGCTTCTGCTCAATTAGAAATTGCAGCTAAGTTAAATCCTGCTTCTGAAGTTCATGCAAATCTTGCTTCTGTTTCGTTGATGAAAGGCAATCCTTACAAGGCATATAGCCATGTACGTGCTGCTCTTGCTGGTGCAAGTAACGATGTGACTAGAGGAGTGAATGGTGTTAAAGGAGCTTGTGAAATTTATATGGCAAACTATGGTGCAGCTGTAAGTTCAACATCTTCTTCAATGGATACAGAAGTGAATCTTTTCAACAAAGGCTTAGCTCAAGTTTTGAACAAAGACTATAGCAATGCTTCATCATCATTTGCTGAATCAACTCGCAAAAATGGAAACTACGCAATTGGATATTATGGTGCGGCAGTAGCTGCAGCGCGTTCCGGAAGCGGAGATGCAGTAGTAAGCAACTTGGTAAGTGCTGTTAAAATTGATCCAAGCTTGAAAGAGAAAGCCTTGACTGATCTTGAATTTGCCAAATTCAATACAACAGATGCTTTTAGAAATGCATTGAAGTAATTGATCTAATACATCACAAGAAAGACCCTGCCATTAATTTGGCAGGGTCTTTTTTTATAGAGTCTTGGAGACTTCATGACTACGGCAGTTAAAATACCATTAAAAATATAGCTCAAATATTTTCATTCTGAGTGTCCTGCCCTTATTTTTACAGACTTGCAAACCCACCTATTAACTAATTTGAATGATTATGAGGGAAATCCAGTATAGAGAGGCACTTCGGGAAGCCATGAGCGAGGAGATGAGGAGAGACCCAAGTGTATTGTTAATGGGTGAAGAAGTGGCAGAATATAATGGAGCCTATAAAGTCAGCCAAGGTATGCTGGACGAATTTGGAGCTAAACGCGTCATTGATACTCCAATTGCTGAATTAGGTTTTTCCGGTATAGGCGTTGGCGCAGCAATGAACGGAATCCGTCCTATCATTGAATTCATGACTTTTAATTTTTCATTGGTAGCTATTGATCAAGTGATTAATTCCGCGGCAAAAATGCTTTCCATGTCAGGAGGGCAGTTTAATATACCTATCGTCTTCCGTGGCGCAACTGGCAACGCAGGGATGCTCAGCTCACAACATTCTCAAAATTTTGAGAATTGGTTTGCAAATACACCCGGATTAAAAGTGGTAGTTCCCTTTACACCTTATGATGCAAAAGGACTTTTAAAAACTTCTATCCGTGATAATGATCCTGTCATCTTCATGGAATCAGAAATGATGTATGGAGACAAAGGAGAAGTACCAATAGAAGAATACCTTATTCCTATAGGGCTGGCGGATGTTAAGCGAAGCGGTACCGATGTCACCATTGTTTCATTTGGAAAAATCATGAAGGTGGTATTGGCTGCAGCAGCCGAATTAGAGAAAGAAGGCATTTCAGTTGAGGTAGTTGACTTACGTTCGGTTAGGCCAATTGATTATGCGACAGTTGTTGAGTCTGTTAAGAAAACGAATCGTCTTGTAGTTGTAGAAGAAGCGTGGCCATTGGCTGCCATTTCATCAGAGATTGCCTACCATGTGCAAAAGCACGCATTTGATTACCTAGACGCACCCATCCATAGAATAAATAGTCTGGATGTACCGTTGCCATACGCTCCAACTTTAATTGACGCCATTTTACCAAGCGTTGCAAGAACAGTAAAAGCTGTGAAGGCTGTCATGTATCGAGATTAGCTTATTTAAAGAGCCCCTCTTTTTCCGAGTTCGATTGCTTCCATATTCCTGATGGTAGCTTTTATTATTTCAAATCGGACGATTGTTTTAATGGAGTGGAAACCATGATTGCCAGCCGCTCCCGGGTTGATATAAAGCATATTATTATAGTTTGGATCTTTTTTTATTCTTAGAATATGTGAGTGACCGCAAATGAAAATGTCTGGTGTTTTTTCTTTTAATATTTTATGAATGCGTCCATTGTAGTTGGGAGGCGCTCCGCCTATATGAGTCATCCATATAGTAAGACCTTCGCAAGAAAACCATAAATCCTCCTTGAGTTTAAGTTGTAGATCTTTATTATCGATGTTGCCAAAGACGGCCCTAGTAGGTTTGTAGGCTTCTAAAGAATTAATTACTTGGGCATCACCGATGTCTCCGGCATGCCAAATTTCATCACAGTCTTTTAAATAGGTGAAGATTTTTGGATCCAGAAAACTGTGTGTATCTGATAGTAGACCAATTTTCATTTTATGAGCGGCAATTAGGACGTTTCACAGAATTAGTACTTTCTCCATTTATCAGCCCATTTATTAGCTTCTTTTTGAAGTTTGATCTTGCCACTTTTCAGATAAGCAGCGAGTTTTTCATTCATTGGGCTTCGTGAAGTAAAGTGAAATTCTTTGCAATCATCACATTGATAAACAGCTATAGGCCCTGTATTTTTCGCGTATTCAAAGCGGGTGTGAGCCTCTATGAGTGCTTCCTCTGCAATCTCCTTAGAAGGATAAATCTTCTTATGACTCGGGCATGTTTTCATTTAGTTGTTGTCAATTGGAGAATCTGCTAGTACCTTGCGAGAAATTTAAATACACCAATGAAGATAGCAGAAATCCACACCAAAAAGGGAGTCATGAAGATTAATTTCTTTGAAAAAGATGCTCCTAACACAGTCAAAAATTTTATTACTCTAGCTGAAAAAGGTTTTTATGATGGGCTTACCTTTCATAGGGTCATCCCTAATTTTATGATTCAAGGAGGTTGCCCAAATGGTATAGGAAATGGCGGGCCTGGTTATAAAATTGATTGTGAGTTAACAGGTGGTAATCAATATCACGACCGAGGTGTTCTTTCGATGGCACATGCCGGAAGGAACACAGGAGGTTCTCAATTTTTTATTTGTCACTCTCGTGATAACACGAAACACTTGGATCGTAATCATACTGTCTTTGGCAAAGTAGTCGAAGGAGTGGAAATTGTTGATGCCATCCGTCAAGGAGATGTTATGGAAAAGGTTGTTATTAAGGAGGAAGTTGCCGCTTAGATCTTAGGCACCTCGGCTACACATTCTATTTCAACCAAGGCTTCACGTGGAAGTCGGCTGACTTCCACGGTGGTTCTTGCCGGCTTATGATCTCCAAAAAAAACCTCATAGGCTTTGTTCATTTTTTCAAAGTCTGCGAAGTTTTTTAGAAACACCGATGTTTTCAACACATTCGAACGTGTACAACCGGCCGCAATCAACACTGCTTCAAGATTAGTTAAAACCAATGTAGTTTGTTCGGTTACCGTTGCTCCTTCTATCAACATGGTAATTGGATTTAGAGGAGTTTGACCTGAGCAAAAGACCAAATTGCCTGACTGCATAGCATGTGAATAAGGACCAATGGCTTTAGGGGCAGAGTCTGTAAATATTTTTTTCATAGTTAAAGTGAGTTACTGTTAAAATTATTGATACATCTTATCAATATCGAGTTGATAATTTTTCTCTAATTGGTTTCTGATCGGTTTCCATGTGGGTGTTACTTCTCCTTTTTCAATACTCCAGTCCGTGTGGCACAAAACAAAGTTTCGAATTGTTTCATAGTGTGGTAGTTCTTCGTTGAGTTTGTCGATCTCCAATTGGAATTTTGCACGCACTTTAATATTATGAACCATAAACTGTGGTGCCGTCCAGTGAATGTCATTTTGTTCACACCAGGATCTCACAATGTCGAATTGTGGTACAATTAACGCAGTGACATAAGGACGTTGAAATCCAATGACTATACTGCGTTCAATAAAGAGTGATTGCTTTAGATGGTTTTCAAGTTGTTGGGGTGCAACGTATTTGCCTGAAGAGGTTTTAAAAATATCTTTTTTTCGATCAGTTATTTTTAAAAAACGTTGATGGACAAACTTGCCTATATCACCGGTATGCAGCCAACCATCGGCTGAAATTGCTTCTGCGGTTAATTCGGGTTTTTTAAAGTAGCCCTTCATAACATTGGGCCCTTTCACTAAAATTTCACCTTCATGATTTTCATTTGGGTTGTCAATTCTTACTTCAATGCCAGGTAGTGATATGCCGACAGTACCGAATCGATTGAGTCCGGGCTCGAATCGGTTCATAGAAATAAGGGGTGCAGCCTCCGTCATCCCATAACCCTCAACGATGTATATGCCAGCAGCAGAAAAGAGTCTTCCTATTTCTGGTCGTAGGGAGGCAGCACCGACCGCCATGTATTTTATTTTTCCGCCCAAACGTTGTCTCCACTGCCGCAATACGAGAAGTCGTGCTATCAAGAGCTCCAACTGATAGAGAAGTTTTAGTTTCTTTTCTGGGCCATAATGTTTGCCCACGTTCATGGCCCAGGAAATCAGTTTCTTCTTAAGAATATTTTTTCCCAGTGTTTGTTCTTCCATGAAATCGTACATCTTTTCGAGCACGCGAGGCACACTACTACAAAAAATCGGTCGAACAGTTCGAAAGTCGTTTACAAAACTATCTTTACTTTGACTGAAATAGAGTGAAGTGCCAAAAGCAATGTATACATAGCAGGAAGCTCTTTCAAAGATGTGACTGAAAGGCAGAAAGCTTAGCACCCGATCTCCCGGATCAAGTGGTAGAATTGTCAACACTGCCTTGATGTTATGCACAATGTTCCGATGAGAAAGCATTACACCCTTCGATTGTCCAGTGCTTCCGGATGTATATAGAATTGTAACCACATCATCTTCTTCGATCGTGTTTCTAAAGGAGGTAACTTGAGTCATCAAGTCGTGACTGGTCTTAAACTCTTGAATGGGCTTAAAGAAATTTACTTTTTCCGATTGCAGATGAAATAGTTGCAGGCCTGCATTTATTTTTTCTTTGAAGCCGAAGAATTTAAAGTACAGCCCCTCATCCAATGTGATGCAAAGTCGAGCTTCCGTTTCCGTTACAATCGTGTTAAACTCATCTTCATTTAATGTGGGGTGGACAGGAACGGTTATTAATCCTACTTGTTGGCAGGCAAAATCTAATATCATCCAGTCGGGACTACCAATGACAGGAACAAAAATAATTTTTTCGCCAGCCTTGAAATGATTTGCTATAAACCAACACGATAATGCATTGACTCTATTTTGAATTTCCTCGGTTGATAGACTTTTCCATTGGCCTTGTGAAAAATAATTTAAAGACTTTTGATTAGGGTATTTTTCTTTTTGATAATGAATCAATTCAAACACCCGGGTGAAATCAACTTTTTTGGTTACGATGGCCATTGGTATTCTGTTTTTATGTCTTGGGTTTTACATACAAAACAGAATAGAGAATCTCAAAAAACTCGGAGAAGTCGGGCAAGTTATTATGCCGAGCCCCCTCAATAGCATGCAACTCAATTTTGTTTGGATACAAAGCTTTCAATTTTTCGCTCTGTTCGAAAGAAACGAGTCGATCCTTTGTTCCATGAATTATATGTATAGGGCATTCCGTAGTCTTTAAGTATTGGTCTGTGCGAATGTCATATTTTAGCATCCAACGAAGCGGAGTAAAAAAAATATATCGATTGATATTGTAGTAGAAACTAAAGTAAGGAGAATCCAAAATGAGAATACGAGGTTTATTCCAGGAAGAAATTCGGGCCGCAATGCCGCTGCCCCACGATCGGCCATATAAAACGATTTTATCTTCAGAGTATGTTTTTGTGAGCCATTTGTAAATGAATTGCGCATCATTAAAAACTTTCTCTTGACTTCGCTTTCCCTGACTTTTTCCGAAGCCTCGATAATCCATCATAAAAAAATCATAGCCATTGCTCAAAAAGTCTTTGGCGAATTTTCCCCACCCTTTGATGCTTTTGGAATTCCCTTTCAGATAATAGACAACTCCTCTTGAGTTGGGTACTTTAAAATAGATGGCATTGATTCGCCCTCCGTCTTCCATTTCAAAATCTAATTCTTCAAAGGGAAAAGCATATTTATATTCAAAAGCCCTTGTTAGTTTTTCTGGTCGAAAGAAAAAGAGGTGCTGGAAAAAGTAGAAGAAGAGGCAGAAGCCAACGTAAATACCCGCAATAGAAAATAGCCAGACCATTTAAGCCAAGATAGGAAAATATTTCCGGATGTCGACTTGCAATTGGATCTGTTAACCGTGCCAATTTCGACTGGCTCATTCTGGCAAGTCCCTAGTTTGTTAGTGCTGAATTCAATTCAGCACTTCAGCGAGTGCGGTTTGAAATTTTTTGAACTTATTTAGATTCCTATGTCCACCGCCTTCAATCACAAAGAAAAGATCATCACGGCTTAGTAGTGGTTTTAGCTTGAGTGCAGAAGATAAAGGGACCACCCAGTCAAGGGTTCCGTGAAAGATTACTTTTTTGCATTTCAGTAGAGGAATGTTTTTATCATTTGGAAAATGATATCGCGCAGGGAAAAGAAAAAGTAATGGCTGCAAAGGAGTGTTTATCGCTCCTCTCAATTCATTAAAGGGTGTTTCAAGAATAAGGAGATCCGGAGTATTCTTGACTGCCAGTTGGGTGGCTACACCAGAGCCGAGAGATCGTCCATAGATGATCAAACGGGAAAAAGGTATGTTCGCTTTTGCCCAATCCAATACTAGCTGCGCATCGGAGTAAAAGTCAACTTCGCTGGGCTTGCCTGTACTCTTGCCATATCCTCTATATTCTACCATTAAAATATCATAACCTAGTTTAGTGAAGTCGATGGCGTAGTTACCCCAACGTTGCAAGTTGCCTGCATTGCCATGAAAATAGAGAATGAACCCTTTAGGCGGAGTGGGGGATTTAAAGAGAAGCGCGTTTAACGTTTCACCAACAAGTGTTTTTATAAAATGTTCTTCAAATGGGTGATCAAATTGAAAGACGTGATCAGCAGCCAGCATCTTGGGTTGAAAAATGAATTTTTCTGGAAAGAGGTAAAATAGACAGGTAGAGACAACAACTAATAATGACACCAGGCCAATGATCAATAGCATGCGTTTAATAATTTTTTTAGTGGCCACAGCCGCAAAAATACTCGTTTTTTCATTCACGCCTTTTGATTACTTTGTTTCAGTTATTACCTAAACTCAGAATGAAATGAAAAACTCAGGTTTTTTTCTCCTCCTTTTTCTCCTTACGCAACCTTTACTTCAAGCTCAGACTCAGGCTAGTTCAAGTTCTGCTACCATTGATCCCAAATACTTCGACAAACTCAAATGGCGCAACATAGGCCCGCCCAGAGGGGGTAGATCATTGGGAGAAGCAGTTTTAAAGTAATTGAAACGGAAAGTCATCGATCAAACACATGCAAACCAGAAAAAGTTTTTTACGAAATTCATTAACATTGGCAGCTGGCTATTCCTTGTTAAATAGCCTAGTGCCAACCTCCGCACAAAGCACAACTCCTTATTTCACTTTTGATCTTCATTGCCATCCCGGGCGACTATTTGCCAGTACGGATGGTGGCTTTGGAGAGTTGGGCTCAACCAAAACAGTTGACGACATGAAACGTGCGCATTTGAGTGGGGCGTTCTTTTCGTTGGTGGCGGATTCGCCTTTGATAAAATTGGGAGCTACGGGTGTTTCCATAGCCGGAAAATTTGCACCGGGCGAAGCATGGAAAGAGTATCAGCGACAGATGAAAGACATGAAGAATTCTCTTACTACTGTCACAGTAAAAATTGGAAAACAGAAAGTCGATCTCAATAATAGCCTAGCCCTCACTGCCTATCTCGCAGTGGAAGGTGGCGATTTTTTGGAAGAAGCTATTGAAAAGGTAGATGAAGCGTATCGTGACGGGGTCAGATCGATTCAATTGGTGCACTACGTTCCCAATAAAGTGGGCGACCTGCAGACATCAGAACCCATCAACAATGGCTTGTCTGCTTTTGGTAAAGATGTGGTGCGAAGAATGAATAAACTGGGAATGTTGATTGATGTGGCTCATGCCAATTATCAAACGGTAAAGGATGTTGTTTCCATCACCGATTCTCCCATCATGTTATCGCACAGTATTTTAGAAATGGAAGCCGATCGACCGATTGCAAAAAGAGCGATCTCGAAGGAACATGCAAAACTAATTGCGCATACAGGTGGCATTATCGGTGCCTGGCCTTCCGGTTTTAATAAAAGCTTTGACGAGTACGTTGACAACACCTTGCGATTGGTGGAGGTAGTCGGAGTCGATCATGTGGGTATCGGAACTGATATGGACGGCAATTATAAACCGGTGCTTTCAAGCTATGACCAATACCCACCATTTGCTGACGTCCTAAAAACTAAAGGACTCTCTTCAATCGAAGTAGAGAAAGTGATGGGTGGTAATGCAAAGCGAGTACTAGGTAAAATTTTTAAGAGTTAGACAGTTAATTCTAAATGTCCAACATCTTGTCGAGTTTCTGACGCTTAATGCAAAATTTTATCCCATTAAAATGACAAAACAACAAATTTTTCAATTGGCAACGATGGTCAGTTCGTTAATGATCTTTTCTTCTTGCGGCAAGCCTAATGATCAATTTCATATGCCTGCAGAATGGAAAAAGCATGATGCGATATGGTTGGGATGGGAGAAGGATACGATCAGAGGATACTATCCGCCAATCGTAAAAGCAATCAATACGTTGACGCCATATGTAACAGTGAAGATGGCTTTCAACTCTGATAGCTTGATGCAAGTGGCCAAACGCTATTTGATTTCTCAAAAAGTAGATACAACCAATATCAGATTCTATGTAATGTCGGGCGATCGCTACTGGATTCGTGATCATGGCGCAGCTTTTTTAATCAATGGAAAGGGAGAGCTGGGGGTAGCTGATTTTGCCTGGAATAGTTATGGAAGGCCTGGATTTCTAAAAGAGAAGTACAATGGAAACATGGATAGTGTCCAAAAATATCTGGATAAGTATAAAGTCTACACAAAAAAAACAGGCTCAGTCGATAGCTTGATGGCGTTAGCTGAAGGTGCAAAAGTTCTAAAGACCGATGTGGTGCATGAAGGCGGTGCTATTGAAGTAAACGGCAAGGGGACGTTGATCCTTTGTGAGGCAACGGTATTTGAGCGAAACCCTGACTTGACAAAGGAATACATTGAAAGTGAGTTCAAACGCGTGTTGGGAGTGTCAAAAATAATTTGGATGAAAAAAGGATTGGCAGATGACCCGCTACATTTCTTTAGAAAGATCAGCGGAAACTATTACGGTGGTGGAACGGGCGGGCACACCGATGAGTTTGTTCGATTTGCTAACGCAACCACAATTTTATTGGCGTGGGTAGATGAATCCGAAAAAGACCTAAACCCAATTAACCAAATGAACTACGAGCGGATGAGTGAAAATTTAAAAATCCTGGAAAGTGCTACTGATCAAAACGGAAAGCCATTCATGATTGTCAAAGTTCCGTTGCCGGATTTTATGTATAAGAAAGTTGCCGTCCGTAAAAAGATTAAAGACACAGAAGTAACACTTGATATCGAGTTGGATGGCTTTATTCCATCTGAGGCACCCAAGCTTGGTGATAGCGTTTTACGGGTACCTGCAGCAAGCTATATGAATTACCTCGTTACCAATGGTCTAGTAATGCTTCCCACTTACACGGCCATGGGTTCTTCTAAGGAAAAAGAAGAAAGAGTTGAAAAGATATTTAAAGAATACTTCCCTGATTGTAAAGTGGTCTTCTTTGATATGATGCCCCAGAATTGGTCAGGTGGTGGTCTACATTGTTCAACGCAGCAACAGCCTGTCAAATCGAGATAAGTCAAAAAAATCTCCTATGAAAAAACTACTCAATTTGCTACTCGTTGCTTTATCCCCACAATGGCGCCAATATGCTGCTGCAAACTATTTTGAAAGTAGATAAAGAGTTTTAAATCTCACCAACGTCAGTTGCTGAGTTACAACCTGGTTTTTGACTTTAGCGAAAATGATTTACGCGCCCCTTGGAAGATGAGGCGCCAGTAAATACTCGCACAAAAAAACTAAGCATTTCATTACTTGACAGTTACAATATTTTTGTAATGCTATTTGGAATTATTATAAATAATGAAATACTTTGCATTGATTATAATCATTCTAAATAAAATATGAAATTATCGAAAGAATACCTGTTTGCAGTGGCCTTTGCATTGATAACTTCTCACAGCTTTGCTCAAAAAGATGTGGCCAAAGATGATACTTTAGCAATACAGATACTTCCTGAATTGACTTTAGTAGGTCGTGGCAGTAAATCAGATATTCATCAGCTTCCGCAGATCGTTGGCACCTCCATTTATGCTGGTAAAAAAAGCTCGCTGGTGGTGATGGATAATGTGCAAGGAAATATTGTATCCAATACAATGCGACAGGTGTTAGGGAAGGTTCCGGGAATTTTTGTTTGTGAAAGCGAAAGCAGTGGCATACAAATAGGAATCGCAGCAAGAGGCTTAAGTCCCAACCGATCTTGGGAATTTAACATACGTCAAAACGGTTTTGACATTGCTGCAGATCCGTTTGGATATCCTGAAGCGTACTACAATCCGCAGCTTCAGTCGGTTCAGCGAATAGAAATTGTAAGAGGGCATGGCTCTTTGCAATATGGGCCTCAATTGGGTGGGATGGTCAATTATATATTGAAGAACGGAAGTGAGTTTACAAAGCCCTTTCAATTTGAGACGAACCAGACGATGGGGAGCAACGGTCTATTCAATTCTTACAATGCGATAGGCGGCAACACAAAAAAAGTAAACTACTACGCCTTTTATGATCACCGATCTGGCAATGGTTGGCGCGACAACAACCAATTTAAAAGTCAGACTATATCAGGAACAGTTACCTACAAACTTTCTAGCCGACTTTCACTCACCTCCGAAATTACAAAATGGGCTAGTCGCAGTCAGCAACCAGGAGGTCTCACCGATAATCAATTCCAACAAAACGCACAGCAAAGTCTAAGAGCCAGAAATTGGTTTGACTTAGATTGGCTCACCCCGGGTTTAACAGCGGAATTTAAAATAAGCCGCAACCAACAGTTGAACGTAAAAATGTTTGGTGTTATAGCTGATCGAAACAGCGTAGGCTTTTTTCCAAGTGGGGGCATCTTAGTGAAAGATACGATCAACACAACGATAGGCACGTATAACCCACGCACTGTTGATATTGATAGGTACAGGAATTTTGGGTTAGAAGCGAGGTACCTTCTTCAATATAGATTAGGCAAACAACAAAGCAACTTAAGTGCTGGCATCCGAACCTACCGGGGGAATACATTTCGGTATCGGGGTGGAGTGGGAACAACCGGGACAGACTATACTATTGATCGTAAAGAAGGTTCACTTTGGGTGAGTGACATCAACTATCAAAGTGGGAACATCGCTGTATTTGCCGAAAATCTTTTTCAGCTCACAGATAAGCTGCTATTGGTGCCGGGCATTAGTTACGAATACATTACCTCACAAGCGAGCGGCTATAATGGATTGAACAATAATGTTCCCGTTGCCATACAAGATCAATCTCGTAGTAGAGGATTTTTACTTGCCGGTCTGGGATTCGAGTATTCCGCCACTCGTTCTACAGCCCTGTATGCGAATGCCACGCAATCCTATAGGGCGGTGCAGTTTGCCGATCTTACAGCTGCGCCAACTACGGATGTAATTGATACTAACCTAACGGATGCAAAAGGATTGAATGTAGATGTGGGGTATCGAGGTAATGTAAAGAACTACTTGAAATTTGATGTAAGTCTGTTTTTACTCGATTATCAAAACAGAATTGGCACCATTCGGCAACAGCGACAAGATGGATCTTTTTATAATCTCCGCACCAATGTGGGGAGTAGCACAACTACTGGAGTTGAGGCTTTTGCTGAGAGCAATATAAGTGAGTCATTGGGTATACCTGCCGCATGGGGAAATCTCTCTTTGTTTGTTTCGTATGCCTATAACAATGCTCGCTACAATAGCTTCAGAGTAGTAACGGTGGTCAACAATCAATTGTCGGAAAGTAACTACAAAGACAAAAAAGTGGAATACGCTCCTGAAAATATTTTCCGTGCAGGTATAACTTATTCCTATAAGAGTTTTTCTGCCACACTCCAACGGAGCTATACCGATAAGGTGTACACAGATGCAAATAATACAGAAGCCCCCTCGGCCAATGGACAAAATGGAGTAATCTCCGGATACACCGTGGACGATCTCACATTTAGCTACGAGCACAAAACAGGTTTGAAATTAAAAGCAGGCGCCAATAACTTGGGAGACTTACAATACTTTACGCGAAGGTCGGGCGGTTATCCTGGCCCTGGCCTTATGCCAAGCGATGGAAGAACGTTTTTCTTTTCGTTAGGGTATGTGATGCGATAGCACTCACTCACCAAACCTCTAAATATAAAAGATGTCGCTAACGTGCAAATACAATCTATTTTGAAAGTAGAAAAAGAGGTTTAGGCAAATAAATAAATTTGTTGTGTTTAGTATCTTTGAAGGCTAGTGGTGCCTCAAAATAAATCTATATGAATATTGTAAAGAGTTTAATTGAAGAAGTGAGATTGGCGCGTCAAGCTTATTTGACTCAAGTCTTATCAGTAACCGAAACTCAAGCATTATTTAAAAAGACGCCCGATACTTGGAACATTATCGAAATTACGGAGCACTTGTATTGGGCTGAACACGGTGGTATTTTGGGTATGTGGAAAACACTATATGCAATACGAGCTGGACAGTACGAAAAGAGCTTTGAGTCTAAATTTAAGAATCTACCTATCCAAGATATCATCGATCAGACCTGGCAGCCAAAAGAAATAGTCCCAGCGGTGGCTGCTCCACGCATGGGTGGCTCTTTAATTTTTTGGCGAAATGCATTGGATAGCTTGCAAAGCATCCTAAATGCATTCGGTAATGATATTCAGTATGATGAATTGAGAATTCAAGCTCACCCACATCCAATTTCCGGCCCTATGGATTTTCAGCAACGATTGGAATTTCTTGCGTTTCATATCAAAAGGCACGATGCTCAAATGCGATCTACAAAGAATTTACTGCAACACTAATTTTTGATTTGCTGTTAGTTGGTTGATTAAATAATAGTTGGCACATCTAGATCATCCATCTTTTCAATTTTGCGATTGAAAATGCGGTAGATAATTGGGAACACCAACAGAGTAAGAACGCTCGCAGTTATCAATCCTCCAATAATTACAATAGCTAAGGGCTTATGTCTCTTTGATCCTATACCCGCTAATTATATAAGCTGTATTTCGCCCACGTAGTGATTTCACTGATAGATTCGTTCAACTCAAATTTGTTCTCTTGTTGGAGTTATATCGTGTATTATTTGGCCTATTGTCGTGGCGTAACAGACCATTAATGACTTTTTGATTAAATAACGACCCAATTTTTGTCGGATGATGGAGATTTCTCCGCGAAACCGTACCTTGCACAAAATCAACCACTATTATTAACTATGGCTAAATCGCAAGACACCTGGAACAAAAAGGAAATGGAGAAGAAGCGCCTGAAGAAAAGACAGGACAAGGAGCAAAAGAAAGAGGAGCGGAAAGCCAATGCCAAAGAAAGTACCAGTTTTGACGATATGATCGCCTATGTGGATGAAAATGGGAATTTAAGTTCCACACCCCCATCAGTTATTAGAAGGAAGGATACTATTCGAGCTGAGGATATTCAGATTGGCGTGCCAAAACGAGTGGATGTGGTGATGGATACTGTTAGAAAGGGAATCGTTACTTTCTTTAATGATTCTAAAGGGTATGGCTTTATTAAAGACCAGGAAACACAAGAAAGCATTTTTGTTCATGTGAATGGTTTATTGGATCCTATAAAAGATAACAATAAAGTAACTTTCGAAGTAGAGATGGGACATAAAGGCCCAAATGCAGTGAAAGTGAAATTAGTTGTTGGTTAATCTGTAGATAGCTGTATCCTATCCTGCAAAGAGAGATAACGTTTAGTTACTTTCTGTTAAGCATAGCATTTGTGATTCAACCGGTTCAAAAAAAGGTTGATATTCAATCCTCAGAGGTTTTAGACGCCTGCTAGATTGGAGTATTTAAAATTCAATATGTGCTCTCAGACCGATAACGTGCACCGGGCCGCGGTCTTTATTATATCCGGGGTTCGCAACAAATTGATAGTTAGCAGTAACATAGAAAGAGTCTGAAAATAATTTTGCTTTGTAAAATATTTCAGTTGCCCACTCTACCCCATCGTTGAGGGCTCCATCGCCTACAATAAACCCATAGCCACCCGAAGCAAGATAATTTCT
>JANPBK010000039.1:0-53018 GCA_031430395.1 Cyclobacteriaceae bacterium
GAAACCGACCATAAACAGGAACTGCTCCGCTCGCACCCAGGATCGTTAAGCTAAATTCGTTCAATAAATGGGACTATTTAGAGATTCGAAAATTTGATTATTGGAAATAATTTGTTTCTAATGAACTTCAAATTAATGAAGTTTCAAATCTTCAAATTAAATCAATCTTCTTCCTTCATATCCTTCTCAATCTCATGCATGAACACCGCATCAATACCTTCTTCAACGGTAGGTAATATGTTCAGTACACTATCTAATTGTGAAATTTTTATGAGTTTGGTAGTATGCTCAGAGAGGCAGCACAAAATAAAAATGCCTTGATCTTCCTGCAAGATTCGATTCCCTACTAACAGTGCACTTAACCCAGATGAATCGGTATACTTGACTTCACTTAGATCGAGTACAATATTTCGTACTCCTTCTGCATGAAGAGTTACCATTTCCGATTTTAATTGTGGGGCTGCAGTAGAATCCAGCTTTTCTTCATGAAGACGGATCAGCGTGTACTTTTCTTGCTTGTCGATAGTATATTTCATACAGGATTTTAAAGCCTAAAAATAGATCAATTTATCGAATTAACGATACTTTGCTGAATTCGTTCTTCGAGGGTAGAATAATTAATTGGAGAGAGCTTTTCTCCAGTCATTTGTGTATAGAGTTCTTGGTATCTTTCAGAAATGGATTGGACTATCGTTTCAGTCATTTCAGGCACTTTTTGGCCATCCTTTCCTTGAAAGCCATTTTCAATCAGCCATTGCCTTACAAATTCTTTAGATAGCTGTTTTTGGGTTTCGCCAGATTGTTGTCGAATCTCATAACCATCCTTGTAAAAATAGCGGGAGGAGTCAGGCGTATGTACTTCATCAATCAAGTAAATCGTGTTCTGATGCTTGCCAAACTCGTATTTTGTATCAACCAAAATAAGATTTCTTTGTGCGGCCAGTTCGGTGCCTCGTTGATAAAGTTTATATGTATAGTCCTCCAATTGAAGGTAATCACTTTCGCTGACAATACCTTTTAGTAAAATTTCATCTCTTGAAATATCTTCATCATGACCTACTGTTGCTTTCGTAGTAGGTGTGATGATCGGATGGGGTAGAGGGTCATTTTCCTTCAGCCCTTCTGGTAATAGAACTCCACAGATTTTTCGTTTACCTTCTTTGTACTCACGCCAAGCGTGTCCTGCCAAATATCCTCGGATTACCATTTCTACTGCAAATGGATCGCATTTAAATCCAATCGTGACGTTGGGATCTGGGGTTTTCAAAACCCAATTTGGAACAATGTCTTTAGTCGCCAACAGATTAGAAGCTGCAATTTGATTTAAGATTCGCCCTTTGTCAGGGATGCCTTTTGGTAAGACCACATCAAAGGCGGAAATGCGATCTGTAGCAACCATCGCCATTCTATGGCCAAAATAATAGACATCCCTTACCTTACCCTTATAAAATCCGGTTTGTCCTTTAAATTTAAAATTTGTTTCCCTGATGGCTTGCATTCGTAATTTCCTTAGCGCGCAAATTAATTAATATGTTACAATTATTAGTCATGGATCTAGGGGTTGATCATTCAAATTATTGCAGCTACTTTGTAGCCCTATGAAACGAGATTGGTTCAACTTAAAAAATGGCTTATCAGGATGCCTATTACTTTGGGCTTTCGTGCAGGCTGCATTACTTCTAAGACTGGGAGCTCAGCTTTCTATTGACAGCGATCTATACATTTCAGATGCCAATAATCTACTAAATGGGATAATACCGGAGGGAAAAAGCATTTGGTATATTTCGTATTCTTCCTTTTTGGCTTGCATTTTTTTTTTCGGAGGTGGACCATTTGCGGTGGTGATAATACAGGTACTTCTATCAGGTGTGGCCGCATGGTGTCTTTATCTGCTGGTAATAGAGATTGGTGAAGATAAATATGTAGCATTACTGACTGTCTTATTGTATGTAGCCTGGATTAAGATACATGAATGGAATACTATTTTATATACGGAATCACTTTTCACAAGCTGTAGCATAATTTCTTTTACTTGCTTGATGCGAAGTAAAAAGTCGTGGCATTTTATGCTGACTTTATTGACTTTACTTTTTACCTTTTTTATTAGGCCAACTGGTATGGCATTCCTGATTGGGTTATTCTTTTATTTCTTACTCTTCATGCACGGTAAAATGAATAAGAAGCTAATTGGGCTCGTGTGCCTTAGTGCATTTGGAGTCATATTATTTCTCATGAGCATGATGCTAGATGGAGTTAACTTGATTAGTAGTTATTCTAAAGCGGAAGTTATCTATCCAGACATTTCTTTGGGGCTGGAGCCCCCCACAGTAATAGGTATACCAAATGAGAAACACCCGACAATCATTCGATTAGTAGAATTTGCATTCTACAACCCAGTCTATTTTTCTAAATTGTTTATTTTAAAATTGAGTCTATTTTTCGGAAATGTAAAACCTTATTTTTCTCCTATTCATAATAGTGTAATAGTGCTCGTGCTCTATCCATTGTATTGGTTTGCTTCTAAAGGATTTATTTATTTTAAAAAGCAACGCAAAGAAAAGTATTTCATTGCCGGCTATGTTGTCTCACAGGCTTCCATTGTAGCACTCACTACTGAAAATTGGGATGGTAGATTTTTGATACCCTTATTACCTTTTATCTTTTTGCTCTCTGCAAAAGGGTTATCCGTCACTTTTAATCTAACGGATACTTCAAAAGTATCGTATCACTAAATACGATGGCTATTGCTATTTCAAATTAATCAGCCTACTTTGTTTTTTGTTCTGGCCTAATCCCTATACATGAATCTTCGCGAACGCGTAACAGGAGTATTTAATGGTTTTTCTACTTCTTTCTGGATTGCCAATTCTTTAGAACTATTCGAACGACTCGCCTATTATGGAGCAAAGGCTGTTCTTACCGTTTTTCTCGCCACTAAAGTAGGGTTGGAGAAGGAGGCAGGGTTTTTGGCGGGACTTTTTAATGCAGTACTTTATTCACTGCCTATTGTTGCCGGTGTATTTGTTGATAAGTATGGTTTCAAACGAACACTCATGGCGTGTTTTGCCATTTTTTGTGTTGGCTATCTTTTGATTGGCTTGGCGGGAATGGAATACGGACAAGCTATCGTTGATGTAGTAGGCAAGAGAAATTATGTTATTGCTGTACTAATGCTAACAGCTATAGGTGGATCGTTAGTCAAACCATGTATCGTTGGTACCGTTGCAAAAACATCTAAGCCAGGATCGCAGGCATTAGGCTTTTCAATCTATTATACGCTGGTGAATTTTGGTGGGGCCATAGGACCGATACTTGCATTTTATGTGCGCCAAGATTTAGGAATTGAATTTGTTTTGGTCATGTCGTCAATCACTTCACTCTTTTTATTTTTTGGGGCGTGGTTTTTCTTTAAAGAACCTGAAGGAGAAACGAGCGAAAAGAAGACTTTCACAAAAGTATTCAGTGATATGGTATTGGTTTTTGCCAATATAAAATTTATTAGCTTTCTATTGATTTTTTCTGGGTTCTGGATGATGTTTTGGCAAGTATTCTATACGTTGCCTTTTTATGCTACGAAGGTGTTACATTATGAAGCCTTCGAATTCCTAGAGACAGTAGATGCGTGGACTATCATTCTTATCACGATACCGGTTACGGCTTTTGTCAGCAAATGGAAGCCCGTAGTGGCAATCATAATCGGTTTCGGCATAGCAAGCTTATCATGGGTAATAATTGGGGCTGGAGGTACTATTTTGGCAACCATTATTGGTATTATGTTTTTTGCATTAGGCGAAGCAACGCAGGCGCCTCGGTTTTATGAGTACGTTAATTCATTGGCGCCTAAAGGTCAGGTAGGAACCTTCATGGGATTTGCTTTTTTGCCCGTAGCCATCGGCTCTTTTACTGCTGGTATTCTTTCTGATTGGCTAAGGAGTTCTTATCTTGATAGTAATCCATCTATGATGTGGTATACCCTTTCTGGGATTGGATTGGTTTCAACAGTTTTAATGATTGGATATCATCTTGTCGTATCAAAAAAATAATTGATTATGGAAGAACCTAAAATATTCAAACCCTACATAGCTCCGGAGCAAAACATCGCTGAGTTTACAGTAAAGTCAGTAGTATTTGGTGCCCTTTTTGGAATACTATTTGGCTGTTCTACGGTGTACCTTGCATTGAAAGCCGGCCTTACCGTTTCTGCCTCCATACCGATTGCAGTAATCGCCATAACGCTTGGCCGCAAATTTTTAAAGACAACAATTTTAGAAAATAACATTATTCAAACCACAGGTTCGGCAGGAGAATCAATCGCAGCCGGTGTAGTTTTTACGTTGCCAGGGTTTTTGTTTTTGTCTCCTGGTGCGGATGGTGTGAGTGTGGGAGAAAGCTATTTCAATTATCTCACTATTTTAATTTTGGCGGCCTTTGGAGGGATGTTAGGTACATTGATGATGATACCTCTCAGACGATCGTTGATTGTGAAAGAACACGGTATATTGCCTTACCCGGAAGGCACTGCATGTGCTTCCGTTTTACAGGCTGGAGAAAAAGGTGGAGATTTTGCCAAAACTGCCTTTATGGGAATGGGGGTGGCATTCACTTACGCAATCCTACAAAAAGTCCTTCATGTGATAGCAGAAACCCCATCGTATGTTACTAATCAATTGAATAAATTTTGGCCATCTGCAGCTACCCGTGGAGAAATTACTCCCGAGTATCTTGGTGTTGGGTACATTATTGGCTTCAAGATATCAGGGGTGCTAGTGGCGGGTTCAGTTCTCGCTTGGTGGGCAATGACTCCGCTACTTGCGACCTTAGTTCCGGCAGATACGATTGCATTACAATTAGTAAAACTAGGCTACTTAACAGATGTTAATACGGCAGGTGGACCAGGTAGTTGGGATCCAACTACACATTCTTTCTTAAGCTACGCGGATGCTATTTACCGTGCATACATCCGTCAGATTGGGGCAGGGGCAGTTGCGGCAGGAGGATTTATCACATTGATAAAAACAATTCCAACAATTATTAGCTCTTTCAGCGAAAGCATAGGTTCACTAAAAGAGAAAGGCGAGAAGGGTGTATTGCGTACAGATCGCGATCTGTCATTTAAGGTGGTCATTGTAGGTAGCATCGTATTGATTGCTACTTTGGCCATTATGCCTAATATTCCGGGCGATAGCATTTTGCAGAAATTGTTGATAGGCGTATTGATAATCATATTCGGGTTTTTCTTTGTCACGGTAGCGAGCAGAATTGTTGGTTTAGTAGGATCTAGTAACAGCCCTATTTCAGGAATGACGATTGCGACATTGATGGGTACCTGTTTAATCTTTACTGCAGTTGGCTGGAGTGGGAAGCTTTATGAGCCGCTAGCCTTGGTAGTTGGCGGTATGATTTGTATAGCAGCAGCTAATGCGGGCGCTACCTCGCAAGATTTGAAAACGGGATATATCGTTGGGGCAACTCCCAGGTATCAACAGTTGGCATTATTTATTGGTGCCATCGTTTCTTCTATAGCCATAGGCTTAGTAGTAAAAATATTGGATACGCCCACACAAGCCATGTTGGCACAAGGGATTAAGCATGCAGTAGGCAGCGATGCGTATCCTGCACCACAAGCTACCTTAATGGCAACCTTAGCGAAAGGTATTTTATCCTTCAACCTTGATTGGCAATTTGTAATGGTAGGTGTTTTTATTGCTGTGATGATCGAGCTTTGTGGCATTAAGGCATTGGCATTTGCGATAGGATTATATTTACCGCTGGCTACTACGCTTCCAATTTTTATAGGAGGAGCAATTAAAGGTTATGTTGATTATAGGTCTGAAAAGAAAAATGAAAAGAAAGAAGAAGATGATTTAGGTAAGGGAAGCTTATTTGCAACCGGCTTAATAGCAGGTGGGGCAATTACAGGTGTGGTGGTGGCTATTTTTACTGTCTTCTTGCCAGATTTTATGGGAAGTGTGAACTTAGAGCACGGTCTAACAGAAGTCCTAGGACAGTCTGGCTATTTCATGATCGCAATTCTGTTTTTTATTACAATGGCGACAATCCTCTATAGAACAGCTGTTAAAAAGGACGGATAATAATGAATATTAAATGTTGTTAATCAAGGTGTGTAATAAGATCACCTTTAAACCCTGCCTAGGAGTTAATGACTTACTATTACTTTTTTTCCGCATTCATATTGATGATTTCCTTTAAAGCATCTAACGCGATTTTTTCTGATTCTTCAACCTTGCCATCAGCATTTACAACGTCATACATATCAGTATATACTTTGTACTTCTGAGTGAATTTTATTTGATCAAAATGTTTAAAGGTGTCATGGATAATCTCCATGGCTTTTGCGTGGTCCAATATTTTATAGTTTTTTAACGCAGTGTCAAATTTTTCTTTGTGATTTGATTCAGTAGGGAATAGCTTAGGCATTTTACTCAAGATAACTTCTTCCTCTGAAGGGTGTAAGTAATTATCTGCTAACGCCATGTGGATATAAAGGAAAAGAACGAAATCTTGAAAATTATTGTGAATTACCATAAATAGGAGGAATTAATGTGTCGCAAGATAATTAAAAAGATTATTTGTTGAATGATTAAAATTGGAGCAAAAAAAACCCTTTCCTATACAGGAAAGGGCTTTTATAAATCGTGATTAATCTAGCTTACATCATTCCACCCATTCCGCCTCCGTGTGGCATAGCTGGGGCCTCTTTATCTTCAGCAATGTCAGAAACAACGGCTTCAGTGGTCAACAATAGACCTGCAATGGAAGCTGCATTTTCTAGCGCTAGACGAGCTACTTTTGTAGGGTCAATGATACCTGCTGCGAAGAAATCTTCAAACCTATTTTCACCGGCATTATACCCAAAATCTTTCTTTCCTTCTTTCACTTTGTTAACAATTACAGAACCTTCTTGACCCGCATTTTCTGCTATGGTTCTTAAAGGTGACTCCAATGCTAAACGTATGATATTAACGCCAGTGGCTTGATCATCGTTATCAGTAACTACATTTTTCAATGCATCTATCGCACGAATATAAGCTACTCCACCACCAGGAATTATGCCTTCTTGTACAGCAGCCCGAGTTGCGTGTAATGCATCATCTACTCTGTCTTTTTTCTCTTTCATTTCCACCTCAGTCGCAGCACCAATATAAAGGATAGCAACACCACCGGAAATCTTTGCTAAACGTTCTTGCAATTTTTCCTTGTCGTAGTCAGAAGTAGTAACGTCAATTTGAGCTTTGATTTGACTAACACGACCTGTTATTTCGCTTTTCTTACCAGCTCCGTTTACAATCGTTGTATTGTCTTTGTCAATGTTGATCTTTTCTGCGCGACCTAAGAATTCCAACTTCGCATCCTCCAGTTTCATACCCGTCTCTTCGCTGATCACTTTACCACCGGTTAAAATAGCGATGTCTTCTAACATTGCTTTTCTACGATCTCCAAATCCAGGAGCTTTCACCGCAGCAACACGCAAGGCGCCACGGATTTTATTTACTACCAGCGTAGCCAATGCTTCTCCTTCTACTTCTTCTGCAATAATCAAAAGAGGCTTGCCGGTTTGAGCAGTTGCTTCAAGAATAGGAAGAAGTTCTTTCATTGAAGTGACCTTCTTATCGTAGATTAGTATATAGGGACTATCTAAGTCCACTTCCATTTTCTCTGTATTAGTAACAAAATAAGGAGAAAGATATCCGCGATCGAATTGCATGCCTTCAACAGTCTTAACTTCTGTTTCGGTACCCTTTGCTTCTTCTACGGTAATCACTCCATCTTTACCCACTTTTTCCATTGCGGTAGCAATCATTTTACCAATCTCCTTATCGTTGTTAGAAGAGATTGTTGCTACTTGAGTGATCTCATGTGACCCTTTGATAGGCTTAGATTGCTTTTTAAGACTTTCCACAACGGATTCAACAGCTTTATCAATTCCGCGTTTTAAGTCCATTGGATTTGCACCAGAAGCTACGTTCTTAATGCCATGACCATAAATCGATTGAGCTAGTACGGTGGCTGTGGTAGTTCCGTCTCCGGCAGCATCAGCAGTCTTCGAAGCAACCTCTTTAACTAGCTGAGCGCCCATATTTTCAATAGTGTCCTTCAGTTCAATATCTTTCGCAACAGACACTCCGGCTTTAGTGACTGTTGGAGAACCGAATTTCTTATCCAAAATGACGTTGCGACCTTTTGGGCCAAGAGTAACCTTAACAGCGTTGGCTAATTTATCAACGCCTTTCTTTATTCTGTCGCGAGCTGCGGTATCAAATGTTATTTCTTTTGCCATGATTATTTTATTTTATCGTTACTTATTGATTAAAAATTAAATCGTTCCAAAGATGTCAGAGTTGCGCATAATCAAATACTCCTTGCCATCAATGGTCAATTCTGTACCTGAATATTTTCCATAAAGAATATGGTCTCCAACTTTTACTGTTACCGGCTTATCTTTGATGCCATCACCTATGGCAATGACTTTGCCTTTCTGTGGTTTCTCTTTTGCAGTATCCGGGATAAAAAGTCCTGATGCTGTTTTAACTTCAGCTGCAGCTGCTTCTACCAACACTCTGTCTTCGTTGGGTTTAAAATTGATTTTAGCCATATGGGTTTTGCGTTTTTCGGTTAAACAATTAGTATTTTACACAATCGGTTGCCATTGAACGATTTCCGTGCCATACCTCATTTTTGGCGGTTTATGGCACTTTTTTGCTCAATGGGGCAGCAAAGATGGTTAAAATTGTCGGTAGTGTCAGTCCTAAGTGATTATGAGATGGCACTTTGGCAGGTTTGTTAATTTTGCGAGGAATGGATGTTGGGGATCATTTAGATTTAATAATTTAGAATAGTGACGTAGTGTCATCTATTTCTACTAAATATATCGTTCATAAGAGAGTCTTGCATAAAAACGAGTTATAGCAAATGGGAAATCTAAAAGACAATTGGCTGACGGATGGGTTGATTGATTTTGAGTATAAGAAATATTTATTGTTGGCCTATTTGAAACAAGTAAAAGAATCATTTGACAAAGTTGAATTATATCCTTTTTTAGCAGATTTGGTCTTTCATTATCGGAATTTGATTTCTGTAAAAGAGAACAAATTAATGATGAGGAATTCATTTCCACAGATGCTATCTCTGGAGGATATTAAGAAAGCTGAAATAACCTATAAATCAGTGGTGGAAGATGATGCGATCATGCAGGAGATAGAATCAATAATAGAATATGCAATCCCACAATTCAAGACTAGGCTCGATGAGGGATCTTTTATATACGAATATGTCCAGTCCAAATGCGAAATAACCCCAGTAGGTCTTGCCTCATTATATACGAGTGAAGGGTACCTTTTTGTGGCGCAACCACCTGAGAGAGAAACGCATATATATCGATACAATATGACTTTCTTTGAACAGAGTACAGAGCCAATCCGAGGGATTCAATCGGAATACTTGTTGACCACAGAAAAGAGTCTTAGTAATACGTATGAAAACCTCAAGCTTAAGTTGATTCGGAAATATCCGGATTTACCCAACCCCGCAACCTATTTGGTGTTATCAAAATTCAAATTTCCACATACCCAAACCTTAATGCCTGTTGCCAAGAGACTTTTAGTAAAGGAGGTTACAAAAGCGGCATAAAAAAAGCCTCGTTTAATGACGAGGCTTCAGCTTTTAAAGCTTCTTTTATTTCTTTATACTATCCTTGGAGGGTGTAGTCTTCTTTATATCGAGTGGTGGTGCAGCTTGTTGCTCTTTAGCGCGTTCTAAAATTTCATCGGTAGGTGTGCTTAGGTTGGGCGAGGTAAAATTGGTGGCTAATGAGAACACCATAATTGCAATGGCCAAACCCCATGTAAGGCGCTCTAAGACATCGCCTGTCTTTTTAACTCCAATTAAATTACTGGCACCCGATCCGCCAAACTGACTGGATAAACCTCCTCCTTTGGAGTTTTGGGCTAATACGACTAGAACTAACAATACTGCGCTAATAATAGCAAAGATGATGAACAACGTATACCACATAACTTATTTTTTCAGCTCTTCAATTTGGGCTGCAAAGTAAGTCTTTTTTTGTGGAAACTTCCAAATAAGCTTTTTGAGCATTTCTATGGCTTTCTCTTTTTTGCCCTGTTTCAAAAGTATTTCCACTAATGTCTCTGAAACAATATTATCGCCATAGATATCGATTTTCTCTGTTAAATCTTCGGTTGTTGCAGGAGGCCTAATCAGTTTAGACTTGGTGATGCTTGGTTGTGTTTTTATAAATTGATCTATAATTTCAATCTGTTCTTTTTGCTTCGGCCCATCGGGTTTTATTTTACGCTTTGAGTTTTTGATTTCCTCAATCAATCCATCTCCTAATTCAGGGTTATGGATTTCATTGATAGCGGATTTGTTTGAAGAACTTAAAAGAGGCACAGGCGTATTCTTTTCAAGCCCTGCAACTACCTCTTCAAAGCGATGTTTAGATTCACTTAATTCAGCCAGATCTCTAATTACTTGGGAATAAAGATCCTCACCCGTTTTATTAATTTCTATTATTGAAGGGGTTGATGGCTCATTGTCTGGTTCGGTGATTCGAAGTGGATTTAATTCAGGACTTGATACATGTGTAACTTTTGCTAGGGGAGTCCTTTCATTTTTCGAAGCTGTCATGATTGCTTTTAACACAGAACGGTCTGTTGAATAAATAGCACTTTTATGTAAATATCTATCTTTCTCCAAAAGACCTAAATCTTGTGAAGCTCGCGCAACCATATTATGGATCACTTGGCTATATGGATATTCTTTTTGAAGAATGATCAATTCATCAGCCTCCTCGGTTGATAGAGAGGTAAAATTTTGGACAAGCCAAAGAAATTTTTCTTGATTCACTGTTTAGAGATATCAGCCAATGGTAAATGTAAAATAAAAAGATGGAGGAAGCAAAGGGTTAAATAATCCATTTCATTCTGGTTGTTTATCTTTGTATTGATGACTCGTACAGAATTTATGTTGAATCGGTTCTTTTTTCTTTCCTGCTGTATTTTGATACAACAATATTCATTTGGCCAACTCGCTGAACCACTCTTTTTTGATGATAAGATTCATGACTTTGGTGAGGTGGAGGAGCTAACCGGACCTGTCACTTATGATTTTAGTTTTTTGAATAAATCAAATCGGCCAGTTAAAATTTTGAATGTACAACCCTCCTGTGGATGTACAACACCGGGTTGGTCTAAAGAGGCAATTGCTGTTGGAAAGACCGGCTTTATCAAGGCAAGTTTTGATCCGAAGGGCAGGCCTGGCTATTTTAATAAGTCGTTGACAATATCCACGGATATGGATGGTAATTCAATATTGTTACAGATTAAAGGTAACGTAGTTAATACCAAGTCAGATAAAGGTCCTGCTGGATTAATGGTTGAGAACGGCAACTTTCGGTTCAGGAATAGTTCATTTAATGTCGGCAAAGTATTTACCAATAAGAAGTCTGTCCCAATTGATTTTTCATTCTACAATACGGGTAATGACACGATTAAGATCAAAGAAGTTCTTGCGCCTACCTATATTAAAGTCAGCATTCCAAAATCAATCGCACCACTTACGAAGGGTACTATTAAGATTTTATATGATGCAGGATTACGCAATCAATATGGCTTTTGTTCTGATAATATTTTAATTAAAACAAGTGATATCATGCAGCCGGAAAAGTCTTTTTCTGTATACGCAACAGTAGAAGAATATTTTCCTGCTCTTTCGCCTGAAGAACAAGCCGTAGCACCAATATTAAAAATAGAGAATTATGAGCTGGATTTTGGAAAAATCAAGTTTGGTACAACAGTGCAGCGTTCAATTAAATTTAAAAATAAAGGAAAGAAAGAGTTACTAGTACGATATGCGCAAAGTAATTGTTCTTGTTTGGTAAGTTCAATAAGTAAAATGAAGTTGAAACCAAATGAGGAGGGAGTGGTTGAGTTACTTTTTGATTCATCAGGCAGGGAAGGATTGCAGAACAAAGCGCTCACTATCTATTCTAATGACCCCATCAATCCAGTACAGCGGATCTTACTCAAAGGGTATATTGATAGCGAATAGATGTCAGAAAAAGATTGATGCTTTGTAAAAATTGTTCTATTGAATTTCCATTTCTTTTTAGCGTAATAACTATTATGGACAACAAGATATGGTTTGTTCTATTTGGCATTGGTGCATTATTGGTCCTCGTCCTGATCCTAATTTATCAGAATCGGAATCGTAATCGAGCGCTAAGAAAAAAAATAGATGAACAATGGGGCAAACCAAAGGGTGAATATTTCGACTTTGAATACATTTCAAGATTTGCCAACAATTATTCGAACGAGGCATTTCATCGATTATCAAATCAAACCATTAACGATATAGATTTTTATAAGCTCTTTAGCTTTATTGATCGAACAACCAGCAGAGTAGGTCAACAATATCTCTACAAAAAAGTGAGTGAACCGACTGATAAAATCGAGGATTTAATTGCGATGGATCAACGGGCTAAACTCTTTACAGAGGGCGTGGCTTTACGTCAGCGAATTCAATTGAATTTATCAAGACTCAGTAGGGTGGATGCATATACGATTACGAATCTTTTGAAAGAGGACTTAATCGTGAAGCCTTGGTGGTTTCGATACCTATGGATAAGCACAGCTAGTGTTTTCGTTTTTGCTGCTTTGTACCAAAGGTTTCCAATACTGTTTGTAGTTTTATTTATTCCAGTAATCTTGAATATTTTTCTTCATTATTGGAATAAAAATAACTTGTTTCAGTTTGTTAAATCTTTCCCGCAGCTCAATGTACTCATTGAAGTTTCACGCAAGATCACACAATCAGAAGGTGTTTTCGCTAATAAAGAAGTGGAGAAAAGTATCTTGTCATTCAAGGCCTTCCAACGCAAAGTGAAGCTACTCTATCTGGGTCAGGATGGAACCATAAAAGGTGAGCTGGAAAATTTTGGTTTGTACTTTTTTGAGTTAATAAAGGCTATTTTATTAGTGGAGTTATATACTACCCACAGTCTAGCTGAAGAATTGAAAAATAGGAAGAAGGATATTTTGACACTATTCAATTTTGTTGGTCACCTCGATGCGAGTATTTCGATCGCATCGCTACGTTCGGGTTCCTTGGCGACATGTAGACCGACTTATACAACTGCTAAGAAATGTCTTTCGATAAAGGGCCTTCGTCACCCCCTGATTGATAATTGTGTAGCGAACGATTTGAATTTAGAAGAGAAAAGCATTTTAATTACGGGCTCCAATATGTCCGGCAAAACAACATTCTTAAGAACCTTGGCCATTAACTCCATTTTAGCTCAAACGATTTACACCTGTTTTGCCGATCATTATTCAGCGCCTTTCCTAAAGCAGTTTTCATCTATCAGAATTGATGATGATCTTTCAGAAGGCAAGAGTTATTATTTTGAGGAAGTGAATGTGATGGGGTCTTTGATACGTGAAGCTAAATGCGATCAACAAAATTTGTTTGTATTAGATGAGGTTTTTCGAGGCACTAATACTGTTGAGAGAATTGCGGCTAGCAAAGCAATACTTTCATATCTTAATCAAGGCAAAAACATGGTTATTGTGGCTACCCATGACATCGAATTAGCCCACATGCTCAAGGAAGAATATGATCTCTATCATTTTTCTGAAAAAATAGACGGCACTGATCTCAATTTTGATCATACCTTAAAGCTTGGGTCTCTTAAAACAAGGAATGCGATTACAATTCTTGAAATATCTAATTATCCTACAGAGATTGTCGAAGAGGCAAAAAGACTTACAGCAGAATTAATTCCTGGAGTTTAAAGAGCAGCTAATTTATTAGCAATGAGTTCTGCTGCGTTTCCATGACCATATAAATTGTCAGCGCCTTTGAAAGTTTTGTTAACCATTTTTTCGAAATGATGAAGAATGGTTTCGGTTTCAGCACCAACTAATTGATTGACCCCGGCTTGCACCAGTTCCACCCATTCTGTTTGATCGCGCAGTGTAATGCAATACTTATTGAAGAAATATGCTTCCTTTTGTATTCCACCACTATCTGTTAATACCATTTTACAATGCTTCAATACAGTGAGCATATCGAAATAGCCTAATGGGTCAATGATTTTTACCTGAAGATCGATATTAAGGGAAGCAAGATAGTGTTTGGTACGTGGATGAAGAGGAAGGACTACCGGAATCTGTTTGTTAATTTCATTCAAGGCTTTGCATATCGACTGCAATCGGTGAATGTCATCGGTATTCTCTGCACGATGAATGGTACAGAGCACAAAATCTTTGTCTTTGAGTTCCTGTTTTTGTAAAACGGTTGACATTACTTCTGCCTTCTTTTGATAAAAAAGAACAGCATCATACATCACATCTCCTGGTTGCTCGATCCGGCAATTGAAATTATTGAATCCTTCTTTTTCTAAATTCTTCACCGCTGCTTGTGTGGGACAAAAGAGAATTTTACTGATTCTATCCGTCAAAATTCGATTGATTTCCTCAGGCATTTTCATTTCAAAACTTCGCAAACCTGCCTCCACATGAGCCACAGGAAAATGAAGTTTAGCGGCTGTCAATGCGCCTGCAAGAGTGGAGTTGGTATCTCCATACACTAAAACGTAATTGGGTTTTTCTTTTATTAAGATGTGTTCGATTTGTTCCATCATCCGCCCTGTCATGGCGCCATGGTTCAATCCTTGAATTTCAAGATTATAATTGGGATGAGGAATTTCCATCTCATCAAAAAACACCTGGCTCATATTGGCATCAAAGTGCTGCCCCGTATGAATAATGGTTTCATTGATGTCCGACTTCTTTAAAGCCCTTGACACTGTAGCGGCTTTGATGAATTGTGGACGAGCGCCAAGTACAGTAACTATTTTCATTTTTTGATGGTAGTTGGTCTTTGCTGGTTAATGGTTACTGGAAAGCTCGTGCGAGATCAACGAATAATCAGTAAAGACCAACGAATTACACAAAAGCAGGTATCCCTGTAATTTCATTTCCAAGAATCAACAAATGAATGTCATGTGTTCCTTCATAGGTTACCACTGATTCTAAGTTCATCATATGGCGCATGATCGGGTACTCACCCGTAATGCCCATGCCTCCATGCATTTGTCTTGCCTCTCTGGCAATCTCTAAAGCGAGGTTCACATTGTTTCTCTTCGCCAACGATATTTGAGGAGTAGTAGCCTTGCCTTCATTCATCAACACACCCAATCGCCAGTTGAGCAATTGTGCCTTGGTTATCTCTGTCAGCATTTCTGCTAATTTTTTTTGTTGCAATTGAAAGGAGGCGATCGGTTTACCGAATTGAATTCGTTCTGCAGAATATCTTCTTGCGGATTCATAGCAATCCATAGCAGCGCCTAAGGCGCCCCAGGCAATTCCATAGCGGGCGGAGTCCAAACACATCATCGGAGCACCTAATCCTGTTTTGCCTGTCAATAAATTTTCTTTCGGAACTTTAACGTTATCAAAAACTAATTCGCCTGTTGCACTAGCTCGTAAACTCCATTTGCCATGAGTTTCCGGAGTTGTAAAGCCAGGCATACCGCGTTCTACAATTAATCCATGAATTCTGCCTGCTTCATTCTTTGCCCAAACAACAGCGACATCGGCTTTCGGTGAATTTGAAATCCACATCTTGGCTCCATTCAGCAAATAATGATCACCCATGTCCTTAAAATTGGTGACCATTCCGCTAGGGTTTGAACCGTGATCAGGTTCTGTCAGGCCAAAGCATCCAAGCCATTCGCCACTTGCGAGTTTAGGCAAATATTTTTTCCGTTGAGCTTCATTTCCAAATTTATAGATCGGATACATCACTAATGAGCCTTGGACAGAAGCAGTTGAGCGCATACCAGAATCTCCCCGCTCAATTTCTTGCATGATGATTCCGTATGAAATATAATCCAGACCGCCACAGCCGTATTCAGTGGGAAGTGTAGGGCCAAAAGCACCTATTTCCCCAAATTTCCTAACCATTTCATAAGGGAAGTGAGCACGTTGCGCCCAGTCTTCGATATAGGGGCTAATTTCTTTCTTTACAAAATCACGAATTGAGCTACGGATCAACTTATGTTCCTCTGTAAGCAAGTCATCTATTGAGTAAAAATCCGGATGCTCATAGAGATCTTGTTTCAAAGACTTTTTGTGCGCAGTTTCTGGAGACGAAGTTAAACTTGACATAGTGTTTTGGTTATTCCTTTTGAAAGGTTCAAATTTACATACAAAATGTTTAAAGTTGAAGATTGGAAAGTTGAATATTAACTTCTACTAATACTTTCAATTTATTTTAGCTATGGATAAGCCTCTCGACTCTAATTTAGTAGACCAAGTAAAAAAATTACAGCAGAAATATGCTGTGATGGGTCAAGATCTGTCGTCCTACCTAGATGGCTTATTGCATGCTGATTATTTGACCTACTGGGATTATATCCACTTAGATACGTTATTAAGTTTACAGAACCCTAAAACACAATTTCGAGACGAAAAGGTTTTTATCATCTATCATCAAATTACAGAGCTCTATTTTAATTTGATTTTGTGGGAGATTGAACAGATTTCAGCGAAGGAAAATTTAGAGAAGAACTTTTTTATTACTCGCCTGGATCGAGTCATTCGATATTTTCAACTTTTGGAAAATTCGTTCTCCGTGATGGTAGATGGCATGGAGCGAGAACAATTTTTGAAGTTTAGAATGTCTTTACTTCCTTCTTCCGGTTTTCAGTCCGCGCAATACCGACTCATTGAGATTTGTTCAACCGATATGATAAATCTCGTTAACGTACAGGAACGAGAAGCTTTAACAGATAATAGTGATTTTGATCAACAGATCGAGAAATTGTATTGGCGAAGCGGTGCTACGGAATTGGCATCAGGAAAAAAGACATTAACCCTGCAACAATTTGAGGAGAAATATCTTCACCTATTTAAATCAACGGGTATGAAGTATCGGGATAGAAATTTATGGAAACTATATCAAAAAAACTTTAAAGATTCTTCTGAAGTAATAAGTAGACTGCGTGAGTTTGATCAATTAGCCAATGTGCTTTGGCCTTTGGCTCATTTAAAGTCAGCCGGGAAATATTTACAACGCGATCCGGAGGATATTAAAGCAACTGGCGGTACGAACTGGCAAAAATATTTACCGCCACGTTTTCAAAAGACTATTTTCTTTCCGGAATTGTGGAGTGAGCAAGAGAAGATTGATTGGGGGAAAGCAGGAATAGTTAAATTAGGTTTAGGTTGATCGTTCAGGTGAGCTGGTCGCTCAACATCAAAAAGCCTACTTCGTTCTTAAATATGTTTACCTTTGCCAGGTGAAAAGATTTTCCATTTGCGCTCTATTATTCTCTCCTGTCTTGTCCTTCAGTCAAGGATTTATGCGTACCACTTACCATGATGCAGCAAAAAAAAATGTCAAAGAAGTATATCAAGTAAAAGACACAATCACCAACATCTTACAGGGTCGATATATCTCTTATTTTTTGAATGGCAATATCGAATCCAAAGGTCAGTTTGTAGACAACGAGACTACCGGTGCATGGGAGTTTTATTATGTTACCGGAAACTTAAAAATGCGAGGCATACTAAGAGCAGCTTCTAACTATGGATTATGGGAGTACTTCTACGAGAGCGGCCAAAAAAGTATGGAGGGTACAATCGATGGAAAATTGCAAGAAGGCATTTGGAAAATATACTATGAAAGTGGCGAACTAAAGGAGTCGGGAGAATATCGATTGAACAAAAGAACGGGTCTTTGGAAAACATATTTTGAGGATGGAGTTTTGAGGGGAGAGATAGAATATAAAGAAGACTTTGGTCGCTATATCGAGTATTATCATTCCGGTAAGATGATAGGGGAAGGCCCTAAAGCGGGTGCACGCAATGTAGGTTTATGGCGCTTTTATACGGAGGATGGGGTCTTGGAGAGCGAAGGGAATTATTCAAATGGAAAGAAAAACGGTGAGTGGAAATATGTTTATCCTTCCGGAAAAACATCTGCTTTGGGTTTGTTCGTGAACGATATGCCCTCCGGATTATGGACCCAATTTTTTGAAGATGGAACGATAAGTTCTAAAGGTGAATATATGGAGGGAAAGAAAAATGGGTATTGGGCTACATTTAACAATAATGGAATTGTAAAGAGTGAGGTTACTTATAAGAATGGAGTAGGTGAGTATCGGGAATATTTTATCAGTGGTAAGTTGAAGGTAAAAGGGCAAATTGTGGAAGAAAAAAACCAAGGAAAATGGCAGTATTTTTATGAAGACGGAAAATTAGAAGGGGAGTGTGACTTCGACCAAGGTAAAGGCGCTTATACAGGATTTTACCCCAGTGGTTCACTGCAAACAAAAGGACAGATAGAAGATAATTTGAGGGTAGGTACTTGGGAACTTTACGAACAGGATGGTAAACTGTCGGGATATTATAAACCTTTTTATGAAGATAAATCGCTAGCGAAAGATATCAATGATCTTCTAAATAAGAAACCTAAACCTCCTGCACCCAAAATCCAAAAGCGTAAAGGGTTCAATTATTTCTCTCCTCTTTTTTCTGAATATCATGGAGTTATTATTGGTGGAAATCCTGTCTTTGCTTTCATCGGATCTATGCCTCTGTCCATTGAATTCTACAATCAAGAACGCCTAGGGCATGAATTTTCATTTGAGGCTTTGCGTGACCCTTTTTTTACAGCTGATTCTGAAATACCCCAAAACAAAATCTTTCTAAGAGGAAATGTGATTTCGGTAAAGCAAAAATTCTACAATCCACTTAAAACAGGCATGTGGTATTTTGGACATCAGGTTAGGTTTACCAATGTGGGGCATTTTGCAAATGTTGATTTTCCACTTTCTCCTCAGACCAAGGTGGTTGCCAACGCATCAGAACAACGTGCAGAATATGGATTGATTTTGGGAATTCGTCTGATGGAGCGGAATAATGGAAATGGGTTTACGTTAGATGCGTATGGCGGATATAATATTGGCTACCGAAGCTTTGATGTGGAGCCCACCTATAAAAATACTTTTGGTTCGCTCAATCAATCTTCATTTTCTCAAAGTGTTAACTTCGGTTTTAATTTTGGGTACTCATTTTCATTTGATGGTAAAAGATAGAATCAGCTCACATTGATATTTGTAAAGAAGTGAATCCAATTTAACTGAAGGGATAACTACCTTTCCTATGAACAAAACAATCGAAGTAAACCTAACGCCTGCAGAAGCGTTTGATGAAAAAAATTTTAAGCCGACCCTCTTCCAAAAACTGCAAATTGTAGATGACGGCAGTATTTTGTTACGTCCTTTAAGGAGGTCTATTGATGCCCGCAGAAAGGAGGTCATCGTTAATTTTCTGCTAGAAGTTATCCCAAAATCCAACGAGAACCCGCTCATCTCTTATCAGAAAAATTATCCACACCTTACAGCCACCAGGTCCGTCATTATTGTTGGTTCCGGTCCTGCTGGACTCTTCGCAGCAATTCGATTACTCGAGTTAGGAATCAAGCCAATTATTCTGGAAAGGGGGAAAGACGTGCAATCTAGAAGACGTGACATCGCAGCCATAAACAAGGATCATCTGGTCAACCCGGAATCAAATTATTGCTTTGGTGAGGGAGGAGCGGGTACTTATTCGGATGGAAAGCTGTATACCCGATCGAAAAAGCGTGGAGATATTAGGCGCGTGTTGGAAATATTGGTTGCACACGGAGCGAAAGAAGAAATATTATATGATGCCCATCCTCATATTGGTACCAACAAATTACCCCAATTGGTAGCGCAACTTCGGGAAACCATTGTACAAGCAGGAGGTGAAATCCATTTCAATACCAAAGTCATTGATTTTATAGTAAAGGAGAACGAGATGAAGGGAGTAGTTACTCATGATGGCACCAAATGGGAGTCCGCAGCAGTCATCCTGGCAACAGGCCATTCTGCTCGTGATATATTTGAGCTCTTGCATCAGCGCGGTATTCTGATTGAAGCAAAACCATTTGCACTGGGTGTTCGGGTTGAACATTCTCAGAACCTGATTGATCAATTTCAATACCATTGTAAATCTGATCGAGGGCCATACCTTCCTGCTTCCTCTTATACATTAGTTCATCAGGCAAAGATAAATAGTAAAGAGCGCGGAGTGTTTTCTTTTTGCATGTGCCCGGGTGGCTTTATTGTACCTGCTGCTACCAATCCGGGTGAAGTAGTCGTCAACGGAATGAGTCCTTCACGGAGAGACTCTCTATATGCGAATTCAGGCATTGTTTTGTCTGTGGAAGAAGAAGATTATAAATCATATGCTATACACGGTCCATTAGCTGGAATTTACTTTCAAGCTGAGATCGAGAAAAAAGCGTGTGAAGTAGCTGGGGGTAAGCAAACGGCACCGGCACAACGTTTAATTGATTTTGTTGAAAAAAGGAATTCCTCTTCCGTATTAGCGACCTCTTACCAACCCGGTCTTTGTACTAGCGATATGAGTGATGTGCTTCCTTCATTTATTGTTGATGGCTTGCGACAAGGATTTAAAGCTTTTGGAGGAAAGATACGCGGCTACCTGACCAATGAGGCCCAGATTGTAGGTGTTGAGAGCAGAACTTCTTCTCCGGTAAGAGTGCCAAGGGATAAAGAATCTTTGGAGCATGTTCAAACGAAAAGACTATTCCCTTGTGGTGAAGGTGCAGGGTATGCTGGAGGAATAGTATCTGCTGCCATGGATGGAGAACGTTGTGCAGAAGCGGTTGCAAGACTTTACTTTAAGATTGATATTCAATCGTAGAGCCAGTCCAACTAATAATTTTAATGTAATTCTAGATTTGATCAAACTATGGGTAAAAAGACAGTTATTATCGGGGCATCGCCAAACGAGTCTCGCTATTCGTTTGTAGCAGCTGAGATGCTGATAAAATATGGGCATGACATGGTTCCGATTGGTATTAAGAAAGGGGAGGTGATCGGGCAGGCAATCCTTGATATTAGGAAGCAACCAATTATAAATGAAGTAGATACAGTTAGTCTATACATTGGCCCTTCACACCAGCCTGAGTATTATGCTTATCTATTGAGCCTTCAGCCCAAAAGATTTATTTTTAATCCGGGTACAGAAAATCCGGAGTTTGAAAAAATGGTAGAGGAATCTGGGGCAGAAGCGATTGAAGCTTGTACACTTGTGATGTTGAGTACAGGACAATACTAACCTTCAAATTCCATTTGTTCCAATATTGTTTTTAATTCTCGCAACGTCTTACTATTGTCTTGTTTTTGGGCCAGGATTATCCCCGATTTTAGGATTTGGATAGCCTTTTCTCGCTTACCAAGTTCTGCATAAAAATTCGCAGCGATGTAATAGGTGGGTAAGTAGTCACTATGTAAGGTTAGTAGTTCTCCAAAAAGTAATGATGCTTGCTCGGGTAGCGATTGTGAATATTCCAGCGCGAGCGCATATTTATTAAAAGGCTCATGTGGATCTTCTTTGATCCATTCCTCCAAGTTCTTAATACGATCCCTATTCATCTTATTTATTAGCTTTCTACAGACTTTTATTAGAATTTTATGCTTTATCTTGAGCCAAATTTAAGTTTGTATTGTTAATTCACAGTAAATCATTTTGTTATTCTTTTTTATGAAGATTCTTGTTTGCATTTCTCACGTTCCTGATACCACTTCCAAAATCAACTTTGTTGAAAACAGTACCAAGTTTGATACCACCGGAGTGCAATTCATTATTGGTCCATATGATGATTATGCGTTAGCTCGTGCCATTGAATTAAAGGAAGCAATTCCCGGAACGGTAGTTACCGTTTTAAATGTTGGAACCGCGGAAACGGAACCCACCTTGCGCAAGGCTTTGGCTATTGGGGCGGATGATGCGATTAGAGTAAATGCAGCGCCAACGGATTCATTTTATGTGGCCACACAAATTGCAGCTAATGCTCAAGGGTATGATCTAATTCTAATGGGGAGAGAATCCATTGACTATAATGGGGGCGTAGTACATGCGATGGTAGGTGAGATGTTAGGGCTTCCATCCATTTCACCTGTTATGAAATTAGAACTGGACGGTACTAAAGTAATCATGGATAGGGAGATAGAGGGGGGTAAAGAAACAGTTGAAGCAAAATTACCTTTAGTGGCTGGTTGTCAGGAACCTATTGCTGAATGGAAGATCCCAAACATGAGGGGAATTATGTCTGCACGCACCAAACCGATGAATGTAGTAGAGCCAAAGACAGTAGCAGAATCAGTTGTTCTCCAAAAATTTGAACTTCCCCCAGCTAAAGGTGCTATTAAAATGATCAGTGCAGATAATGTGGCGGAGTTAGTCACACTATTGAAGTCGGAAGCAAAAGTTCTTTAAAAGTTCATGTTTGGGTTATAGTTAGGGAAATTGACATTCATTAATACCACATTTAATATTTTAATATGGCCGTTTTAGTTTTCGTTGAAACCGGAGAAGGTAAAGTAAGAAAAACATCCTTAGAGGCAATTGCCTACGCTCATCAAATGGGCAGTGGAGTGACTGCTATTGTATTGGGCTCAGCCAATAACGCAGAGTTAGAATCTTTAGGAAAATACGGGGCAACCAAGGTGTTGCATGTCTCTGATTCTAAGTTAGATCATGCGGTCATACAAGTGTATGCTTCCGTGCTTACGAAAGCTATGAATGATGAAGGAGCAGATATTTTGGTACTTGCTAATTCATCTTTAGGTACTCCTGTGGCAGCTAAAGTGGCTATTAAATCGAATGCGAGTTTTGCTTCCAATGTGGTAGAATTGCCGTCTACAGCCAATGGATTTGTAGTCAAGCGAAGTATCTATACGGGCAAAGCTTTTTCGTTTGTGGAATTGAAAAATCAGAAGAAAGTGATTGCCGTCAAGAAAAATGCTGCAGAAGCGAAGGAGATAGGTGGAACAATCACCGTGACTCCGTATACGGTAGCACTGAATGATTCCGATTTTAATACAGTAACCACGGCAACTGAAAAAGCAACGGGAGATATACTGTTGCCGGAAGCGGAGATAGTGGTATCTGGAGGAAGAGGGATGAAAGGCCCTGAACATTGGGGTATGTTAGAAGATTTAGCTAGAGTACTTCATGCGGCTACCGGTTGTAGCAAGCCGGTTTCAGATATGGGTTGGAGGCCACATCATGAGCATGTTGGGCAGACAGGAGTGAAAGTAGCTCCTCAGCTTTATATTGCTGTGGGCGTATCCGGTGCAATCCAACATTTGGCTGGCGTAAATTCATCTAAATACATTGTGGTGATCAATAAGGATGCAGATGCTCCATTTTTCAAAGCAGCCGATTATGGAATTGTGGGCGATGCATTTGAGATATTACCTAAATTGACAGAGGCGATCAAGGCATTGAAGTAATATATTAAAGTATGAATTTCGACCGATTAATTGAAGCAGTAAAAAGAATTTACATGTTTCTGTTTTTAGGTTTAGTTATGGCTTTATTACTTTTGAGATGCAATGATGTGGTTCAAAAGAAGGAGACAAGCGAATTATTTGATCGATGGGAAGTGCTTGAAATCGATGGCTCCAACTCGATGTTAGGCTCTGATCGAATACACTTATTAAATATTAATGGAGACGGTAGCTTGCGAATGGATTCATGGATTAATTTTTACCGAGGTAGTTTAACTTTTATTGAGACTAATAAGATTAAATTCAATTTTAATGACCAAACTTCTGCTTGCTGCGACACAACATTTACAAAACGTATTCTTTCGGGTCTCTCGGATACTATTAAGTACTTTGTAATCAACGATACACTCTCACTAACAAACCAATTACATACTATTACTGCTAGACGGTTACCAAAATGTATGAGTACAAGTAATTTATGTACTGAAAACTATTGGCATATTTATGTTTCTGTGGTCCACTCGGATGGAACTCCAGTAGAGTTAACTGATTGGAGTGTTATTAGAGTGATTGATAGTAAAAATATGACACCTTTAACTGATGGCTTTCCTCCTTACATGCTCGTGAGTGATCGAAATAAAGAATCTTTATTTGGGAAGGATGTAGAGGTTCAATTTCAAGGAAAGGTGAATGAGAAAATTGTTGTACAACGTAATTACGTTATCGGTTCCGATTGCTGTCATGTACGTTTGGTTTCTGGGGATTTAAAGATAGTTTTGTAAACAGTAGATATTATTGGTTTGTGAAGAAAATTAAATTAGAGATTTTAGGCCTTTCGTCCAGTCAGTCACAGACAGGTTCATTTGCATTGGTGTTGGGCGAAGTGGCAGGTAATCGGAGACTTCCTATCATTATTGGCATGTTTGAGGCGCAAGCCATAGCCATTGAAATTGAGAAGATTATTCCCAATCGCCCAATGACGCATGACTTATTTAAATCATTTGCAAATTCTTTTCATTTTCATGTTGAAGAGATTATTATTTCAGACTTGAAAGAAGGAGTATTTTTTGCAAAGATTGTTTGCAGTGACGGCTTGAAAAAGTCAGAGATTGACGCTCGTCCGTCAGACGCCATTGCTATCGGACTTCGTTTTGATGCGGTTATTTATACGTATGAAACGATTCTAGCAGAGGCCGGTATTGTTTTAACGGATCAGGAGGATGATGAAGAAAAAGTAGAGCCCAAGACAGAACCAAAACAGAAAGTTAAAAAGGAATCTGCGAAAAAAGGTGGGGAAGATTACAAGAACTATAGCATGGACAAACTGAAGGAATTTTTGAAAGAGGCGTTAGACAAAGAAGATTACGAAAAGGCAGCCAAGATTCGTGATGAACTAGGGAAAAGGAATTAAGTTATTTTACATTATTTGAGCGGATTGTAATCCATTTGTTACGTCTCTTATATCGTTGTCTACTATTTGAATAATTTTTTAATGAATTATCTCCGCGGAATTCTTGGTTTACTATTCATTGTGGGAGTTGCATTCCTACTCTCACGCAATAGAAGTAAAATAGATTGGCGATTAGTAGGTATCGGACTTTTGATGCAAATTCTGATTGGATTAGCCATCGCCAAAGTAGGATTTGTTCGTTTTATATTTGAATTTATCAGTGAGAAGTTCGTATTGTTCTTAGGTTTTGCCAGAGAGGGAAGCAAGTTTGTATTCGGATCTTTGGCTACAGATACTTCCAATACTGGTTTCATCTTTGCCTTTCAAGCTTTGCCCACCGTCATTTTCTTTTCTGCAGTTACGGCAGGATTATATTATCTGGGTATTCTTCAAAAAATAGTGTTTGGTTTTGCATGGCTCATGACCAAAACCATGCGCCTGTCAGGTAGTGAAAGCCTATCCGCGGCAGCCAATATTTTCATGGGGCAAACGGAGGCGCCTTTGCTAGTGCGACCTTTTATCGCAGGCATGACCAAATCGGAATTATTCTGTTTAATGGTTGGAGGGATGGCAACGATTGCCGGTAGTGTGCTTGCAACCTATGTCGGGTTATTGGGTGGTGGAAGTTTGGAGGAGAAAACATTATTCGCCACTTATTTACTCTGTGCATCCATCATGAATGCCCCCGCAGCTATTGTGCTCTCAAAAATGTTTTACCCGCAAGATGAGCCTGAAAAAATTGATTCAAAGTTAAAAGTGAACAAGGAACAGATAGGCGTAAACTTAGTAGATGCCGTGGCTACCGGGGCATCGGATGGCCTTAAATTAGCACTCAATATCGGTGGGATGTTGATCGCCTTCATTGCGATCATTTATGCTGTAAATTGGATATTAGTGGATTTTGTTGGTGCTGTAACCGGGCTAAATGAATTCGTTGTCTCAAGTACCAATGGAGCCTTTAAAGGGTTTTCCTTACAGTATATTTTGGGCCAGGTATTCCGCGTATTTGCTTTTGCCATGGGTGTAGAGTGGAGCCAAACGCTTCAAGTAGGTAGTTTACTTGGACAGAAAATGGTAATTAATGAGTTTGTTGCCTATGTGGATTTATCACAGATGAAATTGGCTGGTGTATTGGATGAAAAATCCATTCGAATTGCTACGTATGCTTTATGTGGCTTCGCCAACTTTAGTTCTATAGCCATTCAAATAGGAGGTATCGGAGGGATGGCACCCGGGCGGCAAGGTGACCTATCCAGGCTTGGCTTTAAAGCCATGCTTGCAGCCTCTTTAGCTACCATGATGACAGCAACAATTGCTGGGGCAATTTTTTAAGAAGGTACATTCTATAAAAGTTGAATATGTGTTGAAAAGTCCTCTCTAAGTAAGGTCATTCAATAAGTATTTCTTTATATCTTGGAACTTTGATAAGCCTATGTCAAGACAATACCTATCGATTGTAGTTCTTGCGATTTTAGCAGCCTGTTCACCTCCAAAAGATAAAATTCCAGAAACACCCGCTATGCCCGGAAAATCAGAAAAGATGGTGGTCTATCAAATGATCACTCGCTTGTTTAGTAATACGAATACCACGAATAAGCCTTATGGCACCATTGAAGAAAATGGCGTAGGCAAAATGAATGACATCAATGAACAAGCATTGAAAGGCATTAAGGAATTAGGCGTTACACATGTTTGGTATACAGGCGTCATTGAGCATGCCGTACTCACTGATTATACTAAATATGGTATTCCGCTGGATGATGCAGATGTAGTGAAGGGGCGCGCAGGGTCTCCGTATGCGATCAAAGATTATTATGATATAAATCCCGATTTGGCTGTAGATGTGAAGAACAGGATTAAAGAATTTGAACAACTGGTTGAGCGTACACATCAGCAGAATTTAAAAGTGATTATTGATTTTGTTCCTAACCACGTTGCTCGAGCATATAAGAGTGATGTAAAGCCGGAAGGAGTGAAGGATTTAGGCGAAGAAGATGATAAGCTAGTATCCTTTAAGCCTAGCAATAACTTTTATTATTTGCCAGGGCAATCTTTTCAGCCACCTAAAGAATACAATTCATTAGGAAATAATCCTTTCCCTACGAAGGATAAAAAATTTGAAGAGACACCAGCAAAAGTTACGGGCAACAACCAGTTCACAGCCACACCTGGAATTAACGAATGGTTTGAAACGATTAAGTTAAATTATGGAATTGATTATCAAGGTGGTAATAAAAATTATTTTGAACCTGTGCCAAATACATGGGTGAAGATGAAGGAAATTCTTGCCTATTGGGCCGATAAAAATGTAGACGGTTTCCGATGTGATATGAGTGAGATGGTGCCAGTGGAATTTTGGCATTGGGTTATTCCACAAATCAAACAAATTAAACCGGCCGTTATTTTCATTGCTGAAATTTATAACCCTAGCCAATACAGAAATTATCTCGAGAACGGCAAGTTTGATTTCCTGTACGACAAAGTTCAGTTGTACGATACCCTCCGATTATTAGTAAATCAAAAAGCACATACGGAAGGCGTACCAAAAATTCAAGAAAGCCTACAGGGGATTAATCATCAGATGCTTCATTTTTTAGAGAACCATGATGAGCAACGTTTTGCCTCGCCCTTTTTTGCTGGTGATGCCTGGAAAGCGGTTCCTGCTATGGTAGTAAGTGCAACAATTGATGAAGGACCAATCATGATCTATTTTGGTCAGGAGGTTGGTGAACCTGGTGCAGGGGTTGCAGGATTTTCAGGCGAGGATGGACGCACTACTCATTTTGATTATTGGGGCGTACCCAATCATCAGCAATGGTTGAATGGAGGAAAATATGATGGGGGGCTTTTAACTGACGAACAAAAACAGCTTCGTCAGTTTTATGGAGATATTTTAAAATTAGCCTCTTCCAACCATGCGATTAGCAGAGGGTCCTATGCCGATTTGACCATTTACAATCAGCGCAATGGCAATATCTCGCATTTAGTAAATGCCTATGCAAGGTATTATGGCGAGGAAAATCTCGTCATTGTTTCCAATTTTAACACAACTGTTGAAAAGATAAAATTGCAGCTGCCAGATGAACTTGCAGTGTTTATGAAGTTGGAAAAAGGGAAAGCATATGTTGGAAGAGATCTCCTGCGGAGCGGTGCGGAAATTGGGTTCAATGAATCACTATTTGCACAAATGGAGTTGCCCCCTTTTAGTTCATTCATATTAAAAATAAAGTAGTACATGCAAGGTAAGTCAAGAGTAATCATTGAGAATGTTCAGCCGCTCGTAGATGGAGGGTTATATCCTGCCAAAAGAACAATTGGTGAGAGTGTAGAAGTTTCAGCCACCATTTTTGGTGATGGTCACGATCATATTCGTGCCTCTTTACTTTATAAAAAATTAGACGCGTCAAAATGGAATTCAATAGAGCTTCAGCCAACTTTTAATGATGATTGGAGAGGCACTTTTAAAGTGGAAGAGCAGGGTAAATATGTTTTCACGATTCAAGCATGGATTGATCATTTTGATACATGGTATGATGGTTTTAAAAAGAAGGCGGCTGCCAGAGTGGATGTCAAAGTGGAGTTGATGGAAGGAGCTTTATTTTTGAAAACATTGGCTGAAAATGGAAAGCCCAATCTTTTAAATCTGGTTACAAAATTAGAAAACACCTCCAAGTACCAGGAAGCCATTGAACTCGTATTGAGTAAGGGTTTTGAACAAATCGTGAAAGACTATCCTGTCAAGGAAAATGAAACAAGACTAGATAAAGAATACGAAATATTGGTTGAGCATGCAAAAGCAAATTTCAGTTCGTGGTATGAATTCTTTCCGAGGTCATGTTCTTTTGAGAAAGGAAAGCATGGTACTTTTCAGGATTGCATTCGACTTTTGCCTCGCGTAGCTGCCATGGGCTTTGACGTACTTTATTTTCCTCCCATTCATCCAATTGGCAAATTAAATCGGAAGGGAAAAAATAACAACGTACGTGCACAAAAGGATGAACCGGGCTCTCCGTGGGCAATTGGAAGTGATGAAGGGGGTCATAAGTCGATATTGCCTGCATTAGGAACGATTGAAGATTTCAGAAAGCTTGTAAAGGAAGCTAAGAATCTTGGGATAGATGTGGCATTGGACATCGCCTTTCAATGTGCCCCAGACCATCCTTACGTGAAAGATCATCCAGACTGGTTTAAGCAACGCCCGGATGGCTCAATACAATATGCTGAAAACCCACCTAAGAAATATCAGGATATTTATCCATTTAATTTTGAATCAGATGATTGGAAAAATTTATGGGAAGAGCTGAGATCAGTTTTCATATATTGGATTGAACAAGGCGTTACTATTTTTAGAATTGACAATCCGCACACCAAACCAATTCCATTTTGGCATTGGATCATTGGTGAAATTCATCAAATACATCCTGAAATCATATTTCTGGCAGAGGCATTTACACGTCCGAAGGTTATGTCCTCCCTTGCCAAAGTTGGATTCACTCAATCCTATACTTATTTTACTTGGCGTGTCAGCAAACAGGAAATAATGGAATATATGAATGAATTGGTTAATGGACCGTCTAGAAATTATTTTAGACCTAACTTTTGGCCAAACACACCTGATATACTTCCTTATCATTTACAACTTAAAGGTGAAAACAGTTTCATCTTCCGCTATGCCTTGGCAGCAACACTATCATCTAATTATGGGGTGTATGGACCTTCCTATGAGTTTTATGAAAACACTCCCATTGAAGGAAAAGAAGAATATTTCAATTCAGAGAAATATGAAGTAAGGCACTATGACTGGAAGCGCACCAACCGGATGACCGATATCATGAGTTTGTTGAATAAAATTAGAAAAGAGAACGCTGCACTTCAATCAACCTGGAATATTCAGTTTTGTCCAATAGAAAATAGTCAGTTGATTGCCTATTTAAAAGCCACCGATGATTTGTCTAATATTATCTTAGTTATTGTGAACCTCGACCCGATTGGTAAGCAATCGGGGTATGTGCAACTGCCTAAGGAAAGATTGAAACTGACTGATAAAATAAATGTTAAACTTCATGATCTGATTACCGATGAGCATTATATGTGGACACAAGAATGGAGTTTTATAGAATTAAGTCCGGGTAAAATGCCTTTTCATTTGTTCAAGTTAGAAATACATGAGTCGAACATGTAACAACTAGAAGTATAAATTGAGCCTTTAATCGAATAGTATATTAGCATGTCCACTACGAAGAACGATCCGCTTTGGTTTAAAGATGCAATCATTTATGAATTAAGCGTTCGCGCTTTTTATGATAGCAATGGTGATGGCATTGGCGATTTTCCAGGGTTAATACAGAAGCTTGATTATTTAGAAGATCTGGGTGTAAATACAATTTGGCTATTGCCGTTTTATCCATCACCCTTAAAAGATGACGGATTTGATGTGAGTGAATATTGTGACATACATCCCGACTATGGCACCTTATCAGATTTCAAATTATTTTTAAAGGAAGCACATCGAAGGGGATTGAAAGTTATATCCGAATTGATTCTTAACCATACTTCAGATCAACACCCCTGGTTTCAAAAGTCTCGCAAAGCAAGAGCTGGATCCCGTCTGAAAGATTATTATGTATGGAGTGATACTCCTGACAAGTATAAAGAAGCCAGGATTATGTTTCAGGATGAGGAAGCTTCTAATTGGTCATGGGACAATGAAGCGAAAGCCTATTTCTGGCATCGCTTTTATCGCCATCAACCTGAATTAAATTTTGACAATCCGGAAGTTCAATTGGAGATGATCAAAGTCGTAGATTTTTGGATGAAGTTAGGGGTCGATGGATTTAGATTACCCTCCATTCCATTTCTATTTGAAGAGGAAGGAACCAATTGCGAAAATCTCCCGCAAACCCATGCGTTTTTAAAAAGACTTCGATCACATATTGATAAGCATTATGATGATCGAATATTAATTGCAGAGGCCAATTTGTGGCCGGAAGACGCAGCACAATATTTTGGAGAGGGTCAGGAATGTCACATGTGTTTCAACTATCCGCTCATGCCTCGATTATTTCTTGGCTTGCGTACAGAAGACAGTTACCCCATTATTGATATTATTGAGCAAACTCCTGCCACGTTACAAAACAATCAATGGGCATTATTTCTTCGAAACCATGATGAGATTGGATTAGAGATGGTCACCGAAGAGGAGAAAGACTATCTATTCAAAGCATATGCGACCGATGAACATACTAAACATAATGTTGGGATTCGCAGAAGATTGGCACCACTCCTAAACAACGATAGGCGAAAAATAGAACTCCTATATACGATTATGTTCTCCTTGCCTGGTACTCCTGTACTCTACTATGGAGATGAAATTGGGATGGGTGATAATATTTATCTTGGCGATCGTTTTGGGGTGAGAACCCCCATGCAATGGAACATGAATATCAACGCTGGGTTTTCAGAGGCTAACCCGCAAAAATTATTTCTTCCGGTTATTACAGACCCGGTGTATCGCTATGAAGCACTGAACGTGGCCACACACGAAGAAAACCCATCTTCGTTAATGTGGTGGATTAAAAATGTACTCGCCATGCGCAAGCGATTGAATGTTTTTGGCAGAGGTGATTTGAAATTTATAGAGAGCTCAAATGCTAAAGTGCTTTGTTTCGCTCGAATGTATCAAGATCAAACAATTATTGTAGTGGCCAACCTTTCCCAATTTTCACAGGCTACAAATTTAAATTTATCAGCATACAAAGATTGCGACATTACGGAAGTGTTTAGTCAAAATCGCTTTATGAATGTTGGGCAAGGAGAGTATCCGATCACCATTGGCCCCTATGGATACTTTTGGTTCCAGGCAGATACAACAGAGAAGAAAGATACATCAACTATAAGTACCGAACTCTTTCTTTACAAAACAGAAATTTCTTGGGAGCGACTCTTTTTCAACTATAATGAGGTAAGGATTATTGAACGAAAAATCCTGCAACCTTTCATGAAAAAGTGCCGATGGTTTGGTGGCAAAGCCAAAGTAATTAGCAAGATGAGTATTCACAAAGTCATTCCGATGAAAGTGGAAGGGGAATCTCATTTTTTGACTATCATTGAAGTCGATTACGTGCAGCGCTTGCCTGAATTATATTTCTTGCCAATGTGCTTTGTTCCGTCAGATAATATTTTTGACAAGGTTGAATACACCGCTCAAAGTGTAATTAGCCGAGCTGAGATACAAGGCAAAGCGGGTTTTATACTGGATAGTAGTTATGATCGTACCTTCCGTGATTTTCTTTTTACCAGCATGGACCGGAAATCGAGAATTAAAGATGAGAGTGGTACACTTGAATTTAATTCCAGTGTTTACACTAAGTTGAATTCTGACAAAGTAGAATCAAAAATTTTAAAGGCCGATCAGAGCAACACAGCCATCATTTACAATGACCAGTACTTTTTCAAGTTTTATCGAAAAATTGAAAATGAAATTAACCCGGATTTGGAGATTGTTCGATTCCTTTCAGAAAATACAAGTTTTCGCAATGCTCCTAAATACGCAGGTAGTGTTGAGTACAAAGATCTCGAAGGCAAAACTACAGTCTTAGGATTGCTTCAGGAAAAGGTCGAGAATCAAGGAGACTCCTGGGTAATGACCATTGATTCTATCGGCCGTTTTTATGAGCGAGTGATGGCCAAGGCGAAGAAAGAAAAGTTACCAAAACTTATTAATAAGGATGCCATTAAGTTTGAGGAGGCTCCAGAATTAATTCAGGAATTTATCGGAAAGGGTTTTTATGAAAGAGTGGTGCGTCTAGGTCAACGTACGGCAGAGATGCATCTAGCGCTTGCTTCTGACATAACCACGCCTGCCTTTGCTCCTGAATATTTTACTGCGAATTATCAGCGGTCTCTTTATTCTACTTTACGGAAATTATTGCGTGATCGATTTAAAATGCTTGAGCAAGCAATGCCTAAGCTAAATACGGAAACACAAAAATTGGGTCAGGAAGTATTAGCGCTGGAAGATGCTATTTTAGATTGCTTTAGTGAAATATTTAAAACGCGCATCAATGCAATCAAAACTCGTATACATGGAGATTTTCATTTAGGACAGATTTTATTTACAGGAAAGGATTTTATTATCATTGATTTTGAAGGTGAACCTGGTTTTAGCTTTAGTGAACGTAGACTAAAGAAGAGTCCAATGAAGGATGTCGCTGGTATGATGCGTTCATTTCATTATGCCGCTTTTGGTAAAATTCTACTTAATGAAAACTATCGTGAGAAAGATCTCGACTTTTTAGAACAATGGGCTGAGCAGTGGCAGCATTATGTGAGCCGATTTTATTTGGGAGCTTATCTCGAGAAGATGGGTATGGAGAATTCGCTTTCACCGGAAAATGAAATATTAATCCGCACATATTTGTTGGAGAAAGCAGTATATGAGTTAGGATACGAATTAAATGGCAGACCTGATTGGGTAAATGTACCCCTTCGAGGAATACGGTATCAAATGAAACGATACGCTGAAGCAAAAGAGGAAAGCAAAAAGAAAAAATAGCATTTAAACATATACATTATGGGCAAGAAGACAGTCGCTAAAACCAAAGCTGAAGAACCAGATCACTTTAGCCTGTTGACCGATTTTGATATTCACCTGTTTAGATCAGGGAAACATTTTAAGCTTTATGAAAAGCTTGGTGCCCACTTGGCTACTTTTAAAGGACAGTCGGGAACTTACTTTGCAGTATGGGCCCCTAATGCACGAGCTGTGTCGGTGATCGGTAATTTCAATCAATGGAATAATAATGACAACAAGCTTGCGCCTCGATGGGATGAATCTGGTATTTGGGAAGCTTTCTTTCCGGGAATTGGAAAAGGGGAAGCGTATAAGTATGCCATTCATTCCAATACCGGTGAATATTTGGAAAAGGCTGACCCTTTTGCTTTTTATGCAGAGATTGCACCTGCGACCGCATCCATTGTATGGGATCATGAATATAAATGGAAGGATAGTGTTTGGTTAAATGAACGTAAGAATTCATCAGGGAAACCAAAACCATATTCGGTTTACGAAGTCCACATGGGTAGTTGGAGAAGGAAGGCTGAAGATGGAAATCGGTCTTTGAGTTATAAAGAATTAGCAGATGAATTTGTTTATTATGTAAAAGAGGCAGGCTTTACTCATGTAGAGTTCCTACCTGTGATGGAGCATCCCTTCTTTGGCTCTTGGGGATACCAACTTACCGGATATTTTGCACCTACTAGCAGATTTGGAAATCCACAGGAATTCATGGAGTTAGTAGACGCACTACATAAAGCTGAGATTGGCGTGTTGTTGGATTGGGTACCTTCTCATTTTCCGGGAGACGCACATGGCCTATACAAATTCGATGGCACTAATCTGTATGAACATTCCGATCCGCGCAAAGGGTTTCATCCGGATTGGAGCAGTTATATCTACAATTATGGACGAGATGAGGTTCGGTCGTTCTTGATTAGCAATGCTTTATTTTGGTTGGATGTATTTCATGCGGATGGTTTGCGTGTTGATGCCGTAGCATCTATGTTATACCTGGATTATTCCCGCAAAGCTGGAGAATGGATACCCAATCAATATGGAGGAAATGAAAACTTAGAAGCAGTTGCTTTCTTAAAAGAATTTAATGAAGCAGTGTATGGTAATTTCCCCGATGTAATTACAATTGCCGAGGAGTCTACCGCATGGCCTGGTGTATCTAAGCCAACTTATCTGGGAGGCCTGGGATTTGGACAAAAGTGGATGATGGGTTGGATGCACGACACACTACACTATTTTAAGCTTGATCCTGTTCACCGAAAATATCACCAAGATGAAATCACATTTAGCATCATCTATGCCTTTACTGAAAATTTTATGTTGCCTTTGTCACATGATGAAGTGGTGCATGGAAAAGGTTCACTCATTGGTCGTATGCCAGGATATGAATGGCGTAAGTTTGCTAACCTAAGATTAATGTATACCTACATGTATACACACCCCGGAACAAAATTAATTTTTATGGGTGGGGAATTTGGGCAAACATCGGAATGGAATCACGATCAAAGCCTTGATTGGAATTCGCTGAACTACACGCCCCATCAAGGCGTATTGAGATTGATTAAGGACCTGAATAATCTATATAAAACAGAAAGAGCCTTATATCAATATACTTTTGACAATAGGGGTTTTGAATGGTCTGATTATGGAGATCGGGAAAACAGTGTACTCGTTTACATTCGAAAAGCTGACGATAAGAGTGAACTACTTCTGGTGGTTTGTAGTTTCACACCTGAAACACGCCAATTGTATCGTGTGGGTGTTCCTTTCCGTGGCACCTGGAAAGAAGTATTCAATTCAGACGAAACTAAATATGGGGGAAGCGGGACACTTAATGCTGGCTTGCTGTATACCACTCCAGTTAAATATCATGGTAAAGATAATTCGATTGTAATCACACTTCCACCTTTAGGTATTTCGATCTTACGATTAAATGAAGAAATGGCTGAGTTTGATTTAGAATAGCCAACAATAGGATACTAAATAAAATAAAGAGGCTATAAGCCAATACACTAAAATATAATTTTTCCTTTGAGCGCAACGAACAAATTCATTTGTATTCATGGTCATTTTTATCAACCACCAAGAGAAAATGCCTGGTTGGAGGTAATTGAAATTCAAGACAGCGCACATCCGTACCACGATTGGAATGAGCGGATAAGTGCTGAATGTTATGCACCTAACACGGCTTCACGGATTCTAGATCGAGTAGGGGGTGTAATAAAAAATATCACTAACAATTACGCCCGCATTAGTTTCAATTTTGGGCCAACACTTCTTTCATGGATGGAAGTGTATGACAAAGATACTTACCAAGGCATTTTGGAGGCTGATAAGGAAAGTATTCAACGGTTTGATGGTCATGGTTCTGCAATGGCGCAGGTGTATAATCATATGATCCTCCCATTGGCAAACCGCAAAGACAAAGAGACACAAGTTATTTGGGGTATTCGGGATTTTGAAAAAAGATTTAATAGAAAGCCGGAAGGAATGTGGTTGGCGGAGACTGCTGTGGATACAGAGTCATTAGAGATTTTAGCGGAGCAAGGAATATTGTTTACTGTATTGGCACCTCGACAAGCGAAAGCCACTCGTACAATAGGGGATATTGATTGGTCTCAGGTAAATGATCAAACGGTTGACACACGCAAATCGTATCGGTGTCAATTGCCTTCAGGAAAAAGCATTATCCTTTTCTTTTATGACGGCACGATTTCGCAATCGGTCGCTTTCAATGGATTACTCAATGATGGTAAGCGATTTGCAGAACAACTTATTAATTCTATCGATCAGAGTGATGCTCAACCTCAACTCGTACACATTGCCACCGATGGTGAAACATACGGTCATCATCACAAACAAGGAGAAATGGCTCTGGCTTTTTGCTTAGACCATATAGACAAACAAAAAGATATTGCTTTAATAAACTATGCTGCATTTGCCGCTAGATTTCCGCCCAAATATGAAGCGGAGATCATTGAAAATAGCTCTTGGAGTTGCGTACATGGAGTTGAGCGATGGAGAAATAATTGTGGATGTAATTCAGGCAAACCTGGGTTTACGCAAACATGGCGCAAGCCTTTACGAGATGCATTAGATTGGCTACGCGATACGTTGTCTGTTATTTTTGAAGAGGAGGGAAGCAAACTTTTTCGCGATCCTTGGGAGGCACGAAATGAATACGTAAAAGTTGCTCTTAAAAGAAATGATGAAGCCGTAACACGCTTTATAAAAGCACATGCCCATATTGATGTAGACATCAATAAGGCGCTGCGTCTAATGGAATTACAACGCCATGCAATGCTGATGTATACGAGTTGTGGTTGGTTCTTCGATGAAATTTCCGGCATTGAAACAGTTCAGGTAATTCAATATGCATGCCGCGCTATTCAACTATCCAAGCAATTAACTGATCAGGATCTGGAAGCGGCCTTTTTAACTAGATTAGAACTAGCTCCAAGTAATGTCCCTTCGTATGAAAATGGAGCCAACGTATATCGTAAGTTAGTACTACCTTCTAAGACAAATTTGACAAGGGTGGGAATGCACTACGCTGTTTCCTCTATTTTTGAAGATGAACCAGAGAGTTTGCCGCTTTTCAATTATAAGGCGACAAATGAATTCTACGTGAAGAAAGAAGCAGGCGAACAGAAGTTGGTGACAGGTATTACCAAGGTTCAATCCTTGGTAACTCGGTCGGAGAAGAAATTTGCCTTTGCCGTTATCTATTTAGGGAAACATGACTTAATCGGCAATCTTTCTCTGGATATAGAAATGGATAAGTTTTTTGGAATGCAGTTTCGAATGGTCAATGCATTTGAAGAAGGAAGATTAGGCGATGTAATCAGTATCATGCAAACCTATTTTGGTCCGGAGAAATATTCCATCTGGTCGCTTTTTAAAGAAGAGAAACGAAAGATTCTGAATACTATTGCCCGGCAGGGACTGGAAGACATCGAAAGTTCATTGCGCAGAACCTATAATCGAGATTACCCTCTTGTAAATGCGTTAGCAAATAATGATATCCCGATACCGAAGGCCTATCAAACTACCTTTGAATATATTTTGAATGCTGATTTACTTAAATGTTTTCAGCCTGAGAAGATCAATGTTAAAACCTTGGAACGAATAGTAGGTGAGTTGGATAGATGGAATCTAAAAATTGAGGATACAGGGAAGGTAGAGCGATTAGCAGGAGAAAGTATTTTCAAAGAAATTAGGAGGGTGCGTGCCGAACATGAAAATGTAAAACGTGTAGAAAGACTTAATCGTCTTTTTCCTGTTCTAAAGAAATTTGCACTGGAACCAAATCTTCATCAAAGCCAAAATCTCTTCTTCGAAATGTCTTTAGAGAACAAAGAGAAGAAGCCCTCTGAGTTGCATGAAGAATGGCTAAAGCAATTTTATTTGCTAGGTGACAATCTGGGGGTAAAAGTAGAGTGATTGGATAGCTATTCCTTTGGATATTTTGCGATGGCGGCTACACATATTACTTTCCAACCATCTTTTGTTTTCTCTAGCACCCTCATTTGAGAAGTTTCATCTCGATCAATATCATCTTTTACCCGTTGTGTAAATCGAGCGTACGCACCATTTCCATATATTCTTATTTCCTGCCATTCATTCGTGATAACTGCTCTGGATGGCTTGGAATTCAAAAAATAACTGGCCTTGTTTTTATTTAAGGCGTCCCAACTTTCAACGAAACTGGTACTTGTCGAGTCTGAATAAGACCAATAGGCGTAGGGTACTTTTAGCCATGTATCGGCCCAACTTTTATAATCTACATTGAAATAAGAACTCGTTTCCTTTGCAATCACCGCCTTAATGGCAGCGATTTCTTTTGTCTGCGCGGTTGCTATTGTCATTTGCCCAATCAGAATTAGGCAAGCAGCAGTTATTTTGAGTAGTGATTTCATAAGGTAACTTGGTTTTGGATCGGTATAGGAAATATAGGTAAAAGATGAATAATCTGGTAATTACCAAAGATTTTTATTTGATGAAAAGATGAGAAAAATCATTTTGTGGTAGAAAGTAAAATGGTAGATTTAGCATTATTAAACCCTATCAATATGCCTACTAAAGAGACCATGATTCGAATTAAAGACCATCATGTAAGACCAGACAAAAAAGTTAAACTGAAAGACTTTTCAACAAAATATGAAGGAAAGACTCTTAACAAGCAAGATGCAGAACAGATGTTAGACATCGGCCGAAAACACTTGGCCGAAGTTCAAGATAAGCTTTACGCTCACAACCGTTATAGCGTATTGATTATTTTGCAAGCCATGGATGCAGCTGGCAAAGATGGTGCAGTGAAACACATTATGTCAGGCTTTAATCCACTAGGTGTAAAAGTATATAGCTTTAAAGCGCCTAATTCTACAGAGTTAGACCACGAATACTTTTGGCGTCATCAGTTAGCTTTGCCGGCTCGGGGCGAAATCGCCATCCATAATCGCTCACATTATGAAAATGTACTAGTAACCAAAGTTCACCCAGAATGGATATTAAATGAAAATATTCCGGGAATTGATAGCCTGAAAAAGATAAATGATAAGTTTTGGGAAATGCGGTATAAACAAATCAGACGTTTTGAAAAAAACCTGGTTGAGAATGGAACCGTTATCATGAAATTTTTTCTGCATGTTTCCAAAAAGGAACAGAAGAAGCGATTCTTAGAACGTATTGAAGATCCAGGAAAAAATTGGAAATTTTCTCTCAGTGACTTGAAAGAGCGAGCTCATTGGGATGCTTACCAAAAGGCATACGAAGAACTATTAAGTAAAACCGCAACGGATGATGCTCCTTGGTTTGTGATACCAGCAGATGACAAATGGTATGCCCGATTGTCAATGGCTGAAATTATTGCAAATGAATTTTCAAAACTGGATGCAGACTATCCGGTAGTAAGCCCGGCTCAGAAAGTAGAATTACAGAAAGCAAAAGTTCAATTAATGGGTGAAGAAGGAGGGATGCCTGAAAAAGAAAAGAAAGCAACAAAGAAAAAGGGGTAATTTTTTATTGATTACGTTATTGTAATAAGATTAAGACTATTCAATGCTTTCATCGAAGGAATAGAGGTGAACGATTACCTCTTGTTCTCGAAGTCTTTTTGTTAGTGCGTTTAGTTTTTTCTTACTTTCATCATCCCATGGATTGGCTACAAGGCTAATGATTTTCAATTTCGAAAGGGGCAATATTCCTTCTTGATAAGAGGTAATACTATTATGCGATAAATCCAGATTTTGAAGTGACTTTAATTGTGATAATAAGTTTGGTAGGTGAATGATGAAATTGTTATTAAACCTAAGGACTTTCAATGAATGCAATTGACCGATACTTTCTGGTAATGAACTTAAGCGATTATTATGGATATAAAGCTCTTGTAGATTATTAATTTCACCTAGATTGTCGGGTAGAGAATGAACTTTATTGAAGGCAAGGTACAATACTTCTAACTTTTTCCAGTGGGAAGCTAAGGGCTCAAGTTTCTCAATCTGGTTGTAATACAAATCGATTTCTTTTAATGCAGGCAACTCATAGATACACGATGGGATGGAGTGAAGTTGATTATTATAAAATGAAAGTTGTTCAAGCTTTTTAAGTAGGGCTATTTTTTCATCAACTGCGCTTATCGAATTATAATTGAACTTTAAAATCTTTAAAGAAGAGAATCCACTCATCCAGAATGGAACTTTTTTGATTTGATTTTTTCCTAAATCTAATTTTTCAAGGTACTCATTAGGCCGAATAGGATTTCCTTCAAGCGTAATCAAGTTATTGCTCAGAATAAGCTCCTTTAAATATATATTTTTGCTTAAGCCTTTTGGGAATTGTACAAGTGAGTTATTTGCCAAATCTAGTTTAGCTAACCCTGACAGTCTTGAATAATTAACTGGAAGCAATGTAGGAGCATTGCCACGGATAGTCAATGAATTTAATTGAGGAATATTCTTGAAAACAAGAGGGCGTTTGGGCCTGTTGTTATAAATTACAATTGATTTTAATTGTCTTAAGTGCCTTAGTTTTCTTTGGATACGTTCAACGGATGTATTAACCAATTCCAATTCCTCCAAGTTAGTACAAGTGAAAATTGCCGCTGGTAGCCTTCTTGATTTTAGCCTAGAAATGCTTAGCCTCTTGATTTGAGAATGATCACTTTTTAGACCCAGGCTATCAAATGGAAAGAAATCCGGATTGACTAAATATGATTTTCTGAATCCGATAATTCGTTTTGATCTTATCTCATTGGATATGACAAGAAGACTATCAATAGATTTGGTTTTAATCATAGGCATGCCCATTAATATCCTTATCTCACTTTCCACTTTTTCCAGTGTAATGGAGTCTTGAGGTGTTCTATAAATGGGCTGTTCAATGATAGATTGCCGGAGGGAAGTAGATAGTCGTTTACTTACTTTGGCAATAGTGTCCGTTCGATTTGGAAGGTTATTCCGTTGTAGACTATCGATACTTGATTGTCCTATTTCTCGTGTTGTTTGTGAATAGCTGTTTGGCAATACAGCTAGAATCAGAATAGCCAAAAAAGACGCTTCATAAAAGTTAAATTGAATAAAAAGTCGCCTCTTTTTTAGGGGACAAACCCATCCAATTTCAAGCCTTAGAAAATTACTTAAAAACTTCATTTTAGTCCTCAAATATTGCACAAAATACTGTGTAAAAGTGTATTTTCGCAGGTTATATAAAACCCCCAAATGAACGAGGAAAGAGCAAAGAACGAAGCGAATTATTCAGCCCATAATATTCAAGTTTTAGAAGGGCTAGAGGCTGTACGAAAAAGACCTGCCATGTACATTGGCGATATCGGAGTCAAAGGACTCCACCACCTGGTTTACGAAGTAGTCGATAACTCAATTGATGAGGCACTAGCCGGATATTGCGATGAAGTGGATGTAACCATTAACCAAGACAACTCGATAACAGTCGAGGACAATGGCCGTGGCATTCCTACTGATATGCATGAAAAAGAGAAACGCTCTGCACTTGAGGTGGTCATGACGGTATTGCATGCGGGAGGCAAATTTGATAAGGACACTTATAAGGTATCCGGTGGTCTTCACGGAGTAGGAGTTTCTTGTGTTAATGCTCTTTCAGCTGTGCTAAAGGCTACTGTCTATCGCGAGGGGAAGATTTTTGAGCAGGAGTATCATCGAGGGGCACCTCAATATCCGGTACGTGTTGTGGGAGAATCAGAAAAAAGTGGCACAACTGTTCATTTTAAGCCGGATCATGAAATATTTACGCTCACGTTAGAGTATAACTATGAAACAATCGCTTCTCGATTGCGCGAATTATCCTTCTTAAATCCGGGTATTAAATTGAATTTAAAGGATCTCCGTGAAAAGGATGAAAGCGGACAGCCAAAGTCCAATTCCTTTTTGTCAGTTGGGGGCTTACGTGAGTTTGTTGAATACCTAGACTCTACAAAAGATAAGCTTATAGCTAATCCAATTTATATTGAGAATAATAAGTCCGAAATGCCAGTGCAGATCGCTATGGGCTACAATACTTCGTATAGTGAGAACTTAGTCTCTTATGTAAATAACATCAATACGCACGAAGGGGGAACTCACGTAGCTGGGTTTAGAAGAGCCTTGACAAGAACGTTGAAAAGTTATGCGGATAAATCCGGCTTGTTGGAGAAAGCTAAAGTTGAAATTAGTGGGGATGATTTTAGAGAAGGTTTAACGGCTGTCATATCATTAAAGGTGGCTGAACCCCAGTTCGAAGGGCAGACAAAAACTAAACTGGGTAATTCAGAGGCTATGGGGATCGTGGACGTCACAGTAGGCGAGATGCTCCAAAACTTTCTTGAAGAAAACCCGCGCGAAGCAAAGCTAATAGTCAGCAAAGTGATTCTTGCAGCTCAAGCACGAATTGCAGCCAAGAAAGCACGAGAAATGGTGCAACGCAAAAATGTGCTATCAGGAACAGGCCTTCCGGGGAAATTGGCGGATTGTGCCAGTTCAGACCCAGCTATCTGTGAATTGTATTTGGTAGAGGGTGATTCGGCTGGGGGATCAGCCAAGCAAGGCCGCGATAGAAATTTTCAAGCGATTCTTCCGTTACGAGGTAAAATTCTGAATGTGGAAAAAGCGCAAGAACATCGAATTTATGAGAATGAAGAGATCAAGAATATGATCACAGCCTTGGGTATTACTTTTGGAACGGTTGACGACAACAAGGCTTTAAACTTGACAAAATTGCGCTATCATAAAGTCATTATTATGACGGATGCGGACGTAGATGGAAGCCATATACGTACCTTAATACTTACTTTTTTCTTCCGCTACATGCGTAATTTAATTGAGCAAGGATATGTATACATCGCTTTGCCTCCTTTGTATCAATTAAAGAAAGGCAAAGTCGAAAATTATTGTTGGAATGAAGAGCAACGCGATGCACTGATCAAAGAAATGAGTAAGGGCGGCAATGAGGATAGTGTTGGTGTACAACGTTATAAAGGATTGGGTGAAATGAATCCTGAACAATTGTGGACTACAACGATGGATCCGGTGAAGAGAACGTTGAAACAAGTAAATATTGAATCGGCTGCAGAAGCAGATCATTTATTTTCTATGCTAATGGGAGATGAGGTGGCGCCCCGGAGAGAATTCATTGAGAAGAATGCGAAGTACGCAAAAGTGGATATTTGAAAATACAAAACTTTGTAGCGGATAAGAATTTATGAATACCTATTGAGATGGAGATTAAAGAGCCGCAGACACCGGAAGAAATAATTGAGAGCCAGATTAATGCAAGTAGTTTTATAAGCCGAGATTTTAGCTGGCTTCAATTTAATTATCGTGTGTTAGATCAAGCTAAGCACATGGATAGGAGCATTTTTGATCGCCTTAAATTTTTGGCGATTACAGCTTCCAACATGGATGAATTTTGCACCATTCGGCTGGGCAGTCTTTACAATTATCTCGATTACGGGAAAGAACGTTTTGATTATAGTGGGCTGCGAGAGACTCCATTTCGCAAATATTTATTAGGAGAAATCCACAAATTTGTGGATGAGCAAAATGATTACTTTGTTACCAAACTTAAACCACTATTCGAAAAAAACTCTTTTCGCATAGCCACCTATCATTCTCTTTTACCTGAGGACAAAAGCAGGGTAGACCAGTATTTTCAAAAGACGATCTACCCCATGCTTACCCCCATGTTGTTTGATAACTATCACACGTTTCCAGTATTAAAAAATAATCGTCTTTTATTTGGTGTTGTTACCGTAGCTCCGCAAGATATCAATAATCAATATAGGGTATCCTTCATACAAGTGCCAAGTAATATTCCTCGCTTTTATGAAATTCTCAATGTTGAGAATGTTTTGCTTTTTGTACCCATAGAAGAAATCATTCGATATAATATTCAACATCTATTTCGTAATGTTGAAATCAGTAGTATTAATCTGTTTCGTATAAATCGAAATGGTGATTTTACATTGGAAGAAAGCGAGGATATTGAATCGAACTTTCTGGAGGAACTGAAAAGAAAATTACAAACCCGTAGATCAGGTAGAGTCGTACGAATTGACATAGAGGAAAATCCGGATCCTTGGCTCATCCGCTTACTCAAAATACAGTGGGACCTAGATGAACTTAATATTTTTAGAATTCCTACCGAGGGGATGATTGATTATTCCGGCATTAATCAGATAGTCGGTCACAGTGAATTTAAGAATAAGAGAGCACATCTTCCGCAACAAGTTAAGCCTGTTTCTTTTCCTGAATTGGGTACCCGCGATTTATTTGAAGTTTTGAAGGAACGTGACATCCTTATGCATCATCCCTATAATTCGATGGAACCGGTGTTGGAACTATTGGAGAAAGCGGCTGATGATCCGTTTGTACTATCCATAAAAATAACAATATACCGTTTGGCAAAAGGAGATTCTCGGGTGAGTGCGGCTTTGTTAAAGGCTGCTGAAAATGGAAAACATGTGTCGGTATTATTTGAGGTAAAAGCACGTTTTGATGAGGAGAATAATTTAAGAGAAGCCAAGAAATTACAACAAGCGGGTTGTTTTGTTATATATGGTGTGAGCAGTTTAAAAACGCACACAAAACTTTTACTGATCGTGCGAAATGAGCCTGGTCGTGTTTATCGGTATGTGCATTTATCCAGCGGGAATTATAATGAAACCACTTCTAGGTTTTACACGGACATAGGTTTGTTGAGTACGAATGAAGCTTACGCCAATGATGTTTCTGAATTTTTTAATGTTATTACGGGTCACTCACACCCTACTACGTATAAAAATCTGATTACGTCTCCCCGTGACATGCGTAATCAGTTGATGTATCTGGTTAGAAATGAGGCCGACAATGCCAGAAATGGTAAGCCAGCAGGAATTGTAATAAAACTAAATTCCATTCAAGATGACGATTTCATCAATTGCCTTTATGAAACCTCAAAAGCGGGAGTGCCAATAAAATTAATTGTACGAGGCATGTGTTGTCTACGTCCCGGACGTAAGGGATTGAGTGAAAATATTGAAGTGATCTCTATTGTTGGGGAATACCTGGAACATTCACGTGTCTATTATTTTCACAATGCGAATGATCCAAAAGTATATATTGGCAGCGCGGATGCAATGGTACGTAGCTTTGATAGGCGCATCGAATCCTTATTTATGCTTGAGTCTGATATGCTCCGAAAGCAAGCCATGAACATCTTGCGTTACAACCTAAAAGATAATGTAAATTCTTATACGATGCGCGAAGATGGGAAATATGTTATTAAAGAAATGAATGGTGACTTACCCTTTAATATTCATAAGGAATTCTATCATGTCTCCAAGGAAATTATTCAAGATGTAAAGCTGTTTTAGTGATCATCATTTCTATTTCTTGAAATCGATCTTCTTTTGTTGTATATTCTTCTCTAACAAATGAAGTAGTATCCCGTCTTTTAATCCAACATCCGGCACGATGATGCTATTTGAATGAGCCCATTCCATTACTTTGACATAAATGCCACTTGCAGGTACAATCACATCTGCTCTGTCTGGGTTCATTTGAAGTTCATAGATGCGTTGATCAATTGTAAGTTCTTCAATCATCGATTTAATCGCTTTCACTTTTTTTAGTGACAACGTGGCACCAGGTTTCTTTTGAGCCAGTTCAAAGATTTTTGAAATATTACCACCGGTACCAACAGCTGTTACTTTACCATAGGATTTCTTCACATTTTCTCTCACCCAGTGTTCCATGTCTTCCCACATTATTGGAGAGTCATGATGCTCTAAAATGCGCACTGAGCCAATCTTAAAAGAGCGTGTTTTAATCTTCTTGCCTTTTACAAATAGATTAAGTTCAGTACTTCCTCCACCCACATCAATGTGTAAATAGGTCTTGGCATCCAGATAGGAAAAAATGGCTTTGTTAATGAAATCAGCTTCCAGATGTCCGTCAATGATATTAATCGTTAGACCAAGTTCTTCTTTTACCTGCCTGGCAACTTCTTCCCCATTTTCAGATTCTCTCATCGCAGAAGTGGCACAAAACATGTAATCATCCACTTCATACAACTCCAATAAGAGTTTATAGGCTTTCATCAGTTTCTTGAACTTGGCAATACTGCCCTCACTCAATCGCTGCGTACTAAATACATCATGACCTAAACGGAGAGGAAACCGAACGTATTCAAGTTTTTTGAATAGTAATTTCTCTCCACCTTCTAATATCGTAGATATTTGTAGTCGAATCGCATTTGATCCAATATCGATAGCCGCCAGTTTCACAAAGTAGATAGAGAAGTTATGGGCCGAAATTACACATAATGGTTTTTTAATTACTACAAGATTCCTTTTCTTTGCATCGCTTATCCAGAAAGACCGAGGGAAAGGGCCCGATGACGTCTTAGCAACCTTAATTTCCGATTCGATCGGGAATGGTGCTAACTCCCTTCTGCTTGGTGCAGAGAAGATAAGCGGCCCATCATGTAGGCTCTTTCTGGATACAAGTTAAACAAAAGAAAGAGTGAAAATAGAAGACATTTTACGCGAACGTATTTTGGTATTAGATGGTGCTATGGGCACGATGATCCAGCGTCATACGCTTGAAGAAGTTGACTTTAGAGGAGAACGCTTCAAAGATCACACGCACTTACTGAAAGGAAATAACGATCTTCTTTCTATTACTCGCCCGGATATTATCAAAGAAATCCATCGACAGTATTTTCAAGCAGGCGCAGATATTGTTGAAACCAACACGTTCAGCAGCACAACGATTGCGCAAGCTGATTATCACTTGGAATCCATAGCTTATGAACTGAACTATCAGTCCGCCAAAATTGCCAAAGAGGTAGCCGATGAGTTCAAGGTCCTAGATCCGACAAAACCACGGTTTGTGGCAGGGGCATTGGGGCCTACGAATAGAACCGCTTCACTTTCTCCCGATGTAAATGATCCCGGCTATCGAGCTGTCACTTTTGATGATTTGCGAGTTGCCTATAAAGAACAAGCAAAAGGCCTAATAGAAGGTGGAGCTGATTTACTTTTAGTAGAAACAGTATTTGATACACTAAACGCAAAGTCAGCGCTATTCGCTATCCAAGAGCTGTTTGAAGAAATTGGTAGAGAAATCCCTGTAATGGTTTCAGGAACAATCACGGATGCGAGTGGTAGAACCTTATCAGGGCAAACTACGGAAGCATTTTTAGTTTCAGTTTCTCATGTACCATTGTTAAGTGTAGGTCTCAACTGTGCTTTAGGGGCAGAGCAGTTACGTCCCTATTTGCAAGTATTGAATGAGCAGGCACCTTTCTTTGTGAGTGCTTATCCAAATGCGGGTCTACCCAATGCATTTGGGCACTATGACCAGGGCCCTACAGAAATGGGAGAGCAAATCGAAGAATTTTTAAAGGAAGGCTTGGTAAATATTGTTGGAGGTTGCTGTGGCACGACACCCGACCATATCAAAGTCATTGCAGAGATAGCTAAGAAATATAAACCGAGAGTGATCGTTGAACATGTCTAAATATCTACAGCTAAGTGGCCTTGAGGCCGTTACGATTACACCCGAATCTAATTTTGTCAATATAGGTGAGCGGACGAATGTTACAGGATCCGCGCGGTTCTTAAAGCTTATTAAAGAAGATAAATTAGATGAAGCGTTGGAGGTAGCGCTCGACCAAGTACGTGGAGGTGCTCAGGTGATTGACGTGAACATGGATGAAGGAATGCTTGATTCAAAAGATGCCATGGTTAAGTTTTTAAACCTAATGGCATCCGAGCCGGAGATCTCACGCATTCCTGTGATGATAGATTCTTCCCAATGGGATGTGATCGAGGCAGGATTGAAATGCCTACAAGGCAAAGGCATTGTCAACTCTATTAGCTTAAAAGCGGGTGAAGAGGAATTTGTAAAGCAAGCCAAGCTTGTAAAACGTTATGGTGCGGCTACGGTGGTCATGGCTTTTGATGAATCGGGACAGGCGGATACCTATGAAAGAAGAATTTCTATTTGTCAGCGCGCGTATGATATCCTTGTCAATAAAGTAAAGTTTGCTCCTCAAGATATTATTTTCGATCCCAATATATTTCCTGTTGCCACCGGCATAGACGAACATAGAAATTATGCAATAGACTTCTTTCGTGCCACGAAATGGATTCGTGAAAATCTTCCGGGAGCACATGTCAGCGGGGGTGTAAGTAACGTTTCATTTAGTTTTAGAGGGAACCAACTGGTGCGGGAGGCAATGCATTCTGTCTTTCTGTATCATGCCATTCAAAATGGTATGGACATGGGCATCGTAAACCCAACGATGCTTGAAATCTATGATGAGATACCGAAAGAATTATTAGAACGAGTAGAGGATGTATTGTTGAATAGGAGAGAGGATGCCACGGAACGATTACTCGAATTAGCTGAAACGGTAAAAGGTGCTGGAAAGAAAAAGGAGATTGATGATACATGGAGACAAGGATCCGTAGAAGAACGACTTGCTCATGCACTTGTAAAAGGAATTATCGACTTTGTAGATGTTGATACAGAAGAAGCGAGACAGAAATACGGTAGACCCTTGCTTGTGATTGAAGGGCCATTAATGGCAGGGATGAATGTGGTAGGAGATTTATTTGGAGCCGGTAAAATGTTCTTGCCTCAGGTGGTAAAAAGTGCCCGTGTGATGAAGAAGTCAGTATCGTACCTTACCCCATATTTGGAAGAAGAGAAAAGACGTACGGGGAATTCAGGTAAGCCGGCAGCTAAGATATTGATGGCTACCGTCAAGGGAGATGTCCATGATATTGGTAAAAATATTGTTGGCGTAGTGCTGGCATGCAATAACTATGATGTGGTAGACTTGGGCGTGATGGTGCCCACGGAAAAAATAATTGAAGCAGCTAAGCGTGAAAAGGTAGATGTTATTGGGTTAAGTGGACTAATTACACCTTCATTAGATGAAATGGTCCATGTGGCGAAGGAGATGCAGCACCAAAAAATGGACATCCCACTCCTTATCGGAGGTGCTACCACTTCTCGTCTGCATACAGCTGTAAAAATTGATCCCGTCTATGATGGTGCGGTAGTGCATGTACTAGATGCATCACGCTCGGTACCCGTAGCAAGTGAATTAATAAGTCTCACTTCGCGTGGAAATTTCAAAGCTAAAATCAAGCAGGAATATATCGCATTAAGAAAGGATCATGAAAGCAAGCAACAACTCAAGAATTATATATCATTAGTTGAAGCTCGAAAGAATAAAGTAAAAATTGATTGGTCTTCAACGATTATTACGAAACCAAACTTTTTGGGCAAGCGGGTATTAGTAAACTATCCCTTGGATGAAATTGCAAAGTATATTGATTGGACTCCTTTTTTTCAGACATGGATGTTATTCGGACGTTATCCGGACATATTTAAGGATGAAAAAGTAGGAGTTGAAGCGCTAAAGCTTTTTGAAGATGCACAAGCCATGCTGGCAAGAATTATTGCTGGAAGAAAATTATCAGCGAATGGTATAGTCGCCTTTTACCCTGCCCAATCCACAGACAATGACGATGTGCAGTTGTATGAAAAGGATGGGGAAACAGCAATGACCAGACTTCATTTCCTTCGACAGCAAAATAAGAAAGCGAAAGACCTGCCGAATTTTTGTTTATCCGATTTCATTGCTCCACAGCAGTCAAATAAAATGGACTATATCGGCATGTTTGCTGTTACCGCAGGAGTGGGTATAGAAAAATTGATTCAAGAAGCAAAAGCAAAACAGGATGATTACGCAGAGATTATGATCAAAGCTCTTGCGGATAGACTAGCGGAAGCATTTGCTGAGCTTCTACATGCTAAAGTTAGAAAGGAGTTTTGGGGTTATTCGACTACTGAAAACCTATCCACGAAAGATATGATTAAGGAAACGTATCAAGGTATTCGCCCCGCACCCGGATATCCGGCTTGTCCTGATCATACTGAAAAGCAAATTATTTTTGATTTATTGGAAGCCGAGAAAGAAGTGGGGATTAAACTAACGGAGTCTTTTGCCATGTTCCCTACTGCGGCTGTGAGCGGCTACTATTTTTCACACGCTGATTCAAAATATTTTGGATTAGGAAAAATTGAGAAAGATCAAGTTATTGAATATGCAGAAAGGAAAGGAATGAGTTTAGCAGAAATGGAACGGTGGTTGAGTCCAAATTTAGCTTATTGAATTTGAAAATGCGCAAATTTGAAAATTCATTTCAGTGCCAGATAATCATTCGAACAAACTAACAAAGCGACATTTACTAAAATCTTAAAGATGCAAAACACAATGATTCTCATTTTCAAATTTTCAAATCAATATATTTTCAAATTGGCATTATGAAAGTAACAGAACATATAAAGAACGCCAACGGTAAGACGTTATTTAGCATTGAAATTCTTCCACCTCTCAAAGGCGAAAATATCCGAACCTTATTTGACAACATGGATCCTTTGATGGAATTCAAACCTCCATTTATTGATGTGACTTATCATAGAGAGGAGTATGTTTACAAGAAAAAAGAGAATGGTCTCTTAGAGAAGAGATCAACCCGCAAAAGACCTGGTACAGTCGGGATTTGTGCAGCGATACAAAACCACTACAAAATAGATACTGTCCCTCATATTATTTGTGGTGGCTTCAACAAAGAAGAGACGGAGAATGCATTAATTGATTTACAGTTTTTAGGTATCGACAATGTGCTCGCTTTGCAGGGAGATGCCATAAAATCAGAGGCGAAATTTGTACCTGAACCCGATGGGCATCGGTTTGCCTCTGAACTGGTAGAACAAATCGTGAATATGAACAACGGCAAGTTTATAGACGAAGAACTTCAACATGCCACTCCCACCAACTTTTGTATTGGTGTTTCAGGCTACCCCGAAAAGCATTTCTCGTCACCGAACTTGAAAACAGATTTGAAGTTCTTAAAAAACAAGGTGGAGCTGGGGTCAGAATATATTGTTACCCAAATGTTCTTCGATAATAAAGCATACTTTGAATTTGTAGAAAAATGTAGGGAAGCGGGGATTACCGTCCCTATTATTCCGGGTATTAAGCCCATCACTGCGAAGGTACAAGCCAATGTGTTGCCCACCATTTTTCATATAGATTTACCTGAAGAACTTGCAGATGAGGTTGAAAAATGCAAAGATAATGCAGCGGTAAAACAAGTAGGTATTGAATGGACGGTGAAGCAATCTAAAGAACTAATGAAGTTTGGTGTGCCTCTAGTACATTTTTATTCGATGGGAAAATCCGATCCGATTTATAAAATAGCCAAAGAGCTGTTTTAAGGAATAAAAAAAGGGCCGAAGCCCTTTTTTTATTCCTTTAGTTTTAAGGATTACGGGTTAACCGGAAGCCCGGTTATACCATATAAAGCTAAGTTTGCCTTCGGTATTACAGCTGTGAACTTTGCATTGATCGCATCAATGAAAACATTCGCAGTGAAAGCATAACCTCTATTATTTGGATGAAGTCCATCTTCAGAATATGCTCCGGTAGGAGGGGCAAAACTTGGAGTAATCATAACGCCATCACCTACGAACGCCTTATTTGTAACTAAATCAGCGTACGCTTTGTTGACATCGGCCAAAGCTAAACGACCGCCACTGGCGGCAACAACAGCACTTATCTTAGTATTATATTCATCTGTTCTAGCTTTGATTGCTCCAGTCTCTGGTTGAGTTAGAATTAGATTATCTGGTAACGGAAAGCTAACGCCCCAAATTGCAGCCGCACCACCATTGCACGTACCTAAAACGGAACCAGCAGCCAACGGAACTAAATCAGTGGAAGTTGCTTGTCTTGCTAGGGCATAGGGAAGTAATCCAGCATACGGACCAGTCATGAAAGGTGATAAGTCTGTTAAACCTCCAGTAGCATACCCAACATCATCACTAAGTAATACGCCATTCTTTCCTGCGACAAAGTTGAGTCTGCGCTTAGTTCTTTCTACATCCGTAATAATTAGATTTGTCACCATACCATCCAAGAAAGCATTGTAGTTGTTAGCTAAATTTGTTGTAAGTGTAGTTGCTGTTCCAGCATCAAGTGTAATTGTGTTCCAAGGAACAGTGTAAAAGTAAGGTAGGCTGTAGAAGTACGGTATGTTACCGACTACTCCGTTAAATGTTGTTCCAGTTAACAATGTATTCATTAACGCATCAAATTGTCCACTAAATGCAGCAGATGAAGTCATTGGATATGTTCCAGCTGGAGGGGTTGGTTGACCATCGTTAGCTGCGCCTGTTGCAGCGTATAATAATACGTCATCAAAGCCGAGCCATATAAGATAAAAACTACCGGCAGCTGTTTTTGCATCCCCAACAATGGTTGAAACGCCTGGACTTGAAGCAAATCTTGCATAAAAAGGAGAATAGGCCGGATTGATTGGAGCTGCAGGCGGATTTGGATTTGCAGGCGCCCCTGTGAACGGGGTTAGAGTCTGGCCCAAATAAATAAGAGGAACACCAAAATTATTTAATGCTGCTTTATCACCAGCATATGCGCCCGGAAGATCAGCTGTATTATAAGGTGCTTTCAAAGCGGGAGTTGCAGAAACCGGGGAAGGACAAGTAACGGCTGCGGCACCAGGATATTTAGCTGGATATGGGGCAGGGGTTCTTGGGCCGGTAGGGCCGTCTGGATCAAATAATACTAATCTGCCTAAGACAAGACCTAAGTCTAATCTTGATTGAATAGGATTGAAACCATTTACGGAATTTATATCAGGCTGATTGAATGTGGTAGAGCCTCCTACAGATTCGAACTGCTTGGCTAGGATTTTAGCCAATGAATTAGCCTGACTAGTATTAAACAAGGCGTTGCTTTGCATACCAGCTACAAATGAATTTCCAATGGAAACAAACTTTGTAAAATCGGCTGTTCCTTTGGACGGGACAACCACTACTGGTGGCACCACTGTTGGAGGAACGAGTAGCAAATTCTCTTGCTTGCATGAGCCAACAATTAATGTTGCCGCTATGGTGATATAGATAAGTTTGGTCTTTTTCATAATCTTTGTTTTTTTACGTGGATTAATTTAAGAATTCATCGAACGTAATCGTTACATAATACTGTTGACCAACGAAAGGTGAACCTAA
>JANPBK010000040.1:0-14381 GCA_031430395.1 Cyclobacteriaceae bacterium
TATGAAACTAAAACTACAATGCAACACTGAAATAGCGCTATGGCTCATGCACATTGTTGTGTGCTGCCCGTTTCTGCATGTATTTTATTCTTTTCATTTCAACGATTTCAGCAATCGATATTAATGAGTCCCCGCTAATGAGTCGTCCATTCTCACACTCAAAACGCAGATTAAAATTGTCTATAGTTGTACACTTGTATTCCACCAACGACAATCCTTGTGATTCAAGTTCTTTAAACAATTCTCCATAAACTCTCTTGAGTCTCTCTTGAACGAGCCATTTCTCGTAATGATATGTTGCCCTTCGTAAAGTAACAATGTTCTTATACCTCCAAATAAATTCATTTGAGAAAATGAGTAGTGAGTCCTTTATAGTGAATTTGTAATTTGGATTTGTCTTTTCAATTATTCTGTCGATTAATTCGTGAGAGTCCGATGAGGCTTGGTCTACTTTCAATAAAGTTTTCATTTCTTCTTCATAGATTCTTAACCATTTAACAAGGTGTCTGTTGGTTATTTGTTCTCCAAATTTAGTTCGAAGTTCTTCAGAAAGTGGTGAGGGTCCATATCCACTGATGTCCGCTGAAAGATGCTCCGATTTAATTAAGTATTCGAAGTCGGCCATTGTGGCTTTCTTATTGTCTATTTTGGATTCAAACCAAATCAAATCTAGTAGTCGCTCTAAATCTTGTCCTCGCAAAATATTGTCTGAATCGACTCGAAATGAATCCAGGTGATTGCGCCTGCTATCAATATCATCAACGAGCTCGTCTGTAAAATTTACTAAAGTCTTTTTGTACTCACCATTTTGATTTTTATTCTCTCTGTAGTCGTCAAACAAGAATGCTAATACTATGGAAATAAAAATGACGAACAATTCTCTAATGGATTTTGAGTACTTGTCCGGTATTATGTCACCTATTTTCATTTTCTATTAGTTCTCAAAATTGTCCGAAACGGGTTGCACACAACGTTTGTGTTTCTGCAGTGGTGCCTTATCGAAGCCGCGTCCTGTCCCACGAAACGAAAACGTTGAACGAAGATAAAACTTAAAACCAACTCGCCACGGCACCATTGCAGAAACATTTTGTTGCCGGCTGTTTTTCATTCCAGTAACTTAATTTTATTCTTCAATTTCGAGTAGTCGTCCGATTTAGTCACAACGTTCTCAAATCCGAAGTCAAGTCTGTCAATAAGGTCTTGGGTCAAACCGACATTTCTCATTTGTTCAATTGTCCAGTCAGGTTGCTTAATAAAAATAGACCCAAGTGTCCATGAAGGCATTTCGTCAGCCGAACCTGTGTCCAACTTAACGGTCTCAATAAATATTCTGAGTAATTCTTTGTCCTTTGTCTTGGTAATGTAGTCCGCGGCTACATTAAGTATCACGTCAAACTTTGGTTCGTGATGCTTTTTTCTCTCGACCCAGTTTTTCGTTTTTATAAAATCCAGTTCTTTCTCAAAAGTCAGTTTTATTAATTCTCTTTTGTCTTTGTCGCGCAACGTGTTAATTGGTTGAACTCTTGACTTGTGAACAAAGCCATTTAAGTTCTCAATTGTCCCGTCTTCTCTAAACGTTTTGTATATCTCGAACCAGTCGTCTGTGGCGATTTTGAATGTAAAGAATTCACCTTTCTTTATTTGTCCCACGATAGGAGAATTTGTCGACTTACCTTCTCTGACGTTAGTAAATCCGTCCTTGTCAACGATGATTGCAACGTTGTCTTGAGCCAATGTCGCAATACTCGTCAGAAGAATTAATATGGTTAGTCTAATCGTCATTGAAAAATTGCCGGCAACGTTTGTGTTTCTGCAGTGGTGCGCTTCCGAAGCCGCGTCCTGTCCCACGAAACCAAACGTGGAACGAAGATAAAAACTTATAGCTTACACGTCACCGCACCATTGCAGAAACATTTTGTTGGCGGTTCGTGCTTCTCACTCGTCAATTTCACCATGTCTTTCCCGTCTTGTCAAAGTTGTCAGAGATGAAACTTAGGTCACTGTTTAAATCTTGTGAAACTGTCAGTCCTAAATAGAATGTCGCTCTTGACAAACCAACATATAAATATTTCAGCAGAAGGTCGCTTGGTAAATTTTGAGTTTGCAACTCGTCTAGATTATGAAAGAAAACAGCTTCAAATTCCAAACCCTTTATTTTGTCTATTGAAAATATTCTAACGGTGTTCTTATCTCCTAAAACTTCTCCATTTCTACAAGCCTTTACGAGAATACCCACGTCTGATAATGTGTCAAGGTTGCCAAGTCTATTCGCGAATCCTTCAAGTTGACTTTCATTAGGTAAAAAGATTGCAATAGACGGAATGGAATCACCGTATGCTTTGTATATTTCAATTATTCTTTCTGCTATCCAGTTTAGTTTTTCAGCATCATCTTCTGAAACAAGAATCAAAGGTTTTGGCTCAGCTTCATCCTTTTCTATATATGATTTATAATTCGCTTTATTACCTGTTGAATTTTCGTAAATAGATTGGGCTAATGAAAGCAAAGTTGGACTTTGACGATATGACACTTCTAAATTCATTCTTTCAGTCCCTGAAACCATAGTTGAAAAATCTTCCCAGGAAGTTAAACCGTCTGTTGTCATTCTTTGCATTATGTCTCCTGAAAGTGTGACGGACGACAGTTCAGGGTGTCTGAAACTACTTATTGCCAATAGGTCAATTATGGAGAAGTCTGTTGCTTCGTCAATTCCAATTACTGGCTTACAGTGATTTTTATATGCAGTTACATAAGAATGGTTCAGGGTATTGAATTGTCTTTGAAAGCCTTTTGATAAGCTGAAACATACACTATTGGTAAAGTGAAGCAAGAGTGCCTGTTCGTCTGCATGAATTCTGCTGTTTTTATCTTTCTTAACCAATTCATCCAGTATCGGTAAATCCCAATTGCTATTCCCATTTGTCAATTGCTCACGTCTGAATTTTTTGTAAGTCATTGGAATTTCTCTCAATACATTGGCTAAAACGCCTTTGGTTACTCGTTCAAAGAATTTTTTAAAAAATGCAGTTTGTCCAAGTTGTTCGTACTCATTTTGCTGTTCAACTTCTGGGATAAGTTTTATTAGTTCACGGTCTCGTTTACTGAATTTGGTATTCTTGTCAAATTTTCTCAAAGCTTGTTTACGGCAAAGTGATTTGAGTTTGGTAAAAAGTTCTCTTTCAAAATCAAAATTTGTTTGCTCGTCTTTTTCTTCAAAGTCTTCTAATTCAATCTCTGTATCATCGTCATCTTCCTCTTCTTCTTGGTTGCTATTCTTCCATTGATTCAAAATATCAGAAAGGGCTACCGCCCTTTCTGATTCTTTTGTAATTATTATTTGAATTCTACTTGCAACTTGTTTGATAAGCGTTGAATATTCCTCTCCAATTTTATCAGACTCTGCTTTGTATGTTTCATTTAGATTTAGAAATAAGCGAATTAGTTCATCTATGTTTTTGACGTTCTTCTTGTCATTAAGGTACATTTGGATAGATAGTCCTGTATTTTTCCATTTAAATGGCGATACATCTATTTCTGTAACTTTATTTAATTTGTCCTTTTGAAAATCCAAATAGAACTTGTTAAACCCTGAAACTATATCTTGAATGCTCTTAGGTTTGTTAACAAGAAGACTTTTTCCCTGCGACTTATTATAAATTAGAAAAGGTCTCTTTGTGGTAGTGTCAACGAGCTTGTATGCCTTTACAAGTTCATTTTTATGAGAACTCCAAACCTTTACTCTTTCCGTGTCGGCAGTAAGTTCTTCCATTTTCATACTATTCCGTAGAAACAAGGCGAGGAGTTCGTTAGGAGAATAAAATATCCAACTTGTTTTTTGATTGAACAGTAAATCTTTCTGATTTTGAGTAAGTGTTGTGTATTCTTCAATTGATGGCGAAATAAGAAACTTTATCCGCTGAATTAGTGAAGTTGTTTTGCCTGTTCCGGGGCCTCCATTAATTATCAGGGGCCCGTCAAATATTTTAGACCGTTTTATAGACTCTTGAATAGGGTCAAGAATTGGTTGGTAACGTAATTCTGCATATTTCCTGATAAAACCTTGGGCTTTATCAAGGTATGTTTTCATTTCTTCCTCTCTGTCTGCAATACGTTTAATTAATTGCTTGGCTTCTTGGTCAGTTGCATGTTCTAATTTCTCCTTCTCTTTCTCTATCTCAATTTGCAGCGATAGAATTTTTGAAATATTCTGAAATGAATGCGTCCTGATGTCACCTGCGAGCTTTATTAGTATGTCGGTTGCATACTCTCCGTCATAAATACTGGGATTATAACTTGCTCGGTTGAATATTTCAATTTCGATTTCACCTTTAGGAGTTTGGTATTTGTGTTTGCCTTCATGGAATTGAATCAAAAGTCCACCCAATTTTGAGTCTCGTGGAACAGGGAATCCGTCACCTTTGTAAGTTGTTAATTCAGAAAACCCAGTTTCTGGAATAAGATTGCCATGAAGGTCTTTTTGAAACTGAACGACTGTTGCTTGCTTGTTGATGAGCCAAAATTGTTGCTCTTCGCTGTGGTACATTGTCAATGAGCGACCAACTGCGTTGTTGGTTGCGCCAACGGATATTTCTAAGTCCCTGTGTCGTTTTATGCTTTTGGCAATATCTTCAATCTTATCCTTCATTTAATAAAAGTTTCAATTATTATTTTTCGTCTCTGTCAAGGTTGACCAATCTATTTTGAGCATGACCGCCAACGTTGGTGTTTCTGCAGTGGTGCCTTTTCGAAGCCGCGTCCTGTCCCACGAAACCAAACGTAGAACGAAGATAAAACTTAAAACCAACTCGTCACGGCACCATTGCAGAAACATGCTGTTGTGGGCTGGGCCGTTCACTTACTTTTTCTAAATTCCTCCGACTTCTTTTTGAAATACTCAATCTCTTGTTCAGGAGTCATTCCTTTAATTGTCTTTGAAATTCGGTCTCGTTCTTGTCGCATGTATTTTACCGCGTCAAATTTGGTGTCAGCTTTAATTTCAGTTTTCATATTCCATCAGTTCTTGTGGTGATCTAATTTCAAGTGTGTGAAGTCCTTCCCGTAGGTTAACAGAATTGTAACCTCTAATTCTTTTAAGGTTAACGATGTGTTGAAAGTTCCAACTAACAAGGACATCAGCGTTATTCAGTGTCGCTAAAGCAATGTGTCGACAATCAGCTCTGCTTGTCTCTCCAACAACTTTTTCGTCAATGTACATTTCTGCTAACTCAATAGCTTCCTTGGTCAGTCTTACTAATTCTAGTTGCTTAGTTGGAAGAGTCCTGAAGAAGTCTTTTACTCGTCCAGGTGCGTTAATCAGCTCTTCTTCAAGTAATTCGGAAATTATTAATTTAATTTCTCCCCTAAATGCTTTGTCAAAAAACATCTTTGTAAAGACGTCAAATCCTTCATCGTAAATTCCTCCAACTACTGAAGTGTCAATATAAACCCGTTGAATCATGTCCCAATTTACATCTTTTTGGCAACTCTTAAATCGTCAACAGGCCTTGCCCACAACATTAGGATACCCGCAACTCAGTTGCGGGTATCCACCCAAATATAGGAAATAGCCGCAACTCAGTTGCGGCTATTTCGCTTATATCCGCGGGGAGTGGGTATCTAATATTTCTCAAATTCCTGTCTTGATTTGGGCTTTGCAACCAATTTGAGACTAGAAATCTAAACTATCTAGCGGACTTTTTATCCCGCCCAAAGCCCTACTTGTAACATGCGTATACACCTCGGTAGTTTTGCTACTGCTATGGCCGAGCAGCGTTTGTATGTACCGCAAGTCAGTGCCACTTTCGAGTAGGTGTGTAGCGAAGCTATGTCGCAACGTGTGCACTGTAGCATGTTTAACTATGCCTGCCTTTTCTAAGGCCTCCTTCATCACCGTTTGCATACTTCGCTCGCTGTAGGGACCTCCGCCAATACCTTCAAAAAGATAATCATTAGGCACATATGTTTTGTAGTATTCGCGAAGCAAGGGCAATATCTTTTCTGACAGCAGCGAATACCGGTCTTTTTTTCCTTTCGCAGATTTAATTTTAATCTGCATCCGCTTACTATCTATGTCAGCAACGCGTAAGTTGAGTAGCTCGCTAATGCGCAGACCTGCGGAGTAACACATCATCAATAGCATTTTATGCTTCAAGTTGACCGTTACCTTTATCATCGTATTGACCTCTTCTGTCGCTAATACACTGGGAAGTTTGTGCTCTCTCAGAGGTCGTTCTAATTCATAGAATTTTCGCGTGCCTCCCGCTACTTTCTCATAATAAAATTTAATAGCATTGATAGCTTGGTTCTGATAGCTGGCTGATATCCCTCTTTCTTTTACCAGGTAGTGTATGTAGGCAACAATCTCTGGCTCTGTAATGTCGTCAATCTCTTTTGTTGAATAGTAATTGATAAACTCCTCGAATAACTGCTTATAGGTTTTTAGTGTATTCGATGAGTACCGCATGGTTTCAAGCTTCTCAACCATTTTATCAGGACAATTTCTATAAGCATCAATTTTATAGCTGGGTGTTCTGGGCTTAACAGTTTTCTTTTCAATGTTGTTTTCCCAGTTTAGCGTAAGGCGTTTGGTTTTGCAGAAATCCGCTAACGCTTTCTTCTGTTTTTCATCCATGGCAACGCTCCACCATTTTTTGGCCTTGTCATAAATAGCGTAGGGGAAGGATTTTATGATTGAAATCAATAAGGGATCATACGGTGCAATAATATGATAACGTCCAGGTAGATATTGTTTTGCTTTGATGTTGCTGTAGTTGACATCCTTCTCTCGAGATGGCAAAGTAGCTACTTGCTCACTAGCTTTAGCATCATTGAGCGCTTTCATTTCGGGAAAAGCCTCCTTAATCTTTTTGTACACTAAATTTGTAGCATCGAAGTGCCAAGCTTTTTCTGTTTGACTCCATCGGCAATCCGAGATAGTCTTGAGTTTATTCGTGATCTCTTTTTGATTGGGAGTTTGAACGAACAATCGCTTTTCTCCGCGATGAATTTTAGCGTAGTAGTAGATCATACTCAAAAGCGTTTATTAGTGATTGGCATGCTAAAAATAAGAAAAACTTACTTCCCGATACAGAACTTCGAGAAGATGTTTGAGAGTAAATCGTCTGACGTGATTGTGCCTGTGATCTCACCAAGATAATGCAAAGCCTGGCGGATGTCCATCGCTAAAAAATCTCCGGTGGTACCTTTTTCCATTCCAGCAAGTACATGATCTAATGAGGAGTGGGTCTGTACTAAGTTTTGATAGTGTCGCAGATTCGTCACCACCACATCGCCTTGTTTGATTTGTTTAATTTGAAATTGACTCACGATCTTTTCTTTCAACTGTGCGAGATTAGTTTTCGCTGACGCTGAAATAAAAATAAATTCTTCTTTTTTGAGTTGGTCAATCAACGCCACATCGGCTTTATCAATCTTGTTGCCGATTTTTAGGTAGGGGATACCCAACTTCTTCAATCCTGCTTCTTCCGTCCGAATCTCCTCCAACGTTGTATTGACAAGATCAAAGAGATACAAAATCAAAGAAGCCTTCTTCATGCGGTCTCGGGTTCTTTCTACGCCAATCGATTCCACCACATCCGTGGTTTCACGGAGCCCGGCCGTATCCATAAATCGAAAAGCAATGCCACCCACAATGATTTCATCTTCAATCACATCGCGCGTGGTACCCGGTATTTCTGATACAATCGCTTTCTCTTCATTGAGTAGTGCATTCAGCAACGTAGATTTACCTGCATTGGGTTTTCCGGCAATCACCGTAGGGATGCCATTCTTTATCACATTGCCTTGATCGAAAGACTGAATTAAAGAGGTGAGATAGGATTGAATTTGAAGAATCAATTTTTTCAAATCATCTCGTTTGGCAAATTCCACATCCTCTTCTCCAAAGTCTAACTCTAATTCAATCAACGAAGCAAAGTGAATGAGTTCTTCTCGCAGTTTTTGAATTTCTTTCGAAAATCCTCCGCGCATCTGGTTGAGTGCGGCTTGCCGTGCATTGTCTGTTTCGGCATGGATTAAGTCGGCAACCGCTTCTGCCTGCGCTAAATCAAATCGTCCATTGAAAAAGGCACGCTTGGTGAATTCACCCGGTTCTGCCAGTCGCACGCCTCGTTTCAAAAAGAGCTTGATGATCTCTTGCACGATAATAGGAGAGCCGTGGCTCGAGATTTCGATGGAATTCTCTTTGGTGAAAGAGTTCGGTTCTCTAAACACGGACACCATTACTTCATCAACTGACCGATCATTTTCTCCCAACGTGCCTAAGTGAATCGTGTGAGAAGGTTGCTGCGTTAATTTTTTTCCTTTGAAAAGTTGTTCGGTAATGTCAATAGCATCTTTGCCGGAAAGTCTAATCACGGCAAGTGCACTCGTTCCCGGAGGTGTAGATAACGCGATGATGGTATCAGAGATAGCGTCCACAAAAATATTTTATCAAAGGTATTGAAAGTAATTCAAGCACATACGATCACTGCCTGTGGTTAATGAAAGTACAAACTCGGCCGGGGATAGTAGCGGCACCCCGCAGTAGCAGGGATACGTGGGTGGCGCGAGGAGTATAGCGAATAGCCCGGTTGAGTGGTGTTGGCAGGAGGGCAGCACGAAAGGCCGCCATCGGATTTAGCGAACAATCAGTACCGGTATATCTACCCGGTGCCGAACGGTGTCAACGGTGGTTCCAAAAATTAAATCTTTCGCCCACTTGTGCCCGTGTGCTCCCATCACTAACAAATCTGCCTCAAACGTGGTCACTAGTTCAGGAATAATCTGCTTCGGATTGCCATAGCCGATTTCCATTTTCACATCATAGCCCTGTTGCTTCAATTGATCCAGGTAATTCTGTAACGAAGCCGTATCCACACTGGATTCGCGATCTGCAATTTCACTTCCATACCAAATGGCACCGGCTGTTTCTACGATATGCAACAACAAATAGGAGGCCTCTTTGCCACCCTGCGCCAAGGCACTATGAATACAGCTTGAATCGACCGAGCTGAAGTCAATGGTGATGGCAATTTTTCGATAGATTGGTTTGTCTAAACCTTGTAATAAAGTAGCGGTGCCGTGGGGAGGTCGGGCATTTTTCTCTTGCCTTCTGCGATCAAACAATGGTTTTATGGTGATGTAAAACAAAAGCAACCCGGTGGCTGCGCAGATGGGAATGACGAGCGACCAGATAAGCCAGGCGTGCTCACCGGCATTGGCGAGCCATCCTTCTATTTCTTGAATGACGAGTTTTACGTTGAGTGAAACAATGATAAATGCAATGGTCCAGGCCGCAATTTTAACCCATGGCTTAATGGCGAAGACGCCCATCTTTTGTTTGTCGCTGGTAAAATGAATCAATGGAATTACGGCAAACCCCAACTGTAAACTCAATACGACCTGACTGAAAACTAATAACTCACCGGTCTGGCCTTCACCATAAACTAAGATGACGATGTAGGCCGGAATGATGGCGATCAATCGGGTAATCAGTCGTCTCAACCAAGGCGCAATGCGTAGATTTAAATATCCTTCCATGACCACCTGACCAGCCAGCGTGCCTGTGATGGTGGAACTTTGTCCCGCAGCAACGAGGGCTACACCAAAAAGAATCGAAGCCCATTCAGTGCCTGTGAGTGGTGCGAGAAACTTGTAAGAATCCTGGATATCGGAAACTTCGAACATGCCTGCGCGAAAAAAAGTAGAAGCCGCTAAAATTAAAATGGCCGCATTCACAAAGAAGGCAGCATTGAGCGCGATGGCAGAGTCAATAAAATTATACTTGATAGCAGACCAGATTCCTTTTTCGCTGGTGTCAATCCTCCGAGTTTGCACCAGTGATGAATGTAGATAAAGGTTGTGCGGCATCACTGTTGCCCCAATTATTCCAATGGCAATGTACAACGCTTCATTGGTGGGCATCGTTGGAATAAAACCAATAGATACATCGCCCCACGATGGTTTAGCCCAAATCATTTCCATCACAAAGGATATTCCGATGATGGCAACGAGTGCAATAATGAACGCTTCTATTTTTCGCATGCCGTAGCTTTGCAGTACCAGCAGCAGCAAGGTATCCAACACAGTAAGTGAAACACCCCAGATCAAGGGTAGCCCGAAGAGGAGTTGCAAGCCAATCGCCATACCCAATACCTCAGCTAAATCGCACGCGGCTATGGCGATCTCTGCCAATATCCAAAGGCAAAAATTGACTACCGGGTGGTACGAACTTCTTGATGCTTGTGCCAAATCAAGCTGGCGTACTACACCCAACCTCGCGCTTAAGCTTTGTAAAAGCAAAGCCATCATATTGCTCATCAGCAATACCCACAAAAGTGAGTAACCGAATTTGCTGCCACCTGCAATATCTGTGGCCCAATTGCCCGGGTCCATATAGCCAACACTCACCAAGTACGCAGGTCCTAAAAATGCTAGCAACTTACGCCACCCCCTTCGATTGGTAGCATCTACCGAAGCATGTACTTCGCTCAGGGATTTGCGTGGTGGGTGAGAAGAGGTCATATCAATTGGTCACTAGTATATTTTCAGCCACTTCTTTCGACAAGAAAAATTTCTGTTCACCAATCAACACTTCCATAGAGCCATCGTATTCTTCGATACCAACTACATTAATTTTTATGCCGGGTCGGGCACCTATCTTATCCAGGTACTTTAGCAGTTGCGAGTCAGAATCTTTTACTGCTACGATCAGTGTGGTAGCTCCCGGTTTCAAACTTGCCAACATCACTTTCTGCAGTGATTTGATTTTTCCATTTATATCGGGTATCGGGTCTCCATGGGGGTCAACTTTTGGAAAGCCAAGCAGCTTATCCAGCTTTTCTATGAGCAGTGGAGATTGAATGTGTTCTAGTTGTTCGGCTACTTCATGTACTTCATCCCACTTAAAGCCGAGGGTCTGCACTAAAAAGGTTTCCCACAAGCGATGCTTGCGGATGACCGATAAGGCAAGTGTCCGCCCTTGTTGGGTAATATTTACGCCATGGTATTTTTCATAGCTCAGATAATCTTTGGCGGCTAACTTTTTGATCATGTCTGTAGCCGAAGCTGCTTTTGTGTGCATGGCCTCTGCCAGTTCATTCGTCAAAACCTCCTTCTTTCCTGCCTCCGATAAATGATAGATAGCTTTGAGGTAATTCTCTTCGGTAAGACTAATCATGGCTAAGCTGTAAAATCCAAAGGTATATTATTTAGACGAGCCTAAAAAATAGTTTAGACATTTCCTTTTGCTACCAAGTTGGAATTACAAAGCTTGTATCGGACTCCTGCGGATGTCAGTCTTTTAATCTAGCATAAACCGGCAATGGCTTTTAAGAGCTTTGGTTCTTCCGTTTCCCATGTCACATCTTCGGGTAGCTTGGTATAGAATTTTAAAGCCTTCATCTGTAGCAAGATCAAGTCTATATCGGGTTTGGAATAATTCACTATTACCGCAGCTTGATAAGGCTCACAGATCTCCGTCCAGGGTGGATAGTCCTGAAGCAAAATGGGTAGATGACATCCCAGGTATTCATACAATTTGGTAGGAACAGAATTCTCTATATGCTTGGCCAGCCGATAACTTATTAATCCAAAATCAGATTCAGCCATGGCATCCAAAAGTTGGTCGTGCGGCACCAGCTCATCACCGCCAATCAGGGTGATAAATGGGTAGCCCTCGATCGCTTTTTTGATCTCTCTTAAAGTATGAGGCAGCGCACAGTAGCCAACAATCTTCAATTCGATAGTCGGCTCTTTTTGGTACAGTGTTTTCGCCAAATGGATGCCTTCAAAAACGCCCGTACTTTCAGCGAGTGTTCCGCTGAAAAGAAGTTTGATTTTGGCTGAATTATTTGTCCTCTTAAATCCTTTTGGCAACCTCACTTTATTCTCCAACACAGTGTATCTGTTTGATAGAAAACGAAGCTCTTTTTCGTACCCTTTTTCCGCTAAAAAATTCCATTGAAAGAGGGGGGAAGTGACTGCTTCTTTTAGCCTTACCCATACTGCCAAAAGCCATCTTAGCGGCCATGGAAAAGCATTGGTGTGTAAGATGTTTCTCCAATAATTCTCTTGGATATCATAGACTATTCGGGTGCCAAATAATATTCTGTTTAGGATACCAACTATCAGTAATTCATGGGTGTTAACTATCAATACATCAGGTTTTACTTGAAATGATAATTTTAGTATTTTAAAGGGTGCTGCCAGCCTTGGGAAACTCATTCTGGAAAATTTTGACAGAGGAAAAAAGTGAATGGAGTCGACTTCTACAGGCATTTTTTTGGATGGAAATCCAATAATATAAACTTCGTAGTTTCCAGCCTCGGCTAATGAGCTTCCCAGCTTTTCAAACATGCGCGTATCATCGATCGGTTTTAGCACCGAAGCCAAGAGTATTTTTTTCTTTTTTTGTAGCGTTTTCGATAGGTGTTTCAAAGTAATATGTTGAAAGAAATTTAGGCCAATAAATTACTTAATTCTTACCAACTTGAAATACATCAGAATAGTGCAGAAGTGTACCGTTTGTTGTGATTCCTTCCAAGATTATTTCGAATTCACCTTCCAGATCTGAGGTGTAGAATTCTAGCGATTGTTGCTTATCTACTATTGTTAAGTTTGGATTCCAATAGAGTTGAGTTCGATAGTCTGGAATCCTGTCTAAATTTTTAGATTGAGCGTCATAAATTGGGGAATAGTATAATTTGTGACCTTGAATTGAGGTGATCTTTTCCATATCAGGAACCCTTATATTCTTCCCATTACCGGTATAGGTAATTATGCTAATAATTCCATCGATTTCAAGTGGTCCATAAAAATATTGCCTTCCAATAATTTCAATCCGATTGATCAAAAGTGGATTATAGTTCATTAATTGTTGGTTATCGAAAATTGGAATACCATCAATTAGTATTAGCGGGTTAGCAGCAAATGGCTCATGCTTTCTCCTATTCATTACCTTGATATCGAAGCCGGTTCTCTTATTTTTTAGGATGACCTCATCTAGATATTCGATGAATATGTCCTCCATAGTGGCGAAGCGAACATAGTTATCCAGGATATAAACTTTATCGGGCTTTCCGTAAAATCTGGAAACTTCAGTCTTCGTAATGATGGAATCCTTTTTTTGAACATAGTATGCATTCTCAATCTGAGTCTGTAAGCTCCGTCTTTCAATCATTGAACGAATGGAAGAATCAATATCTAGCGATGCTGGCCTAAATCTTGAATAGTCATCCAGGCCACTTGGATCAAGAGATATTTTGCATTGAGGGCATGCTTCGGGATTGACTTGTATAATAACACCTGGGTTATTTTCATGGATTCTATCTGTATTAAAGAAAAAACGACCCGTTGAGTCTGTTCTAGAGATCATGAATAGAAATTCTTTAGAAGGGACGGATAGGTAAACATTTTGTGCTCCCATTGAAATGGAGTCATGCATTGTCACTTTTCCTGTTAAAAGATTTCCGCGTACTTCAGGTAAATATTTAACTTTTTCTTTTGCCGTTGATTCGTTTGCTACACGTTTATCGAGATGAACTCGCATGACGTCATTAGATGCTGTTGTTTGGGAAGTTGGATTGTTTGTGACAATATCATATTCCAATGGATGAGGTAGTGTTGATTGCTTTTTGGGGTAATTTTTCTCTACACCTCTTACGCTTATGGAGAATTTGCCCGCTAATGAATCTTTCATGCTTAACCCAATGACTACTTTTTCTCTTTTTTTGTAACTTCTCTTTTCTACAAATAAGTCGATGGGCATGAATGTTTTAAAATCGTTGTAAATCTTTCTTTGGCAGATTAATTGATCACTTTCGTCACTAATGACTAGTTGAGAAACACCGACAGGTAACTTCTCTTTTCTTACTTCAAAATCGAGAGGGATTGCATTAAAAATAGAATCAAATTCAAGTACACGCTGATTTTTATGTTGAATCCACATTTTTACACTCTTCAATTTTGATCTGTTATTAATTTTAATATTGAAGCTGTATTGATTTTCATTTACTTGAATCCCGATTCCTTCATCGTGGATTGGAGGCAAAGCCTCCACGATAACTTGGTTTAGCGAATCTGTATATAGTGCTTTGTAGACCGTTTTAGGTTTTGGTTCAAACTGGAATCTTCCCAGACCCAAAGAGTTTGTTTGAAATTCTAAGACAACATTATTATTCTCATCTAAAATCTTAATGGGATGGTGATTGATTTTGGATGTTAAATCATTCAATCTATAACCAACTGAGTTTGAAATACCGACTAAAAGTATACCTCCTTCCGGAAAGAATTCGATTTTAGAACGTTTTTGGGCTTGGCTTTTTGTTGGTTTGATAAAAGGATTAATGATGGTTACTTGTTTTTGAAAGAACGATTCTGAA
>JANPBK010000041.1:0-31765 GCA_031430395.1 Cyclobacteriaceae bacterium
TGATCGGCTGGTGGCTGCTAAACACCCTAACGTTAAAATCAGCGGTGATAAAGCTCAGTGGAATCGTCAGTGGATGGCAGCGGGCAACCTGACCACGTGGGACATGGTTCATTATGACGTACAAATCATTGGTGGTATTGCTTTGCACGAAGGCAAAGTAGCGGAGATGGCGACCGGTGAAGGAAAAACATTGGTGGCTACTTTCCCTGCTTTTTTAAATGCCTTAGCCCGAAGAGGCGTTCATATTGTTACTGTTAATGATTACTTGGCTAGACGTGACAGCGAATGGATGGGACCAATTTTTCAATTTCACGGATTATCCGTGGATTGTATTGACAAACATGAGTCTAATTCGATTGCCAGACGTGATGCTTATCGTGCCGATATTTGTTATGGTACAAATAATGAATTTGGCTTTGACTATCTGCGCGATAACATGTCGCGTGAGACGGAAGAATTAGTGCAGCGAGGACATCATTATGCTATGGTCGATGAGGTTGATAGCGTGTTGATTGATGAAGCGCGTACACCGTTGATCATTTCAGGCCCTGTGCCTCGTGGCGATGAGCACGAGTTTTATGACTTGAAGCCACGCATTAATAAGTTAGTAGAAGCCCAGAAAAAATTAGTCAATCAATATCTTAACGATGCGAAGAAGCAAATAGCTGACGGCATGGAAAAAGACGGAGGGCTTGCTTTATTTAGAGCGTACCGCGCAATGCCTAAATACAAGCCTTTGATTAAGGCGCTCAGTGAAATGGGGAATAAAGCGATTCTCCAAAAAACAGAAAATTTTCATCTTCAAGACAACAAGAAAGAGATGCCTGTGGCGGATGCGCCTCTATACTTTGTTATCGATGAAAAAGATAATAGCGTTGACCTGACTGAAAAAGGTATTGATTTAATCACTGGTGAGGGAGAAGATCCGAAGTTTTTTATCATGCCGGAAATTGGCATTGAGCTAAATAAAATTGAAAAAGATCCGATCCTTTCTGATGAAGAGCGATTCAGGAAAAAGGAAATTCTCATTCGTGATTACACAACAAAATCGCAACGCATCCATAGTGTTAATCAGTTATTGAAAGCATATACTCTTTTTGAAAAAGATACGGAGTATATCATTGTAGATGGTAAAGTAAAAATTGTAGATGAACAAACCGGGCGTGTGCTGGATGGCAGAAGGTATTCGGATGGATTACATCAGGCGATAGAAGCCAAGGAAAATGTAAAAGTAGAGGACGCTACTCAAACCTATGCTACCATTACTTTGCAAAACTACTTCCGCATGTATCACAAGCTGGCAGGGATGACCGGTACAGCAGAAACAGAAGCAGGTGAACTTTGGGACATCTATAAATTAGATGTTGTGGTAATTCCAACTAACAAACCAGCCACTCGTAAAGATCAGGACGACATGGTTTTTAAAACCGTTCGCGAGAAATTTACAGCCGTTGTTGAGGAGATTGTAAAATTGACAACCGCAGGCAGGCCCGTCTTAGTAGGTACTACTTCGGTGGAGATTTCAGAATTGGTAAGTCGTTTACTTACGATGAAAAAAATAAAGCATCAGGTGTTGAATGCCAAGCAACACCAACGCGAAGCTGAAATTGTTGCTGAAGCAGGCAAGCCTGGCACTGTTACCATCGCCACGAACATGGCTGGCCGTGGTACAGATATCAAGCTGACACCCGAATCACGGGCTGCCGGAGGGCTTGCCATCATTGGTACAGAGCGTCATGAATCGAGAAGAGTTGATCGACAGCTTCGTGGACGATCCGGCCGTCAGGGAGACCCTGGATCATCCACTTTTTATGTGTCCTTGGAAGATAACCTGATGCGCTTATTCATGCCGGAACGGATTGCCCGCATCATGGACCGGTTAGGATTAAAAGAGGGAGAAGTTATCTCACACTCCATGGTAACTAGTTCAATAGAACGCGCCCAAAAGAAAGTAGAAGAAAATAACTTTGGCATACGCAAGCGCTTATTGGAGTACGATAACGTCATGAATTCTCAACGCGAAGTTATTTATAAGCGAAGACGAAATGCGCTATTCGGAGAACGTCTTCAATTGGATATACTAACGATGCTTTTCGATACCTGTGATGACTTGGTGGCAAATGGAAAGGCCGGAGAAAATATTGAGGAATTTAAATTGAATACCCTCCGCACATTAGGTGTAGACTTCGTCATCTCTTCAGAAGAAATGACCAAACAGGATCAAGCGGTAATAAGTGAGAAGCTGTATGAAGAGGCGCTCAAACAATATGCGCATAAAAACAAAGTGGCAGCTGAAAGAGCCATGCCTTTTATAAACGATATCTATCGTACACGTGGCGCTACCATCCAGGACATCTTAATCCCATTTACAGATGGCACGAAGCAAATTGGTGTAGCCGCCAACTTGAAGAAATGTGTAGAAACAAAAAATAGTGAGCTGATCAAAGCCATGGAGAAGATGATCACACTCGCTATTATCGATCAGCAATGGAAAGAACATTTGCGAGATATGGATGATTTGAAGCAGTCTGTTCAAAATGCAGTCTACGAGCAGAAAGATCCTCTATTGATTTATAAGTTCGAGGGATTCGAGGCCTTCAAGCGATTCATTGCTAAAGTAAATGAAGAAACAATTTCCTTTCTCATGAAGGGAGACATTCCAGTTCAGGATTCCGACCAGGTGCAGGAGGCTCGTGCTCAAAAGAGGCAACGTCTCAGTGAACAAAAAGAGGAGTCGCGCTCCTTGTTACAAGGCGGAGGAAGCCAGTCAACACAAGAGAGAACGGAAGAAAAAGTGATGCCTGTAAAATCAGAAAAAATCGCTGGTCGTAACGATAAAGTCACCGTTCAGTATCCTGATGGCCGAGTCATGAAAGATGTGAAATACAAAAAAGTAGAAGATGATGTTCAGGCAGGTAGGTGTATCGTAATTGAGGGGTAGCAGTAAATAAATAATAATAGACCTAATGCAAGGATGTTCAGCAATATTTAGATGTAAATTAAATATGAAGATCGTCTTTATTTTCGGAGCTCTTATATTTTTTGGTACCGGCTGTGTGGCTCAGAAAGACAGACCTTATTATGAAAATCTTACCTCGCTTAGGCCGAAGATACCGGTAGATAATAGTAAGCCAAAAGATAGCACTTCCATACGACTACAATCTTTTCAAATTACCCCTCAATATTCTGTAAATAAAAGAGTGGATACCATTTTAGATAGCATAGATCGATTTAATCTTACCCGAAAATTTGTGGAGGGCTATACTATTCAAATTTATTCTGGCCAGAAACGAGATGAGGCATTAAATGCCAGTAAAAAAATGGCTGAATCAATCCAAGATCTAAAGGCAAATACTCAATATCAACAGCCCAAGTTTAGAGTTACTGTGGGGAAGTATTTCTCAAGGTTGGAAGCACAAAAAGATTTGTTGCGTCTAAAACATGTTTTCTCTAATGCTATTCTCGTTCCGGAGCGAATCATGATTAAATAGCATTAAGTTTTGCCTATTTTTGCTTCATGTCATTACTTGTTAAAATCAAAGAACTTGCAAGCTTATACACTGAGGAGGTTGTTTTAATTCGCAGACACTTACATGCGAATCCGGAGCTTTCTTATCAAGAGCAACATACTGCACAGTTCATCGCTAAACAACTCCGATCATATGGAATAGAGCCGAAAGAAGGTGTTGCAGGCACAGGTGTTACCGCGCTCATTGAAGGAAAAAACCCATCAAGAAAAATAATTGCATTACGGGCAGACATGGATGCACTGCCCATTAATGAGTTAAATGCTGTTGAATATAAGTCAAAAAATATTGGCGTGATGCATGCTTGCGGGCATGATGTACATACTGCTTCGTTATTAGGAACAGCCAAAATTTTAAATGAGCTCAAAAATCAATTTGAAGGATCAGTGAAATTAATATTTCAGCCAGGGGAAGAAAAAAACCCGGGCGGGGCATCTATCATGATAAAAGAAGGCGTATTAGAAAATCCAACACCCTCCGCAATTCTGGGTCAACATGTTTTTCCGTTGTTGCAAGTTGGTAAAATCGGATTTCGCGAAGGAAAGTACATGGCCAGCAGTGATGAAATTTATTTAAAAGTAATAGGCAAAGGAGGTCATGGAGCTACTCCGGAATTAACGATTGACCCTGTGGTGATCGCCTCTCATATTATTATTGCTTTGCAACAAATTATAAGTCGAAATGCGAGCCCAAAACACCCTACCGTTCTTTCTTTTGGAAAAATTTCTGCCAATGGCGCGACCAACATCATTCCTGATGAAGTGACTATCGCGGGCACTTTCCGGGCGCTCGATGAAGGGTGGAGGGCTGAAGGGCTAAAGAAAATTAAGAAAATGGCAGAAAACATAGCGGAAGGAATGGGTGGAAAATGTGAAGTGGATATACATCATGGGTACCCCTATTTGGAAAACAATCCTACCTTAACACAAAGCATTCGCAAAGCGGCAGAACAATATGTAGGAAGCGAAAATGTCGTTGATATTGATCTCACATTGGGCTCAGAAGATTTCGCTTATTATTCGCAAATCATTCCGGCTTCCTTCTATCGATTAGGCACTCGTAATGAGGCGAAAGGAATCACTTCTTATGTTCATACTCCCACATTTGACATCGATGAGGACGCACTTAAAATCGCATCTGGACTAATGGCCTGGATGGCGTTGAATGAGTTAAAGTCTGTTATTTAAGGAAGGATCAAATAGAGCGGCCAAGCGAATTCCACACCTCCTGCTTATATTTACTCCAACATGGAGGAACTTACACCTAATCAGCATATTCCACCCTTGAATAATATGCTGTGGAAAATCTATCTGCGTAATACAGCCTACATACTAGCGGCTTTATTAGTTTTTCTTTTTTCTTTGGATTTGATGATCGCTTCACTTCAACAACTAGGAAATGTTGCAACTGAAACAATTTTACTAGCCACGTCAAATCCATTTACCGGTTTGTTTATTGGATTACTTGTTACTGCTATTATACAAAGCAGTTCGGCTACTACTTCTATGGTGGTTGCGCTGGTAGCATCTGGCTCCATTACCTTGCCGGCAGCAGTGCCAATTATTATGGGTGCTAATATTGGGACAACCATTACAAGTACCATTGTATCATTGGGCTTTATCACTAAAAAAAAAGAATTCAGAAGGGCTGTTGCCGCTGGCACCTACCATGATTTCTTTAACATTCTTACTACGCTGGTTCTCTTTCCACTCGAATATTATTTTGGCTTTCTTTCAGGCATGGCTAAGAATATTGCCACCAATTTCTTTCACGAGCCAACGAGTAATATTAAAGCTAACTTTTCATTCTTAGGCGGTTATGTTGAAAACCTGATCTTCTTCATAAGAAATTCCATAGACAATGGATTTCTCTTGGCGCTACTCTCTATTCTGTTGCTTTTTGGCTCTATCCTTTTTTTCCGAAAGGTGATTACCCAAGTACTTGGGTTTAGTTCTCCGGAGAAATTTCAAAAATTCTTTTTTAAAAATACACTTAAGTCATTTGCCTGGGGGCTGTTGACCACTGCCGCTATCCGTTCGAGTACCGTTACCACATCACTCGTAGTTCCACTAGTGGCGAAAAAAGTAGTAAAGCTAAAATCGGCTGTTCCATTTATTTTGGGCGCCAATATCGGAACTACCATTACTGCATTTATTGCTGCCACATTTAATTCAAATGCTGCAATCAGCATAGCGATCGCTCATTTTCTTTTTAATCTGATTGGCGTTTTAATCTTTCTCCCTATCCCTTTGATAAAAGATTTGCCACTTCGACTTGCGAATGGTCTTGGCAGGTTGACGCTAAAATATAGATTGGTAGGGTTCTCTTATCTTTTATTTACTTTTTTCTTTATCCCATTTTTACTCATCTACCTTAGTAAAGGAATGATAGGGCTTCAAGAGGCAACCTACGAGCGAGAAGAATTTGGCAAACCCAAAACACAATTTACACTGATCGTCAAGAAAATTGGGGGAAACCAATTGAGTAGTTGGGCCTCTTCGGATAATCAGAACGATATAGAGGGGGCTATTAAAGTGGCAGCGGTTTACAGAAAAAAGAATTTGCTTATTATCAACAATGAGTTGTTCGAACTAAACAAAGTTGGGTTTTGTCGGGATGGAGAAGATGAAGGAGGTAAATTTAAAACCTGTATTTTAGAAATTCTACCCCAGATACAGCTTAGTCAAAGCCTATCGGCCGATTCCATCTTTGTTTTCGAAAAGCAATTCTATCAGCCTGATAAATTCGATTCGGTAACGACACGTCTATTTGTCAGCGCAACAGAAAACCTGCTTGTAAAAAAAGAGATGATCGATAAACATGGTAAGTTAATTTGGCAAGAGCGACTTATCCGACTAGAAAGAAAATAGTTGACCTCCGGTTTCAGAAAATTCTGAAATTCGGTGCATCTTTACCAAGCTTAATTCCGCACCAATTCTATATGAAATACAAACGAATCGTCCTTAAACTTAGCGGTGAAGCACTGATGGGCTCCAAAAATAGTAACATCGATCCCGCAGTATTAGAGCAATATTCAGAAGAGATTAAGGCCCTCAAAGACGAAGGTGTTCAAATTGCCATCGTAATTGGAGGAGGCAATATTTTCAGAGGAGGGCAGGCAGAAGCCTTGGGGATTGATCGGGTACAAGGCGATTATATGGGTATGCTTGCCACCGTCATTAACGCAATGGCCTTACAAAGTGCGCTGGAGAGACAAGGGTTATTCACCCGATTGTTAGCTGGCATCAAAATGGAGCAAGTATGTGAGCCCTTCATCAGACGAAGAGCGATTCGACATCTGGAAAAAAATCGGATTGTTATTTTTGGCGCAGGTATTGGCAATCCTTATTTCACTACTGATTCGACCGCAAGCTTGAGGGCTATTGAAATTCAAGCAGATGTTGTCTTGAAGGGCACTCGAGTGGATGGTGTATATACCAAAGATCCTGAAAAATTTCCGGATGCCGTTCGATACAAAACACTTTCATTTCAGGAGGCCTATGAAAAAAACCTGAACATTATGGACATGACAGCTTTCACGCTTTGCCAGGAAAACAAACTGCCCATTATTGTTTTTGATATGAATAAAAAAGGAAATTTGTTAAAGATCGTGAGAGGGGAAGAAGCCGGAACGCTCATTAGTTAGTATGAAATTTCGCTGCGTTGAAAGTGATATGATGAACAACCAAATCTGAAATCATAGTTCGTAAATCAAAAATCACATTTATTTATGGAGGAAATTGAATTGTACCTTGATGAGGCCAAAGATCAAATGAATAAGGCCATTGGGCATTTGTCTATTGAGCTGACTAAAATTAGGGCAGGCAAAGCGAATCCTGCTATGCTGGATGGGTTAATGGTTTCCTATTATGGCGCTATGAGCCCGCTTAATCAGGTGTCTTCTGTAACCACCCCTGATGCCAGAACATTATTTATCAAACCGTGGGAGAAAGGGCTCATTCAAGAGATTGAAAAGGCCATTATCAATGCTAATCTTGGACTCACCCCACAGAATGATGGGCAGCAAGTGATCATCAACATACCGATGCTTACGGAAGAACGAAGAAGGCAATTGGTAAAGCAAGTAAGTCACGAATGTGAGCAAGGCAAAGTAAGTGTTCGTAGCATCCGAAAAGAAACCAATGAAAGCTTGAAGAAAATAAAAGGGGCTTCTGAAGATGATCTAAAAAATGCAGAAGCAACTGTTCAAACGCTAACCGATGAATTTATTTTGAAGATTGATGCGCTCCTTCGAAAGAAAGAAGCAGAGATCATGACTGTCTAAAAAAATAGGGGAGCAGCAAAATATTGCTGCTCCCCTATTATTGATTGATCCATTAAATTCTGAACGCTTTCTTCAACGGCTCCACATAATCCAATTTCTCCCAAGGGAATAATTCAACTTTCACCCGTTTCTCTGTCTTTTTTCCTTTATTAAAAATCTTTTCAACAATTTTTGACTCCCTGCCCATATGTCCATAGGCAGCGGTTTCAGAATAAATAGGTGTGCGCAGTTTGAAACGCTCTTCAATGAAATAAGGACGCATGTCAAAAATCTTTTCTATTTTCTTAGAAATCTCTCCGTCAGTCATTTTAACATTGGCGCTACCATAGGTGTTTACATATAATCCTACCGGCTTAGCTACACCAATTGCATAAGCTACCTGCACCAGCACCTCATTGCAAACTCCTGCAGCCACAAGATTCTTGGCTATATGACGGGTGGCATAAGCAGCAGAGCGATCCACTTTGCTTGGATCTTTCCCTGAAAAAGCACCTCCCCCATGCGCACCTTTGCCTCCGTATGTATCTACAATAATCTTTCTTCCCGTTAACCCGGTATCTCCATGCGGGCCGCCAATTACAAACTTGCCTGTTGGATTAATAAAATATTTAATCTCCGTTTTAAAAAGCTTTTGTACTCGCTTAGGTAATTTCCTTAATATGCGGGGCACAAGAATATTGATCATATCATCTTTAATCTTTTTCAACATGATGGCGTCTTTCGCAAAATCGTCATGTTGTGTGGAAATTACAATGGCATCAATGCGTTGTGGTTTGTTGTCATCACTATATTCAATTGTGACTTGCGATTTGGCATCGGGACGTAAATAGGTCATTACCTTCCCTTCCTTTCGAATTACAGCAAGTTCACGCAACAAAAGGTGGGCAAGTTCTAATGGCAACGGCATATAGTTATCCGTTTCGTTGGTCGCATACCCAAACATCATCCCCTGGTCACCGGCACCTTGGTCTTCCTTCTTCTTACGTTCTACGCCTTGATTAATATCAGCTGATTGTTCGTGAATAGCGGAAAAAATACCACAACTATTCGCTTCAAACATATATTCGCTTTTGGTATATCCTATTTTGCGGATCACCTCACGGGTAATGTCCTGAACGTCCAAATAGGCTTCTGATTTAACTTCGCCTGCCAAAACCACCTGACCGGTAGTCACTAGGGTTTCACAGGCTACTTTAGAATTAGCATCATACGCTAAGAAATAATCAATGAGCGCATCTGAAATTTGATCGGCAACTTTATCAGGGTGGCCTTCAGAAACCGACTCGGAGGTAAATAAATACGCCATTATCTTTTGTTTAAGGTTTTACGAGCCGCAAAAATAGGGAATAATTTGATTAGACAATTGGAATGACACCCCCCAAATTCGATGGGCTATACCTAAACTTGAGAAAAAGAAAATAGCGCAGGTTCCTTTAGTAGCATTCATTGGCCCAAGGCTTAGGGGAAAAGCCAAGAAGATGGTGTGCCCTTTACAACAGGCTACTAATGTAAAATCATATGTGATATTTAAAAGACCTGATTTTTGGGCTTCTCAGGCGGGGTGGTAAGATATGCTAAGGCTAAGGCTAAAGCCAACTCAGTATAAGGCTTGCTTCAGTGAAGAGATCTCTTTTAAATAATTTCAATAATTTTTAAAAACCAGAGATCGCCCAAGTAAACAGATGGAAAGTCTTTAAAATTCTCAAGTCTATAAGCGACTATAAAAGCAATCTTCAGCGCATCTTCTTTTGTTTTAAAGGTTTCCATTTTAGTACTACCAGGGATCTGATCTTGAATAATTTTAAAATTTTTCTTGGTGTCGTTCACTATATAACCAAATCCTGGAGCTTTGCCGTAATCCTCAGTATGGATAGTGGTGATTGTTAAGGGGCCATTTTGAAAGAGCGTATCACTCTTTTTCAAATCATTCACTTCAACATAGAGCGATCTAAGCCCTGTACCAGAGTGTTCTTTGTAGCAAGTAGAAATTAAATGGCCTGAAAAAAGTATAATTTGACCCTCCGTTTGATATTCTAGCGGAAGATCTACACAGGGAGTTAGGTAGCCATACTTAATAGAAATAATTTTGTATCCATCACGCGAAAGTGCAACCACTCCACCCTCACTTTTTATGTTTTCCTGTGCGTTGGCAGTACATTCACATACTTTATAAATTGTTTCCTTATCATTCACACATGAAAACACAACAATTAAGAATAAAAGAAATACCAGATTATTTCTATATTCGTTAAACAATTTCATAGAAAAAATTTTTGATCATGAAACAATATATATATATATACTCACTAAAGCAAAGTTTAGTTATCTATTTTTTTCTAAGCTTCACTTGTTATACTAATTCATTCGCCCAAGGCACCTGGACGCAACTTCAGGATTTTCCAAACGTAGGTGGAAGAACCGGAGCGAGTTCCTTCGCTATAGGTAATGAGATTTTTTATATAAGCGGCCTTAATGATACCACAGGGCCAAGGCCAGAAAATTGGGCTTTCAATACTTCAACAAATTCTTGGACACAGAAAATTTCGCCACAATTCCTTCCAAGATTCTTTGGGATTTCATTTGTAATAAATGGGAAAGGATATTTTGGTAGTGGAAATTTGGCACAAACCAAGGTCAGTGATGTAGTTGCTACGAATGACTTTTATGAGTATAATTCAATTACAGATAATTGGGCAATTAAACAAGCAATAGGACCAACTCCACGATACGGAGCAGTTGGTTTTAGTATTGGAGGCAAAGGATATGTCGGTCTTGGCGCCAACAGCACATTTGCAAATACACTTTGGCCAATGATCGGCACCTTAGTAAAAGATATTCTCGAATACAATCCAATAACAGATCGTTGGTTATTAAAAGTAAATACAGGAAGCTATGGTGCCATCAATGCACAAGTATTCACTTTGAATAATAAGGCATATATATGTGGTGGATTTGTACCAAGCAATACTGTGAATATTGAGAGTTTTAGTGATGGGATAACCAGGAAGAATACAAAGGAATTTGATCCGCAAACATATTCATTTATTAGCAAGAGCAATATGCCAGATATTGGCAGACATATGGCTGCATCTTTTAGTATCCTTGATCGAGGTTATATTGTTGGTGGTCATGCGGAACCTGAAATCATTGGAATTCCCATTGGTAATGGCATTTATACCAATTACTTTGCCGATGTTTTTAAGTACAATCCATATACTGATACTTGGTCAAATTTAAGTAATACTAATCCTCTCGGCTTCATTGCAAGGTCTGCTTCTACTACCATTTGCAATTATGGTTATGTTTCACTAGGCACTTCATTTAATTTAAATTCAAATTCAACAGCATATAACCACTTGAACTATCGGTATGCTATAGTTCCTGACAACACTTACATCGTTGGGCCTAGTTTGGTCTGCAGTACTATTGATGCTCAATTTACACTACAACTTTTAGATGCCGGTACTGTTACATGGACTACAAGTTCTAACATTTTTATTGTTTCTGGTCAGGGGTCAAAGAATGTATTTGTTAGGTCTTCATCGGGTGGTAACGGCTGGGTACAAGCTTCAATCAACTTAGGGTGTCAGGTGGTTTCATTTCCCCAAATCACATTTTGGGCAGGTGCACCGCCAGCTGATAGCAATTATCTCATCTGGCTACCTGGTATGCGCGGTGTTAATCCAGTTTCAACTGCTTCAGGTGGAACTGTTTATAATTTTAATGTTGACCCAGTTCCTTATGCATCTTCATATACTTGGCAGCCACCGACAGGCTTTACCGCAATTGGCGGAAAAATAACAATCTCTCCATCAATTTCCATCACTACTTCAAGTACTGATGGAGCTTATACGCTTTACTGTCGGGCAAACAATGTGTGTGGCTCCAACTGGACTAACAGTATTATCATTAATAATTCGTCAGGAGGCGGGGGAGGTATTCAACAAAGAGTGGCTGCCTACCCTAATCCTTCTAACGAGTCCTTAACTGTTATACTAAAAGAAACAGACAGCAGTGAAGTAGCAGAAATTAACCTTATAAATAAATTTTTAGAAAAGGTGTATACTCTTAAGACTCCAGAAAAAGAGATCAGTATATCCACGCAAAATTTACCTGATGGAACTTACTATCTCAATATACTACTCGGTAAAGAGCTTACCCAAAAGCAAGTTCTTGTAAAGCATTGAGCTGTTTTATGTAATGCACTAAGTTAAAAAAGAAAATAGCGCTGGTTCCTTTGGCAATACAGGCCTATTTTTTTTCCACTCTTGCACTGTTTTGGTATGAATAAATTCACTGGCTCCTGTTACGCCAAGTGCGATACTAAGCTTGGTTTCGGGTTTTAAAGCATTCAAGAGATGATCAAGCACTTGGTTGTTTCGATAGGGCGTTTCAATAAAAAGTTGAGTTTGATTCTTTCGCTCTGAATCTCGCGCTAATTCCTTAATCAATTTAATTGCCTCCTTTTCATCTATCGGCAAATACCCATGAAAAGCAAAATTTTGCCCGTTGAGGCCTGAGGCCATCAGGGCAAGGAGAATAGAAGAAGGCCCCACCAATGGAACTACGTGTATGTTTCTTTGATGAGCATAGGCCACAGCGATGGAACCGGGATCTGCCACCCCCGGACATCCGGATTCAGAAATTACACCTATGTTATTCCCCCCCATTAAAGGCTTCATGAGTTCGGCCAGTTCGCTCTCCTTGGTATCTTTATTTAGGACATCAAATTGAAGACTATCAATGGCCGGGTAAATTTTTAAACTACTCAAGTACCTACGAGCAGTACGGACATCCTCTACCAAAAAATAATGTATTGATTTAAGTGCCTCGGTTACTTGCAAGGGAATCACCTGGAATTGTGTTCCCTCTGCGATGATGTTAGGCACCAGGTATAGTTTGCCAATATGGTAAGGTACAGTACTAATTTTTTAAAAAGTTAATAACAGTTTGTACAAATTCCTGAGGCCTTTCTGCTTGCACCCAATGACCTGCATCGAGCGTTTCAATTTGGGCAGCAGGAAATAATTTTAATATCAACTTTTCATCGCCTACTTTAAAATAATTCGATTTTGCCCCATTGATGAAAAGTGTTGGTTTTTCAAAGGTCCCTTCATATTGCATGCCCTCACCAATCTCTTGAATATGATTTTGAATAGCCATCAAATTAATTTTCCATTCAAACTTCCCTTCACTATTTCTGGAAAGATTTTTCAACAAAAATTGTCGCACCTCTAATTCTGGCACAAACTCCGCAAGAATTTGATCCGCTTCATTCCGAGAAGTAAGTGACGATATAGGGATGGCTGTTAATCCTTCCAGAATATGATCATGATGAATGGGGTACGCTTTCGGTGCGATATCCACCACTATTAATTTGCCGACTGAAGCTGGGTTTTTAATTGCCAGATTCATAGCGGTTTTCCCACCCATAGAATGGCCAATAATAATCGGGTTGTGAATTGAGTGGTCTTCTAAAAATCGCTCAAGATCTTCGGTTAATAAGCGATAATTGAACTCCTCGGTTTGTGGAGATTGGCCATGGTTGCGTTGATCGATCGTATAAACGGTAAACGATTCAGCAAAAACCTTTGATAGTGAAAACCAATTGTCAGAGGTACCGAAAAGGCCATGCAAAATCACAATGGGTGGACCTTGCCCTGACTTACGGAAGAATAAATTCATATGGCAAGATTAACTAAAAGTAGGCAGCCAGCCGAGTAGGAAAGAAAAAAACACGATCACTTATAAAACCAAAGCGAGTATATTTGAACTTTTATTTTTAACAATGGAATTAGTTAACAATCAGTATCAAATCCAGGGCCTTGATGTATCTGAGATTTGCAAAGAATTTGGAACTCCCTTGTATGTTTACGATGGGCATAAAATTATTCAACAACTGCAAAGTCTGAAAAATGCCTTTTCCGAAAATCAAGTGAAAGTAAAATATGCCGCTAAAGCATTAACCAATATTTCGATCTTAAAACTGCTCAAGAAGCATGGTGCCGGAGTAGATGTGGTTTCGTTACAAGAAGCGCATATTGCATTAGGCGCTGGCTTTGTAGCTGAAGAGATTATGTTCACTCCAAATTGTGTAGACTTTGATGAAATTGTGGCCGGTGTAGATTTAGGCTTAAACATTAATCTGGACAATCTCTCGGTGTTAGAAAAGTTTGGTAAAAAATATGGAAGCACCATTCCCTGTTGTATACGCCTCAATCCCCACATCTTGGCAGGTGGAAACTATAAAATTTCAACGGGTCATGGCAATTCCAAGTTTGGTATTTCTGTATACCAACTTCCACAAATCATGCAGTTGGTGCAACAGTATAAGATCACCATTAATGGCTTACACATTCACACCGGATCAGAAATTACCGAAACCGAGGTATTTTTAAAAATGGCCGAAATTCTATTTGGCGTGGCTCGTGATTTCCCATCCTTGAAATTCATCGACTTTGGCAGTGGCTTTAAAGTTGCCTACAAAGAGGGAGACCTGATTACAAATGTGTATGACCTTGGCTTGAAGTTGGGCAAGGCGTTTAAGGAATTTTATCATAGCTATGGCAAACAGTTAGAACTCTGGATTGAACCTGGAAAATATTTGGTCAGTGAGGCGGGCTATTTATTTGTGAATGCCAACGTAGTAAAATCTACACCATCTGTAACCTTTGTTGGCGTTAACTCCGGCCTCAATCATTTAATTCGTCCTATGATGTATGAGGCCTATCATGACATCGTGAACACATCAAATCCTAATGGCCAACAAAAAATATATACAGTGGTTGGTAACATTTGTGAAACCGATACTTTCGGAGCTGATCGCAAATTGAATGAAGTGCGAGAGGGGGACTTATTGGCATTGAAAAATGCTGGAGCGTATGGATACTCCATGGCCTCTAACTACAATTCCAGATTCCGTCCGGCTGAAGTATTGGTGCTTAATGGTAAAGCCCAACTTATTCGCAAAAGAGATACGTTGGATGACATTTTGAGAAATCAGGTAGTCTTGGATTTTTGATAAGCATCCATTTGTTATTTACACAACTAACTTGTCTACTTCCAAAATTTTTGATTTAGTGGTTATTGGCGGAGGTGCCGCAGGGTTCTTCGGGGCGATCAATGCAGCACAACAAAACCCTAAACTTAAAATCCTGATTCTTGAAAAATCTCCTAAACTTTTATCAAAAGTAAAAATTTCAGGAGGCGGCCGATGTAATGTGACTCATCACTGTTATGAACCTACACCGCTTTCGCAGCATTACCCGCGAGGGCAAAAAGAGTTAAAAAGACTTTTTCGAATATTTGATGCAAAGAAAACTGTTGAATGGTTTGGCCACCTGGGGATCGCTTTAAAAACAGAAGATGATGGCCGGATGTTTCCCACTACGGACAACTCTCAGACGATAATAGATTGCTTTCTAACGGAAGCTAAAAGATTCGGCATTCAAATTGAAACGAATTGCGGAGTAGAGAAACTTAGCTGGGAAAATGATCACTTTTTGATTTCTACAATCCACGACCAAAAATATCAGTGCAGAAAAGTTTTGGTGGCCATGGGTGGACATCCACAGTTGTCGCACTACCAATGGATTCAAAAATTGGGGCATACCATTAATCCACTCATTCCTTCCCTGTTTACCTTCAACGATCTCGATAAAAAATTCACGAATCTCATGGGTGTATCGGTGGCCGATGCTGAAGTAAAGATTGCCACGACAAAATTAAGTGAAAGAGGCCCCGTGTTGATTACTCATTGGGGATTAAGCGGCCCGGCTGTGATAAAACTGTCGGCTTGGGCAGCAGAATACCTTTATCGACAGAACTACACATTTACAGCATTGGTAAACTGGACAGGCCAGTATGGAGAAGACGAAGTGAGAGCTGTTTTTCAACAACATAAATCAGAACGTGGGAAACAAAAGATTTTTTCAAATCCTTTTTTTGGGCTCCCTCAACGATTGTGGGAGCGGCTGGCAGAGTTAGCTGAAGTTGATCCATCAAAACTTTGGGGCGATGCCTCCAATAAGGACATTAATAAACTGATCGAATGCTTGATCCGTTGTCCATTCAACATCAAAGGCAAAACAACTTTTAAGGAAGAGTTTGTGACCTGTGGCGGGGTGGACTTAAAAGAAATTGATTTGGAAACCATGCAAAGCAAAAAAATGCCAGGACTTTACTTTGCCGGAGAAGTTTTGAATCTGGATGGAGAAACCGGTGGATTTAATTTTCAGGCAGCCTGGACAACGAGTTTTGTTGCCGCAACGTCAATAGCAAAAAATTAAACCATTGGTAGAGTAACTGTAAAAACACTTCCCTTGTCTACTTCTGACTGCACCCTTATTTTCCCTTGTAACTTCGCAACCGCTTCCCCTACAATATATAAGCCCAATCCGGTGCCCTCCGATTGTGTAGTGGCTCGGAAAAACATATCAAATATTTTTTTCTGATACTGTTTGGCAATGCCTGTTCCGTTGTCTTCGATTTCAATAATTATTTCTTCTTGTTTGGAGATAAATCGGACGGCAATAAATGGATCCACTTGTTCAACATTATGATATTTGACTGCATTGCCGACTAGATTTCCCAAGATAATTTTGAGTTGAGTATAATCCGAATATAGAATAAAGGAAGCATCAGGTGCATAGCGTAAATTAATGGCTTTTGCTCCTTTGATGAATTTGACATCCGTAATTACTTCTTGCAATAATTTATTAAAATCAATTTGCTCAATTTTTGGCTCTGCCTTCGTAGTTCTAGCTAATTGTAAAATGTCTGCAATTACAAAGTCCATCTTTTTAATACGGCCTTCTATCATCTCAAAGTACTTTAGACTTGTTTCGTGTTTCAACTCCGTTTTGGCCAAATTCGTTAAACCTAAAATGGAGGCAATGGGAGCTCTTAAATCATGAGAAGTACTATATAGAAAACTATCCAGTTGCTTGTTTGCTTTCTTTAATTTCCCTCTTTCATCCTCTAAAAGCCAAGTGACCATGCCTATTCCAATAAATGAATTAAATACCAATTCAGATAATCCAATAAAATCTGCATAACCAAAATCTGCTCCTAGGAAATTACTAACAACAATAGCTGCATAGTACACGTCAGTAAGCCCAATGCCTATCAGAGATAGAGAGAAAATCTTTTGGCCAAGCCCTCTGGTAAAACGGGGACTAATCATGATGATACAACCAGCCCAAATAAAACCAATACCAACAATGGCGTATTTAATACCTACTCGAAATAAATATCTTAGTTGAGCAGCCCCCGCTACTTCATGCTTGAAAACTGTTATTGCTATGGATATAATAAGTATGCCAATTAGCATAGCTAATAAATGCTTGGTAAAGACACTCCTTTCTCTGCCATGCAAGTAGGTGCCCAATAACACCAACCCTACTTGGGCGAAACAAGCCGTTGTGGAAAGGATACTAAGAAGTAGTCTGAGCGTACCCCCGGAATTGTTAATATTATTAATTGTAATCCAAATGGTTGTAAGTACAAACAGGATGAGGGCTAACCAGCTATACGCCCAGATGGTTAGAAATTTCCGTTGATAAATTCTAGAAAAGTATAAAAACATTAAAAATAGAACTAACCCAAGAATAGCTTCAGCGAAGTAGATGGAGATTGTTCTGATAAGGATTTCCGAAAGGTCAGTTGAGATTTTCATTATTACCGCATAAATAACAATGCTTGTCCAAAAGGAACATGACGTGTAATATAATGAGTGAAATAGCTGAATCTGAAGTAAACGAAGGATTCGATTGATGAACCTAAGGCATTTGGGCGGTTATCAAACAAAAAATGCCAGCGAAAGCCAGCATTTATGTGGTGACGGAGGGAATGCTGACGCTTCGGTCAGCACCCTGACAGGCGGTCTCCGAATTGTCAGGGTTGAACAACTGGGCTTAACATGAACATGGAGGTAGGCGCGGGGTATTTTTTCATAAACTCTATCAATCTCTCGATTGACAGATTCTTGAGTTTCCTTTCAAGCCCTTGGGCCTCCGCTCTACTTTCCTTGAAAGTATACCAAACTAGATTCCAAGGACTATACTTCTTAGTGAAAGTACTTTTTCCCTTATTATGTTCGTAAAATCTTCTTGATAAGTCGTCTGTAGACCCTTTATAAAATGAGTAATTGACTTGACTTTGTAATATATAAACGTAAAAAGTCATCAAACAAAAAATGCCAGCGAAAGCCAGCATTTATGTGGTGACGGAGGGAATTGAACCCCCGACACAAGGATTTTCAGTCCTTTGCTCTACCAACTGAGCTACGTCACCTTGATCCCAAGCCTATTATTTAAGTCTGGGGCGACAAAAGTAATAGAATTATGTTGATTTGAAAATCCATCATTTGATTATATAGTTAAACATCATAAAAATACTGCTCATGTTCGAGCAGAGTCGATTGCCCTATTGGGTTTGAATTCCTAAGTTTGAATCATGGAGATTGCTCAACAAATTATATTTCTAATTACCCTTAGCCTGGCCGGGTTTTTTATTCGCAAACGGGTGCTTCGTATACGCACTAACATTCAATTGGGAAAAAAGACTGAAATAAAAGGATATCAAGGAGCACGAATGAAGAATGTACTTTTAGTGGCCTTTGGTCAACGAAAAATGTTCAAGCGCTTTATTCCGGCTTTTTTCCATTTCCTTATCTACGCTGGTTTTTTAATTATCAATCTCGAAGTACTTGAATTTATTATTGACGGCATTTTCGGCACCCATCGCGTTTTTGCTCCTTACTTAGGAAACCTTTACAATGTCTTGATGAATCTATTCGAGTTTCTGGCCGTTGCCGTATTATTTGCCTGTGTGATTTTCCTGATTCGAAGAAACATCCTGAAAATTGAACGTTTTCAATCTGCTGAAATGACACAATGGCCAAGACTAGATGCCAACTTGATCCTGACCATTGAAATTGTCCTCATGTTTGCGATCCTGACCATGAATGCTGCTGATCAATTATTGCAAACACAAAACGATCACTACGTTTCTACGGGGCCCCTATTTTTTAGTTCTTACCTATCACCCTCCTTACAAGGCTTGAACACCTCAACGCTCATTTTTATTGAGCGTTTTGCCTGGTGGTTCCACATCATAGGCATCTTGGCATTTACCATTTATGTCACCTACTCTAAACACTTGCATATTTTTTTGGCCTTTGTCAATACGTATGTGGCCAAGCTGGAGCCGAAAGGGCACATCAATAATATGCCGGTGGTCACCAATGAGGTGAAGTCCATGCTTGGTTTAACTTCTGATGCCCCTTCTACAGTAGTTGAAGCTGGACGATTTGGCGCCAAGGATGTGAATGATTTAAGTAGGCATAACCTCATCGCAGCTTACGCATGTACAGAGTGTGGTAGGTGCACTTCCGAATGCCCTGCTAACATGACCGGCAAAAAACTTTCTCCTCGTAAAATCATGATGGATACACGCGATCGGATGGAAGAGGTAGGAAAAAGTTTGGCAACGGGAGGTCCCGGATTAAATGATGGTAAATTTTTATTAGGCGATTATATTGCCAAAGAAGAAATTAATGCGTGTACCAGTTGCAATGCATGCGTGGAAGCTTGTCCTGTTTTGATTAATCCGTTGGAAATTATTCTTGAATTGAGAAGATACGTATCGATGGAAGAATCGGCCGCACCCGCTCAATGGAACAGCATGTTTCAAAATATCGAAACCAGTTTTGCGCCATGGAAGTTCTCTCCCAGCGATCGGTTTAATTGGTCTAAAGATTAGCTCAAATGAAATCTCTGTTTGCCCCTGACTCTTTTAAAGAAATTCTTATGCGGGTTGAAAAAATTTCTCCCGATGTAAAGCGTCAATGGGGTCAAATGAATGTGGCCCAAATGCTGGCACATTGTGCCCATGGGCTAGAGATGGCTAGCGGCATCATCCATCCTAAAAGAGTTTTAATCGGGCGAATATTGGGACCCCTTTTTAGAAAGAAGTATTCAGACGATACTCCATTTGGGAGGAATAGTCCAACCAGTGATGAATTAAAAGTTACAGGGGAAAGAAATTTTGATCAAGAGAAACAACGACTGATACTATTACTGAAAAAATTTTCTGCAGCCGGAGAGCGTGGGGTCACACAGCATCCCCATCCATTTTTTGGCTCTCTCACACCTCATGAATGGGGAATTGGTATGTTCAAACATGTAGATCATCACCTTCGGCAATTTGGATCTTAAAACTTTTTAACTATGAACATTCCCACGCTAGCTGAATTAACCGCTAAAGGAGAAAGCCCAGAAATTCTTTTTTGGGTGGGCTGTGCCGGATCTTTCGATGAACGTGCTAAGCGTGTCACGAAAGCCTTCGTAAAAATATTGAATGCCGTAGGAGTAAAATTTGCCGTGCTGGGAACTGAAGAAACCTGTACGGGTGACCCGGCTCGTAGAGCAGGGAATGAATTCCTGTTCCAAATGCAAGCCATGAGCAATATTCAAGTTTTAAATGGATATAACGTAAAAAAAATCGTGACTGCCTGTCCGCATTGTTTTAATACCATTAAGAATGAATATCCCGAGTTAGGAGGAAACTATGAAGTAATCCATCACTCCACATTTTTGCAACAATTGATTAATGATGGCAAAATAAAAATCGCAGAAGGCGGCTCGTTCAAAGGAAAGAAAATCACCTACCATGATTCTTGCTATCTGGGCAGAGCCAATAATATCTATGAAGCACCCCGTGAAATACTGCAAGCGCTAGATGCAGATTTAGTGGAGATGAAAAAATGTCGTACAAATGGATTGTGTTGCGGGGCGGGCGGGGCCCAAATGTTTAAAGAACCAGAGAAAGGAACTAAAGACATTAATATTGTACGAACCGAAGAGGCATTGTCCACCCAGGCCACTACCATTGCAGTAGCCTGCCCATTTTGTATGACCATGATGACGGATGGAGTAAAAAACAAAGAGAAAGAAAGCAGCGTGACAGTGAAGGATTTGGCCGAACTTATTGCAGAGGCACAAGGTTTATAGATTATGTACATCCCATTTGAATCACTTCCAGGCCATGCCCGTATTTGGGTCTATCAGGCTACCCGAAAAATGTCTGACTCCGAAACCGAAAAAGTGAGAAGGACACAACTCGCTTTTTGCGAACAATGGGAAGCGCATGGCCAACCTTTAAAAACCTCTTTTAAAATTGAGTACAACCAATTCTTGGTTGTAAGTGTAGATGAAGGCTTCAACAATGCCAGCGGTTGCTCCATTGACGGATCTGTACGGATTCTAAAAGGCTTTCTCACTGACGTGGGCTTAAATTTTTTAGACCCGTCTCAAATCGCTTTTTTAATGAATGATGAAATCCATCTTTTTTCGAGAACAGAATTAAAAAGCCTTTTTGAAAGTGGCAAAATCAACACAACCACTTTTACATTTAATAATTTGGTCGTCACCAAATCTGATTTCGAAATAAACTGGAAAATACCGGTGGCAAAATCATGGCTGGTAAAATATTTGCCAAAACCAGCGTTATCTATTTAGAACTATAATTTCGTAATTTCGGGCGAGGATTCTAAAGAGTCTATTCCAAATGAAAATAAGTCTCAACATCGGTTTTCTCATCCTTTTTCTGTTTTCCTGTAGTCCCGAAAAAAAGGTAAAGACCGCTTTCAAATATGCCAAATATGAAAAGGTAATTAAATACTATAAAGGGATCCTTGCAAAACAGCCAAAAAGTGGAAAAGCAAACTATTTCATAGCAGAATCCTATCGTCTCTCCAATCGGATCAAAGAGGCAGAGCCTTACTATGCAAAAGCGGGAGGGCCAGGTATCGAGAAAGATTCAGTCCTTCTATACTACTCGAAAGCACTACAAGCCAACGCCAAGTATGACGAAGCAAAAAAAATCTTAGAAGAACTTGAATTATCTTCGGAAGATGAAAAAATAAAAGATCGGGCGCGCAAAGAGCTAGACGGTCTGAATTATTTAGGGAGGCTATCTGAAATGAAAAGCTTTTACCGCGTCAAGGAACTAGAAACACTTAATACTCCTTTTGCTGAATATGCCCCGGCTTATTCTAATGGCGTATTGTATTTTGCTTCTTCTCGAGCGAACTCAAGAATTTATGAGGCTTCGGGGACTCCCTTCACCGACATTTATCAAGTAGATACCAAAGGGGCTAACGTGGATATGAAAACGCTCAAACCGTTGCCCGGAATTATTAATTCTCCTAATGTAAATACAGGCTGCATCACCTTTACGCCTGATGGTAAATTGATGATTTTCGCTAAAGGAAACACGGGCAAACGGAAAGGTGCCAGTGATGTAGATCTCTTTCTTTCACGCTTCCGCAATGGCCAATGGACCGAACCCATTTCTATTAACATTAACCAACCCAACAGTTGGGAGTCTACACCGGCTTTAAGTCCGGACGGAAGAACATTATATTTCTCTTCTAATCGAAAAGGCGGCTATGGCGGCTTGGATATTTATTCTGCCATTATGGATAGTCGTGGGCGTTTTGGAAAAGTCAAAAACTTAGGGCCTGAAATAAATACTGCCGCTGATGACACCTTTCCCTACATGGCTGAAAACAGTAAACTCTACTTCTCTTCGGATGGCCATCCGGGTTTTGGGATGCTCGATGTATTTGTAGTAAATCGAGTCAATGGCAAAACACAAATCGAAAATCTGGCTCAACCGATGAACTCTACCGGGGATGATTTTGGACTTTATTTATTTAAGCCGGATCGTGGATTTTTTACGTCGAATCGAGAAGGCGGAAAAGGCGATGATGACGTTTACACTTTTGTAAACGATGATCCCAATTTGAAAGTAGTCAATTACTTTTTGCAGGGGATTACCTATAATCAGCGAAAAGACAGCACCCGAGAAGTTTTGGCCGATACCAAGGTGAGTCTGCTGGATCAAGGTGGGGATGTGATGCAGGAATTTGTAACCGGCAATGATGGTAAATTCTTGTTTCGCGTTTATGAGAATGAGAATTATGTGCTCTTGGGGGATCATGACGGGTATATCATAAGACGGCAACCCTATACGACCATTGGTAAATCTGTTCCATTAGAATCACTTAAAGAATTAGTTACTACTGTGACATTGGATACTATTTTGGTTTTGGATCGCTTAGAGAAGAACAAAATATTTGTGTTAAAAAATATCTATTTTGAATATGATAAAGCCGACATCCGAAATGACGCGGCTAAAGAATTAGATAAACTGGTAGTGCTGCTCAATGACAATCCTGAAATAAAAATTGAAATGGGATCTCATACGGATAGTGTAGCTTCGGAAGTATATAACATTGAACTATCTCAAAGACGTGCCGAATCGACCGTCAACTATTTAATCCGAAAAGGTATTGCACAAGAACGACTGGTTGCTAAAGGCTATGGTGAGTCTAGACCCATTGCACGCAACACCAACCCGGATGGATCAGATAATTCAGATGGAAGACAGAAAAACAGGCGAACGGAATTTAAAATATTAGAGATCGGGCCAATGATCAAAAAGAATCCGACAGAGTTTGATGAGGACAAGTATTTCAAAGATGACGGAAAGGATAATGATAATTAACCCTACCCTTGCGATCGTAAATTCTTAGCTAATGGAACTCACGATCACCACGCCCGCTCTGCTTTTTCCCACGGTTTCATTAATTCTTCTCGCGTACACGAATCGATTCCTGGCGGTGGCCGCTTTGATTAGAAAATTAGTCGCTCAATACAGAAACGATCACGATAAAAATATTGCAGATCAAATTAAAAGTCTAAAACTTCGCGTACGGCTGATCCGCGATATGCAAATGCTTAGCATTTTCGCTTTGTTTTTAAGTGTCCTTTGTATGTTCTCCTTATTTAGTGGTGAAGTGCTGATTGCCAAATATATTTTTGGTGCCTCTTTAATCTCCCTTTTAATTTCTCTTGGAATGTCTCTACGTGAAATTCAAATTTCTACACATGCCCTTTTTATCCAGCTAAAAGATCTGGATGAAGATCTTAGTCAATAATTGACCAATAAATACGATTAGTGATAGATGAACTCTCCGTGCTGAGTTTTTATTGTCAACTGTTTACTAGCAGCCGCCTCCACTCTTCCAATCACTTGCGCCTCTACTCCAAAACTTTTACTCACAGAAATTACGTGTGATGCCAACTTTTCAGGAAGATAAAGTTCCATCCGATGCCCCATGTTGAAAACCTTGTACATCTCCTGCAAGTCTGTACCACTCACGCCATGAATTAATTTAAACAAGGGGGGTATCTCAAATAAGTTATCTTTAATCACATGTAGATTTTCGATAAAGTGTAAGACTTTCGTCTGGGCGCCTCCGCTACAGTGAATCATTCCGTGAATTTGAGTACGCCATTCTTTAAGAAGCTGAATGATTATGGGCGCATAGGTGCGCGTAGGTGAAAGAACCAGTTTGCCAATATTTAAAGGTGAGCCGGGCAATTCATCGGTAACTTTATATTTCCCTGAATACACTAAATCAGTGGGAACAGCGGGGTCAAATGATTCCGGGTATTTATTCGCATACTCTTTTACGAAAACATCATGCCGGGCAGAGGTAAGTCCATTACTTCCCATTCCTCCATTATACTGCTCTTCATAGGTTGCTTTTCCGGATGATGCCAATCCTACTATAACATCACCTACCTGGATATTACTGTTGTCAATTACATCACTTCGTTTCAACCGGGCGGTAACTGTACTGTCTACAATAATGGTGCGAACCAAATCTCCTAAGTCAGCTGTCTCTCCCCCTGTACTTACGATATTCATGCCGTGATGTCTGAGCATCGACAACACTTCTTCTGTGCCCTTGATGATGGCGCTAATAACTTCTCCTGGAATTCTATTTTTATTTCGGCCGATTGTAGATGAAAGCAATATGGGTCCAATAGCACCCACACAAAGCAAATCATCAATATTCATGATAATTGCGTCTTGCGCTACTCCCTTCCAAACACTTAAATCGCCCGTCTCTTTCCAATAGATGTAAGCCAATGAAGATTTGGTGCCAGCCCCGTCTGCATGCATAACCGTACAATAAGTTGGATCGTTTGCCAACAAGTCAGGAACGATTTTGCAAAAAGCTTTTGGATAAAGGCCTTTGTCTATCTTTTTGATAGCCTCATGTACATCTTCTTTTGATGCCGAAACACCGCGTTGGTTATATCGATCAGACACAAAAATGATTTAGTAAAGCAAAGGTGCTAATAGATTGGATACTTAGACAAGATGAACCTAAAATAAATACTTGCCAAAGGCGTAAAGCCCTAATACCAACATAATGATTCCCGGCAGCATTTTTATAAGGATATTTTGCTGAACGTACTTAGAAAGACGTGCAGCCATGAAAATAAATAGTGTTAACAAAAGCATAGCACCAACAGCCGTACCGAACACATAGCTATGCACAAGCCCGGGAGAAGAGATGTCGATCCAACCTTGCGCCTTGAAATAAGCGGTAGCTCCTATCCAATATGGAATTGCCATTGGGTTGAGTAAACTTAAAAGGATTCCTCTCCTAAAACCGCTTTCACTAAAACGTATCGCGAAGGTAGATGGCTTGCGTGCCGTCCAAATGGTAAATAATCCAAGCCCTGTCATCACGATGGCAGTGATCAATTGAAAGTTTTTAATAATGAGCGGTGTGGAGGTAAGCCAACTTTCGAATTCAACGGCAATCCATGCGTAGGGATATTCAATGATTGCTACTGCTAAAGCAAACCGAAGGGCTGTTTTAATTTTTTTATCAAGCCCTAATTGGAGTACCGAAACGTTGAGCGTTCCTGGTGGTATAGAGCCAATGAAACTAAAAATCAAGCCAACAAAAAATACTTGAATATGAGGAAGCATCCGTTACAAAAGTAAACATTATAAAGCATGTTACTCCTTACTCGCAATAGCAGTGCGCTGTAATTGGATCAAATAAAATAAGAAAAATTTACTTCCTATGTATTGTAAAGTTAACTCAACGAAGTGCTGCTTTAAATCGTTGATAAATTTCTTTCCCCTCTTGGTAGGTCAGATAAGGTACGCCTTTCGCATGATTTTCTTTGCTGATATAATACATGTTTCTCCAATGCAGTATCAAGTCACTCACTCCTCTCCAAAATGAAGCTCCCGGATGGTAGATGTGAGCCGGTTCAGCTCCGCAACCATTTAGTTCCACTATTTTGACTCTTCCATTTTCAAGGTCTTGGAGAGATGCACATCTCAGATCGTATCGTCCAAAATAAAAACCATTGATTTTCTTACTTATCTTATCGAACGAAGAAGATAATTTTTCGGTAATCAGATGATTGCCGTTGAGAAAAGTGGTGCCAAGACAATGATTGCCAATGGAAACTAATTCTACCTTTTGACCAGCCGGAAGCACTTCTGTCAACCTCGCTTGAAATATTTCTCTTAGTACCTTCCATTGCAATCTCGCCCGATCTTTTTCCCAGATGAGCGATTGAAGCATTTTTTTACCATCCCCTTCTACAAACAAAAATTCTTTTGAAGTGATGGAATTTACAAATCCATATTCTTTGCTAGGAAAGCGTAGGTAATAAACACCGAACTCCAAGGGCAAATCCACTAATTCTTGAACGATAAAATCAATCTTAATGTCACGAAGATATTGCGCAATATCCGATTCGTTTTTTATTTTTCGAACCATCCAACCGCGCTCACCCATGTCTGGCTTAAAAATCAGCGGTAGTTTTAAATTATTTTCTTCAATGCGTTGTAAGACCTGCGCTGCATTACTTGGCCATTTGACTAAAATTGTTTTTGGTTTCACTTCCTCCGGAACAAGTTGGAGCACATCAAATTTTGACTCCCCCATCATGCCCCCGGTGAGAATGCTTGGGTTTGAAGCCGAGAAGTAAAATAAGGATCGTTCTTTCAGTGCATACCAGATCCAAAGAAAAAATAACGGGATTTGAATAATGCCAAAAGGCCAATATTCCCAATGAAATAGTTTTACAAAAAAATTCCTAACGATCAATGCGCTGAAATTTGATTTACCTGGCGGTAGTCATCAAAGCCTCCTCGTGTTGATAGCGAATGGTAGATACCGCAACACCAAAATCAGTAGGAAGAGTGATATAAGAAGCTACTTCATGGATACCAATTTTCATGATTGCCATATGATGCACGGCATGCTCAATATTATAGATCAATTCGCGGAAGTAATTAGTCTCTACGGTGATGACCTCATCACTATGGGCGTTATACCCAACCTCAAGCCGAAGGAGTTGATCCGCCTGCCGGGAGGATATAAAATCTACTATTTTCTGAATTGTATTTAAGGCCAGGTATTTGTCAGTCTCAATCAATTTGTCATGATTGCGCTGGTCATAGTTTACCATTCCCTTATCATATCCTTGCTCCAAGCAAATAAAAAATTCAAGGGTATGGCGTAAATGCTGGCCAATGGTAGAATTACCCAATGTTTTAGAGGGGGCTGTAAAGTCATCGTTCTTTAACTCAGTGACTAAGTCAGTCAATTGATTCAAAATAGTACAACAGGCAGTTGAAAGTTGCATGGTTTAAAAATTAGGCAAATGTAATTCAATATTTACATACGTGTTGTGCACTTTAACGGATTTACGGAACGAACTTCTTCCAATTGTGATCGGCTTTAGTTTTAAGCGTCATTTCGTTCTTATTCCAATCGGTAAGAGTATTATTGCCCCAGAAATTATAAAAGATGTACAGTTTACCATCTATAATCTTAAATGTCTCCGGATCAATTTTTACCTTTTCACCGGTTTCTCCCATTGCGTAGGCGCACCAGCCACCATAAGCCGGCTCGTACTTTTGAGGACTCGCTTTGAACTTAAGTAAATTAGTTTGTGAGCTAAACCAATAAGTAATGCCATGTTCTGTTGTGGATAGATTGCTTTTGCCCTCCTTTGGCTTTTGATCAAAATAGCTCACCGGGTCATATCCTTCGATAGCAACTCCCTTTTTAACATTGTAATGCTTCTTACGAAGTTCCTCCGTTTGAGCTAAACACGATCCTGAAATTAAAACCAAAAGAAAGACTACATTAAATTGCTTCATAAGTATTGGAAAGTGCTTGTTTACACGAAATTGAACAAATTTGGGTTTAAAAATGATGATCGATTGTCAGGCAGGTTACAAAAAAAGTAAATACTCAAAATCCCTTCTTTTTTTTATTTTTGTCCCTCTCAAAAAAAGCAACTATGGCATTCACTTCCACTTCAGAACTACACCAAGCTCATCAACAGAAAATCAAGCAAGTATTTGAAGAGGTCTCCAAAGTAGTGGTAGGTCAAAGTTATATGGTAAACCGACTATTGGTTGGTCTATTTACTAATGGCCATGTTTTATTAGAAGGCGTCCCGGGTTTAGCCAAGACTTTAACCATATCAACCTTAGCACAGGTCCTTCATTTGGATTTTCAGCGAATCCAGTTCACGCCTGATTTACTCCCGGCTGATTTGATTGGAACCATGATTTACAATCAAAAAGATGGCAAATTTGAAGTAAAGAAAGGCCCTATTTTCGCGAATATTATTCTTGCGGATGAAATTAACCGTTCACCTGCCAAAGTACAATCTGCTTTGCTGGAAGCCATGCAAGAGAAAACGGTAACCATAGGAGAAACTACCTTTAAGCTTGATCGCCCATTCTTGGTATTGGCCACCCAAAATCCGGTCGACCAGGAAGGAACTTATCCGCTGCCGGAAGCTCAAGTGGATCGATTCATGATGAAAGTTTTTGTGAATTATCCTACGAAAGAAGAAGAACTTGAAATCATGCGCAGAATTTCAAACATGAAATTTACCTATGAAGTAAATACGATATTGACGAAAGAGGATATTTTTGCCATCCGTGAAGAAGTAAACAAAGTGAAGATCTCAGAATCTTTAGAAAGATATATCATCGAATTAGTAACGGCCACACGCAAACCGAAAGAATACAAGCTGGACCATGAGGCACAATATATCCAGTTTGGCGCCTCTCCTCGCGCTAGCATTAATCTCAATCTATCTTCTAAAGCGGTTGCCTATATGGAAGGTCGTGATTATGTGCTGCCAGAAGATATTAAGGAAGTAGCATTGGATGTAATGAATCATCGCATTCTACTTAACTATGAAGCGGAAGCTGATAATGTAAAAACCTCCGACATCGTAAAAGCCTTGCTCCAGAAAGTGCCTATTAGCAAATAATGGCGTTAACAGAATATTACTTTCTTTAAGCTACGATCACCCAAATGTTATGCGGTCTAAATGCATAACCTATTCATTTTCAGTTATTGTAACGTAAATAAAGAAATTTTCTCCTTTCAAAATCCTTGAATAAGAGGTGTTTCTGCTGACTTGCTTAACAATTTCATAACACTGTCTACCCCATGAGGTAATATGGCGAGTCGACCTTTGTAAAAAAATTGGTATGCACAAATTTTACGTATTGATTCTGATCATTGGAACAAGTTTTACGGCTTATTCTCAGGGCTCCATTGCGGGGAATATAAAAGATTCTAAAACAGGTGAGGCAGTTATTGGTGCTAACGTTGTTATTCAAGGATCGACCCAAGGATCTGCCACTGATATAGATGGTAATTTTGTGATTAACAATGTTAAAGAGGGTACATACACTTTACAAATCTCCTCCGTTACCTATAAACAACATACCATTCCTAACGTCATTGTAGAAACGGCAAAAAAAATAACCATTAACATAGAACTTCACGAAGATGTTTCAGAGTTAGAAGAAGTTGTAATACAGGGAACGAGACATACAGATACTGATTTTGATTTAGTAAAGACATTGAAAGAATCAAGAGTAGTAATGGTGGGTATTACTGCCGAGCAAATAAGCAAATCGCTAGACAGAGATGCTGCACAAGTACTAAGACGCGTCCCTGGTATCACCATTAAAGGAGATCAATTCGTTCAAATAAGAGGGCTTTCAGAAAGATACAATCCGGTGATGCTACACAATGCTTATGCGCCCAGCGTAGAGACAGATGTTCGCTCATTTTCATTTGCAACTTTACCAAGTTCGCAATTAGATAAAATGTTAGTTTTTAAAAGCCCTGCTGCTGATTTACCAGGCGACTTTGCTGGCGGTGTAGTTAAAGTATTTACGAAAAGTATTCCGGAAGAAAACAGTGTAACCGTTGATTATAGCACCCAGTTTCGAGTGGGAACTACTTCAAGTGATTTTTATTCTCAACAAAAAAATAGCGGGCATTTTACAGGATTTAATACAGGCTACTATAATTTACCTGCAAGTTTTCCTTCTGATATAAAAAATGTTCAAGCTTCTGACCTTGAAAGCGCTGGCAGATCATTAAGGAATGATTGGGTTCCACAAAAAGGTACAGCTATTCCTGATCAAAGATTTACGTTAACCTTTAGCAGAAAATTTAAAATCGGGAAAGTGGATGTCGGTAACATAAGTGCTATCAATTATTCTAATGCTTATTCTATTTTTGACGTAACACGCACTGATTACACGAATGGTTCTACGCAGGCAAATAGTGGGTATTTAGACAGGCAATACAACCAACAAATAAGAACGGGTTTCTTGTTCAATTGGGCATTTAAATTGAATGCAAACCATCTTATTGAATTTAAAAACTTGTTAAATCAAAGCAGTAATGATCAATATGTAGACAGAGTAGGGAATTTAGACCAAAGTATTGGTGAAAAAAATGCTGGCTTCGATAAAGTTTATCGAGGCATTTACTCAGGTCAATTGCTTGGTACGCATGACTTATTCAACAAACAAACTACTCTTGAGTGGGTTTTTGGTTACAACAATTCTAATAGGGATCAACCCGATTATAGAAGATTCGTAACTCAGAATAATGGTTTGATTCAAATAGCTTTAGCAGTGGTACCAGAAAGACTTGGTAGATTTTTTGCAAAGTTAGATGAAAGCGCAACTACTGGAGGGTTTTCTATCAAGCATCGCTTGAATATTTTGAGTGATCCTTTAAAAAATCCGGAACTTAAAGCAGGTATTTTTTATGAAGAAAAATCAAGAACATTTGGAGCGCGTAACATTGGGTATGTAAAGACCTTATCTACCGATCCTTCCATCATTAATCAACCCATCAATCAGTTCTTTGGAGATCAAAATATAAATAATGCAACGGGTATCCGCTTGGCTGAGAATACAAAATTATCAGATAGCTACTCGGCAAGTAACAGACTGTTGGCTTACTACTTAATGGGCTCTATCCCTTTCTCAAAATTTAAATTAGATGCTGGCGTGAGGGTTGAAGATAATCTCCAAAAATTAAATGGCTTTGACTTATCAGGCAATAATGCGAATTCCAATTTACCTGTTGTGCGCATTCTTCCTTCTGCCAATCTTAGCTATAATTTTAACACTAAAATGTTAGTACGAGCTGCGTATGGCGAAACATTAAATAGGCCTGAGTTTAGAGAGATCGCAGCATTTAGCTTCTTCGATTTTAATTTCAACTTTGTATATGAAGGTACCCCTGGGCTAAAAACAGCTAAAATTCAAAACTTAGATTTACGTTGGGAATTCTACCCATCTAAAGGTGAATTGATCACGTTTGGAGCCTTCTACAAAGATTTTCAGGATCCAATAGAGACGATTATCAACTTTCAAGGAGCCACTAAAAATGTTGTTTTTGCAAACGCAACTTCAGCAAAAGTTTATGGGTTAGAAGTTGAAGTTAAAAAATCGTTGAATGGCGTTACGGGCTCAGGATTTCTAAACAATTTAAACGTAATGTTTAATGCTACTGTAATTACAAGCACTATTAAAATACCGCCAGCTCTTGCAGCCCAAAGAAGCTCGAATGAAAGACCCTTACAAGGCCAGGCGCCATACGTAATCAATGCCGGTTTGTTCTATAATAGCGAGGCTACCGGTTGGTCAGTAAATGCACTCTACAATGTAGTTGGTAAAAACATCATTTTTGTAGGGTCAAATAACTATCCTG
>JANPBK010000042.1:0-1582 GCA_031430395.1 Cyclobacteriaceae bacterium
TACTTGCCCATTTTCATTCCTTGCAAGCCCGCCAAGAACAACGCTTGACCCGTGCGTCCTTGTACTTTAATATTTCTTGCTTGAGGTTGCATGGTATAACCTGCTTCAACTAAGTCAAGAACAGCTTGCTTGGCATCGGCAATCTGTCTGTCTTTATTCATTGACACGCGATCGATCTTTTTCAAGATGCCAAACTCACGAGCCTCCTCTGCTGAAGTAGCAACTTTTGCTGTTGCAATGGTCATGAACGCATTTTGAAGTGCATTCAATTCCACATCGCCTTCTTCCATCGCATCACTAACTCTTTTGGTGAATTCCTTCGTTCCACCTCCTCCTGGGATTAGCCCAACACCTACTTCTACTAAGCCGATATAAGTTTCGGCTGCTGCTTGGGCAATGTCCGCGTGCATGGTCATTTCACAACCACCTCCTAGCGTTCTGCCTTGTGGACAAACTGCCACTGGCACACCAGAGTAACGAATGCGCATCACCGATTGTTGGAAAGCCTTGATCATGAAATCGATCTCATCATAATCCTGCTCGATGGCATACATAAACACCAAGCCTAAATTTGCTCCCAGCGAAAAGTCAGCGCCTTGATGACCGATCACCAAACCTTTGTAATCTTTCTCCGCCATGTCGATGGCTTTGTTCATGCCCTCAATGACAGCACTGCCTAATGTGAAGCTCTTGCTGTGCCAACCAAAGTTGAGGACGCCATCTCCCAGGTCAATGATCTTTGAATCCGCATTCTTCCAAACAATATTTTCACTCTTATTTTCTAAGATGATAAAATTCTCTCTTCCAGAAATTGACTTATAGGTTTTGCTAGGAATCTCGTAGTATTTCTTCTGACCGCCTTCTGCTTTGTAGAAGGATTTGTTTCCTGAGGCAATCATGTCATACACCCATTGCGCTGGTTTGTATCCGGCTGCTTCCATGAGTGGAATTGATTTTTCAACACCTACCGCATCCCATGTTTCGAACGGACCGAGATCCCAACCAAAACCGCCACTCACCGCATCATCAATACGGAAAAGTTCATCGCTGATTTCAGGAATTCTATTGGTTACATACTGGAACAAGCCATAAAAACAATCGCGATAAAAATCACCAGCCTTATCTTTTCCGGCAAGTAACACTTTGAAGCGATCTTTTAAATTATCAATCGTTTTGGTTGTTTCGAGTGTTGCAAATTTTGCTTTCGCCTTTGGCTTGTATTCTAATGTCTTTAGATCAAGTGTTAGGATTTCTGTTTCGCCTTTGGCATTTTTTGATTTCTTGTAAAAACCCTGGCCTGTTTTATCTCCTAACCATTTGTTCTGCTCAAGCTTTGTAACTACTTCAGGAAGTTTAAACATCTCTCTGCCTTCGTCTTTTACTAATCCGGCATAGAGATTATTAGAAACTTTTACTAAGGTATCCAAACCTACAACATCCGAAGTGCGGAACGTAGCGGACTTTGGTCTGCCTATAACGGGACCAGTCAATTTATCAACCTCATCTACATTCAAGTCAAACTTGCGCATGGAGTCGATCACCTTCAACAAACCAAAAATTCCTACGCGATTTCCAATGAAGG
>JANPBK010000043.1:0-6124 GCA_031430395.1 Cyclobacteriaceae bacterium
GATCAGTTTATACAGATGATAAAAGAGTAAGTCAAAATAGTATACGTTAATTCTTAAATCTAAAATCAAAATGAGTTTAATCGAAAGCATCCACGCCCGTCAAATTCTTGATAGCCGTGGCAATCCTACAGTAGAAGTAGATGTGTTTACCGAATCAGGTGCATTCGGCCGTGCAGCAGTGCCCTCTGGGGCATCCACAGGTTCACATGAGGCCGTTGAGCTTCGCGATGGCGATAAGAAGAAATACATGGGCAAGGGTGTGCTGAAAGCGGTGAATAATGTGAATACCAAAATCGCATCTGAGGTGGTTGGGTTCCCGGTATTTGATCAGACGTTGATAGACAAAATCATGTGCGAGTTAGATGGCACACCAAATAAAGGGAAGCTGGGGGCAAATGCAATCCTTGGTGTTTCTTTGGCTGTAGCAAAAGCAGCTGCGATGGAATCCGGTCAATCCTTGTATCGTTATATTGGTGGGGTTAATGCCAATACCTTACCGGTACCTATGATGAATATCTTGAATGGCGGGAGCCACGCAGATAACTCCATCGATTTTCAAGAGTTTATGGTAATGCCTGTGGGTGCGAAAAGCTTCTCAGAAGCCCTGCGTATGGGTGCGGAGATTTTCCACACGTTGAAAAAAGTATTGCATGACCAAGGTCTTTCTACGAACGTTGGGGATGAAGGCGGTTTTGCACCAAACATTAAGTCGAATGAGGCAGCCATTGAAATTGTTTTGAAAGCCATAGAGAAGGCTGGCTTCAAACCAGGTTCGGATGTAATGATTGCGTTGGATCCTGCAGCCTCTGAATTTTACGACAGCAAAACCAAAACATATACATTCAAAAAATCATCCGGTAAAAAATTGAAGCCGTTGGAAATGGCCGAGTACTGGACAAACTGGACAAAGAAGTATCCAATCATTTCTATTGAAGATGGTTTGGCAGAAGATGATTGGGCCGGCTGGAAAGCGTTGACAGATAACGTAGGCAAGAATGTTCAATTGGTAGGTGACGATTTGTTTGTAACGAATGTAAAGCGTTTGCAACAAGGAATTGATAAAGGTGTTGGCAATGCAATCTTGATCAAAGTGAACCAGATTGGAACGTTAACAGAAACAATCAATGCTGTCAACTTAGCGAAACGCAATTCTTACAAGAGCATCATGTCGCATCGCTCAGGTGAAACCGAAGACAATACGATTGCAGACTTAGCGGTGGCGTTGAATTGTGGCCAAATCAAAACAGGTTCTGCTTCCAGGTCAGATAGGATGGCGAAATACAACCAACTCCTGCGCATCGAAGAAGAGCTGGGTGAAGTAGCATACTTCCCGGGTAAGAAGTTTTAATTTAAAGTTAGATTCATAAAAAAAGCCAGAAGATATCTTCTGGCTTTTTTATGTGTCATAGGATAGGCTATGTGACTGCATTTATAGGGTAAATGAGTATAATTTTATACTTTTAATAGGTATAATTGAATGTATTTTTTCCTGAAGGTATATTGATGTCATCAATTTGAAGGTTATGAAGGAAAGTTTGATCTTAATAACCGTATGCCTTTCCTTAACCCTCCAAGCACAGATAAATACTGTTATAGATAGTCTAAAGCAGGAGTTGAGTCAATCCCATGACTCGGATCAAATGTTTGCTATTTATGATGAGCTCGTAACCGAATGGGCTGAAACCAATTTTGATTCGGCTAATTATTACGCAGACAAAATGAGCGTATTGGCTAGACAGATTGGGAAGCCTCCGCTTATAGCTAAAGCTTTTTTGAGGAAAGGAACAGCCTTTGATTATTTTTCAAAATTTGATTCAGCCTCTTTTTATTATAGACAGTCATTGGTTTATAGTACGACAAACCAGGATTCAGTTGGCATTGCAAATGCTGTTTTTTCTCTTGCCATTGTTTCTCAACTTCAAGGTAACAATAGTGGCGCCATCGATTTGTACTTACAAGCCGAAAAAATGTTTAAAGTGCTACATGACGATCGCAGGCTTTCAAGACTGTACAATAATCTAGGAGCAATGTATCGTAAGACCGAACAATACGATGCGGCTGTGCAGGTTTTTGAACATTCGCTGAGACTTAAGGAAAAGCTAAAGGACGAAAAAGGTATTTTGAATACCTCTATCAACTTGGCGGTGCTTTATACTTTTTCGGGGCGTTATCTAGAAGCAGCAGTACTTTCTAATAAAAATCTAGAACTTGCACGCCATTTGAAAAGAAGCAATGATGAAATATCTGTTTTGATTTCAATGGGTGTCATTTTTTCGAAAGATGAAAATACGGTAAATAGAAATTTACAAAGTGCGTTGGACTATCTGTTGAGAGCGGAGGTTTTGCTGGATGAAAAATCGCCCGTTGCTTTAAAGGCAGAATGTTGGGTGAATTTGGCGGCTTGTTACGAGACTTTAGGAAGCCATAACCTAGCTTCAAAATACCTTGATAAACTAGCTTTGGTTTTTGAGAACCTCTCCCCAGAAGCTAAGATATCATACTATAAGGTGAAAGTGAACCAGCAATTAGTTGCAGGAAACAGCAAAGAGGCATTTTCATTTTTAAAATTACAGACGGAGGCTGAAACGAAGCTGATTAGTCAAAAATTGAAGGAAAAGGCGCAAGATCTTCAAATACGATACGAAACCGAAAAGAAAGAGAGGCTGATTGCTGAATTTGAAGTACAACAACATAAAAATTCTCTTGATCGGATCACAAGCTCAAATCAAAGAATGTTATTGATTGCTATTTCAATTGGACTATTTGTTATTTCTGGTCTGATCTACTTTCAATTTAAGCAAAAACAAAAATCCAACACACTGCTTACCGATAAGAACGCTGTTATTGAAAATGCACTGCACGAACGCGAAACCCTTCTGAAAGAAATCCACCATCGGGTAAAAAATAATCTTCAGATCATTTCCAGCTTATTGAGTTTACAATCTAAGAGCCTTAGCGATTCTGCAGCCCAAGGTGCTATTGCCGAAAGTAGAAATCGTGTAAAGTCGATGTCGCTAATTCATGAACAATTGTATCAAGAAGATACTATTTCGGGTGTGCAAATGAATGACTATATCAATCGGCTGGTTAGTAGCTTGTCGTCTTCTTACGGGTTAGATACTGAGCGAGTCAACTTACGTATTGAAGTAGAAAATATTTTATTGGATGTAGATTCTGCTATTCCATTGGGGCTTATTGTCAACGAATTGGTGAGCAATTCTATGAAGTATGCATTTCCGGAGCAACGTACCGGATCGATTTTAATTTCGTTGAAGGACACAGCGAGTGAACTGTTGCTATTGGTAAAAGATAATGGCGTAGGTATGGACGCCTCTAAGAATTCGAACCAATCGTTTGGGCTTAGCATGGTTAATTCTTTGATGCGAAAGTTGAAGGCCGAGATGACAATAATTTCTCAGGCTGGAACTTCGGTTGAAATAACGATCAAGGATTTTAAAAAGATTACGTTAGCTTAGTAGTGAAATGCCAGAATAGTTAAATAGGAGATTTGTCCGATGAATCCAGCTAGATCAATCTTAATAGTAGAAGACGAGCCCCTCATAGCAGATGACATTGCCGGAACACTCAGAGAAAAAGGCTATGGCATTATAGGGCCTGTTGATAATGCTGATGAAGCTTCGTTGATTTTATCGAAAGCGAAACCGAGCCTGGTGCTTTTGGATATCCAAATAAAAGGAACGCGCGATGGTATTGAGCTCGCTACGGAGATACACTCGAAGCACAAGCTTCCATTTATTTACATCACTTCATTTTATGACCGCGCCACACTAGATCGTGCCAAGGCTACTGAACCCCAGGCCTACATTGTAAAACCATTCGATGAGAAGGATTTAGTAATCAACATTGAGATGGCACTTTACAAACATCGCAAGCCGCTACTGACAACAGATAAAATATTTGTGAAAGACAAGGGCGAATTGATTGCCTTGGATGCAAAAGACATTGTCTATGCCGAGGCATTTGATAATTACACGAAAGTTTTTACAGCAAAGCAACAGTACATCATCAGCCACACCTTAAAACAGGTAGAAGAGAAGCTCTCTACAAAGTCTTTTGTACGAGTGCATCGATCTTACCTGGTGAATTTTGAAAAGGTGTGCTCAATAAACGAATCCACTATTTATTTAGGACTTATTAAGATTCCGCTTGCTCAGGCATTTAGGCAGGAGTTAATTGAACGGATTACGTTATTGTAAATAATTACACTGCTAGAGCATTTTTTCTAAGTCCTATCTCACCCCACGTCCACCGGTTCGGAAAGTAGGGTTGACTTCCGCGCCAAATATCCTGTCGGATGTTCTTAACTCGGTAGCACCATAGCCCACATCCCCTCCTCGAAAACCACTTCCTGCTCCTTGGGTAACCCCTGTTATTCCTCCATAGGTGGAGTTGGCTGTGCTTCCGGTGTTGTTGCCATTTATGCCTGGCCAAAAATTAACATCGGCATGGCCACTGGAGTTGAGTTCACCGTTTCCTAATACCCCCGTGAAACTTCTGCCTGCTACATTTCCGATAGTCACCGGCCTCTCAAAAGCATTGCCGCTCATTTCCATCACACCATAATATGCTGCACCAGCTGTAACCCGACTGGTAGAGCCTGTCGCGAAAACCCCACTTCGTAGGTTGGCCGAGGAACTTGTAGTAGTATAGGCGGCATTACCTAATGTTGCACTTGCATTGCTTGCAATTTCCGCTGCTTGTGAGCTGGCTGAAAGGGTATAGGCCGATGCAAAGAGAGTAGTAGTGCCCCACGCGTATTCGCCCAAAAGTGTGGTGCTTGGCCCACGACAAATTTTTTCAAACTCTAGCTCAGTCATTGGTCGAAGTGCTGCCCAATCTAGGTATGCGCATAAACGCGGCCAGGTGGCGTTGTTCAGAGCAATCCATTCGCCATCGGTACTTTCATCAAACACATTGTCGCCATCACCATCAAGCCCATAAACAGCCGGTGTAGTTGTGCTTACACCGGGTGTTACGATTTCAATAAATACCCGAAAGGAGGCAATCAATGCATTGGTGCCAGTAGCACTGCTTGGTGCCGTAGCTGTGGCGAACGCTTGCTGCGTGTAAGTAAGTGTATTTAAAAAATCAGCATAGCCACGTTGCGATATTTCATACTTCATGCAATAAAAACCCGTGTAGCCTGTGGGAAATAATGCATTATCAATTGAACCGTTATCGTCTGTATCAATTCCGCCATCGCCATCTATGCCAATGCCAATGGTTTCAATTTGTGCATCGTCATACGCATTGGCGTCAGTACGAATATCATTGACAAGTGAAGTTGATAGTTGGATGGAAGTGTTTCCGGTAGATGTGTGAAATGCATTCGTGGACTCAGTGGTGCCATTGCCATCACCGATATAAAAATTTCCTTGTGGGATATACACCATTTCAATCCCAAAAATCTGTACATCAAAGGATCCATCAATTTTAGTAACACCCAGGCGTACATCCGCTAGCGACACATTTCCAGAACCATTGGCGGAGCGATAGACGAATGCTCCTTTTAAATCAGATGATACCTCAATGGTATATCCACTGGTGATGGAGTTATTCGCGTTAGTTAAATCAAGATGCTTCCAAAGCCCATCTACATCTTTGTATTTAATAAATATCCAAACGGCATCGTAGTTGGTAGTGAGTATAGCAGTGCGCCAGGAGTTTTCCCAACTTAAATTAAACCCGAGTTGTGTATAGCTGCCTGTTGGGTACGAAGTAACGTTGGAGATGGCTACGTTGTTGGCGGATGCAGCACTTGCCATGGCTGTGAATAGAATAACTAAGATGAGACGCATCATTCTTTTGTTTGTCTTTAAAATCATTATCTGACTCCTCTTCCCCCAAATGATGGACTGGTACTCCCACTACCTGCATTGTACCCAGCAGACACACTATCAACTATTGCAAAACCAATGTTCCCCATCGAACCGCTTCCTGCTGCACCGGTTACCCCTATTGATCCGCCAAATATCATATTGGCAGTACCGCTTGAGCTATTTCCGTTAATGCCTGGCCAATAATTTTGGTTGGCATCGCCATTTGCCGTCAATGATCCATCGCCTTGAAAGCCAGCAACGAAACTGCGACCTGCAGCGTTCAA
>JANPBK010000044.1:0-17832 GCA_031430395.1 Cyclobacteriaceae bacterium
CAATTGTATTGCCTCCATTAATTTAGCATGCGATAACCCGGCATTATCCATTTGAAATGATACGCGTGACAATCCACCCAATGCAATGCTGTGACGAATAATTTTTTCTGCTACTTCTTCTGCACTGCCGACCAAGAAGGCTCCAAGTGGCCCACGTTGTGCTTCAAAGCCTGACTAAGTCACAGGCGGCCATCCTCTTTCTTTTCCTATTCGTGTAAACATCTCTGCATAGCCGGGGTAGTAATCAGCAACGGCTTGCTCAGTAGTTGATGCTACATATCCCAGTGAGTGCAAGCCTACTTTTAATTTCTCCGGGGAATGACCGGCTTTCTTTCCCGCTTGCCTATACAAATCGACCAGAGGGCGAAAGCGATGAGTATCGCCACCAATGATGGCAACCATCAACGGTAGTCCTAGCATACCTGCTCTTGCAAACGACTCAGGCGTGCCACCAACACCTAACCAGATTGGAAATGGTTTTTGCACCGGCCTCGGATAAACCGATTGATTTTTCAAGGCAGGCCGAAACTGACCCGACCAATTGACGACTTCATTTTCTCTGATGTTGAGCAAAAGCTCCAGCTTCTCCGCAAAGAGCTCATCGTAGTCTTGCAAGTTTAACCCAAACAATGGAAATGATTCAATGAAAGATCCACGTCCTACCACCATCTCTGCCCTGCCTTGCGAAACTAAATCAAGCGTAGCAAAATTTTGAAATACACGCACCGGGTCTGCCGCACTCAGTACGGTAACCGCACTCGTCAATCGAATGCGTTTTGTTCTGGCCGCAGCGGCAGCGAGTATCACGGTAGGGGCAGAATCTAAAAATTCTTTGCGATGATGCTCTCCTATTCCAAACACATCTAGCCCCGATTGATCTGCGTATTCAATGCGCTCGAGTAATTCGGTGATGGCTTGCACGCTACTCGTTTTCACCGAGCCGTCACTGGCCATATTGCTGGCAAAACTGTCTATTCCTATTTCCATTTATGAATGTGTCAAAATACTAAGATATAAGCCCGAAGGTAACAAATGATGTTCGGCAAATTTTCTGAGCTGGAAGAAATCTGAAGTGCAAGAATTAATTTATTAACGTTTGTGTTTCTGCAGTGGTGCGCTTCTGAAGCCGCGTCCTTTCCCCGAAAACAAATGTGAAACGAAGATAGAAACTTTGAGCTACACGTAACCGCTCCATTGCAGAAACATTTTGTTAGCGGTTGGTTGCTACACTATCATCATTGTCTTTTGGTCGCAATTGCGCAGCCAGCTTTCTTGGAGCAACTTCACAGTAAGCAGTTGCTAAAGCGTCAATAAATAAGTCCTTATGTACTTTTTTCATTTCAATAAGTGTCCAACCTTGCTTGCCCCATTTATTGTCAACAGGAAAAATGATGGTCTTGTCTGCGGTGGAAAAAACATCTTGGTCAATCTCTGATAATTTAATACACGTTCTTTTCGTTTTGTCGTCATAGGTGGCAAAGATTTTATTCTTCACTCTGAATGACGTCTTTTCAAAATGTGGTTCTTCCGTCACTTCCGGAAATGAAAGAGCAACTTTCCTTAACGTGTCAATAGTTACCATAAGTTCACATTATTTTTTCACTGGAGTTAAGTGTTTTAAAACACATAACCACTTATCCTCTGCTTTTTTGTAAACATCTGTAAGCCACTCATTAGCTTTCAAAGGCTGTCCTTGCCAAGTTCCTGTTTTTTATCAACGACCGGTAACCAAAGCAATGTCACCATAGACTCTAACTCTATTCTGTTAACTGAGCATCTCCGCTTTAACTTATTTCATTCTAGAAAAATTTAACATTGTTATTGAGGAATCGGCATAACATCTTGCATATTCTTCTATACTTACTATTCCTTTTAATGTTGTCAATCTGTCAAACAATAACTTGCTTGCTGCTTCATAACCACCTGGATAATTAAGTACAAAATTCTGATGAGCTTCCCAATTTAATAAAGTTCTATTTGAATCATCAGCTGGTGCTCTCGAGTCACTCCCATTTAGCCATCTACAACACTAGGTAAATCTTTATGATGATTGTCTAAAGAGAATTAAATGAGTAAGTATTTCTAATCACTTCTCCTAAACACATTATATTTCGACTGTCGCTTGCTGAGTTTGGGCTGGCAGAATTTTTAGCATCCAATTATGGATTGGAGAGATCAAGACAGCAAGCAATAGATTCAACAATAGTTTGTAAACAGGAACACTTCCCGACCAATTGTCAATCCATGGATCCAGAAATACAAGAAGGAATTCGAAAAACAGTAAGACAGAAATAAAGGTGATAAAGTGTGAGGTCCGTACTGGGATTTTAAAATTACTAACCAGCTTGATTCCGATAAAAAGAAGCACCAGTAGAAAGACGATGGAGAAATATTGAATTCGGTCTCTTCGGTCACGTGCCTGCTGTGCATCGCTTTCCAGTTTTTCCTCCGCAATTTTCTTTTCACGGAGTTCTTTCTCCAATTCATATTTACCTTCTATCTGGCCAATTTCCTTGAATTTCTCCTCATTACGGATACTGTCTTCATAATATACGGAGAGTTCATAATCGGCTTGAGCCTTTTTGTTCATCCCCAGTTTTAAGTAAGCCAGGAATCTGTACTCGTAGCCAGCAGCGAGGCTGGACAATAACCTGTTGGCATGGCTTATATGTATGCCTTCGTCCAGATAGGCCAGAGTTGAATCTGGATCATTAAGGTACATCGAAAAAAATCCACAAGACAAATTAGCAGACGCGATCATTTCAGGGTTACCTGTTTTTTTAGCGGCCACCAGCGCCTCACGTCCAAATTGAATAGCCTTGTCAAAGTTTTCTTTGTGTCTGTATACAGATGCCAGGCCGTTTAAAATAGTATATATTCTTTCCTGATCATTTAACTCATTCGCCAATAACCGGCTTTTCCGAAAATGGGCTTCAGCACTATCCAGCTTTCCCATAATCATTAGTGTGTTGCCCAAATTTATATTGGAAGCCATAATATTTGACTTGTCATTGATGAATTCAGCTAATCGCATGCTACGTCTATGATAATCTTCCGACTTCTTATAATCTTTAATTTCATAGTACAAACTTCCCATGTTTGTGTACAGCGCAGGAAGCCTTGAGCTGTCACCACTCACCTCAAATATTCTCACAGCCTCGAGGTAATGATCTAAGCTCTCTTTATAAATGCCCTGGTGGGAATAAACATTGCCAAGGTTAATCAAGCTTGTGGCCACTTCATTTTGGTCATTTATTTCCTTTGCCAGAGTAATGGATTTCTCATAATTAAAAATAGCTTCGCTATATCTGGCCAGATCGCTGAACACTATTCCTATATAACGATAGGCCTTGATGGCGCCCATATTATAGTGTGCTGATAGGCTGATGGAAAGTGCTTTTTGATAAATCAGAAGAGCACTATCCTTATTAGTTTGCTCGTATTTATATCCCAAATCGAGCAACTCTTTAATGCGGGTTGTATCTTGATCTAAAGCGAAAGTTTTTGGAATAAAGAAGAAAGAAAAAGAGCAAGACAAGACCATTAAGAAAGTTTTCATACACTGCGAATTATGTTTATTTTTAATGCTTGACGAAGAGGCCGGAGTAAACGAAGTTAATAAAGGTAAAGGATCTAAACTGTAGGTAGTTCTTTATTTTATTTTGCTTCAATAGAGGGTACTCTTAATTTTAAGGATGAAGAATTATTGCCTAAATATCTACTGCCTCCTTGTTGCATGGATTTTGGACCTACATGCTCAAACTATGCCCCAATTCGTGTAGGCGTTGCAGGATTGACCCACAGCCATTTCGGTTAGATTTTCAATTACAAAAAACGTGGTCTGATCGAAGTTGTTGTAATCGTAGAACCTAATCAAGTCAAGGCTGTCACGAAGTCTTTCACTTATTCAAGATGGAAATCTTTGTTAGTAGAGTATCACCCTGTTAGATGACTTCATTGTCCCGGCCGCATTCTGACAAACGTATCACAATTTGCTGATATTCAGTTGTAATTTATGAAGTCGTCAGTTTTTTCAATTTATCTTCTATTGCATACTTCATATGGTTCTTTAGCCATTTGCTAATTTAGTCAAACGTCAATTCGCACTGTGCTGCCTAAATCACAAATTCAAACTTCTCATATTGCCCATCTCAAAGTAAAGCTGATTCTCCAAAAGAATAAGTCTCATCAATAAATAACATTAGTATATGCACAACTAGTTGCTCATATACACACAAAAACAAGGAATATACGTAATAGCGTTGCGGCTATTTCGCCTTTAGCCGCCAGGGGTTCTTCCGTTGATTTCAATTTTTATCATCGCCCTTTTTAAAAGTATTGTTGGTATGTGGAGCTAACTGACGATCCGAAAAATAAAAAAAGGGTCAGTAAAGACCCTTGCTTTTAATGTTCAAATATACTTTCTCAATGTTCCTGCAAGACAGGATGAGTATGACCGTTTTTATATCCACCTTTTGGAACCGACTTCTCTATATTGGCCTCATACTCGAGTACTTGTATTCTATTTATGTATTCTTTCTCTTTTCTTGACATCTCTTCTTGCGTGGTCGACAACTCTTCCATATTCTGTCTCATTTCTTCTTCCTGAGATCGCATTTCTTCTGCTTGTTGTTGTGTTTGTTCTAATAAAACACGTGTCCGTTCGTTGATCCGCACCGATGAAATGGTTGATGCAATACTTTCCGCAAATTTTTCAACCAGTTCTATTTCATGTGGAGCATACTTTTGAAAGGCGGCTATTTCAATAATGCCGTAAATCGTATCGTTAATTTTTAAAGGTACAATAAGCAGTGAACCTGGATTTGCACCGCCTAACCCAGATGTTATCTTAATATAATCTTTAGGTATGTCAATCATGAAGATGGGTTTCCCTTCGAGAAAACACTGACCGGCAAGTCCCTCACCTATTTCCAATTTGCTGTTTAAATGTTTTTTACGATCAAATGCATACGTAGATACGAGCTCTAGGAATCGGTTTTTGTCATCTTCTTCATTCAAAAGAAACAACGAAGCTTGATTGCTTTTGGAATAGTTTACTACAAACCGTACAATATTATCATACAAGTCTTTTACTACTTTATGATCTGCCCTAAGTATTTCACCAATCTGAGCCATCCCCGCTGATGCCCAAATTCTTCTTTGCTCATTTTCAGAATTTGTCTTCAGGGTATTTCTCATTTCAATAAGTTTGTTACCCAATTCATCCTTCAGGTCAAGCTGGTGATCAAAGTTTCCGCTTGAAATAGACTGGATGAAATCCGAAAAAGAGGCGATACGGTCGGACTCTTCTTTAAGTTTCAAGTTACTTACTTCACTCAATTTCTCATTTCTAAATTGGATCCGGTAAAATATAAAGCATAATCCGCTAAACACAACGACAATCAAAATAATGGATGTCCATGAAAAATTATTTAGGAAGGAGTTGTCCTGCGCCACATTTTTCTTGACGTGATTTACTAACCGATCATAGGTATCTTGCAATTCTTCATAGGCTGCATCAAATTCCTGATCCAGGGTTCCGCCTGCAGCTTCTCCCTGATCAACACCCGCCTTTTGAGTAGAATCAGATTGCTGCGCCAACAACTCTAACCGAAACTTCCATCTTCGCTCGGCTGAAACCTTTAATCTTTTAACATCTTCAATCGACTCGTTGATAATTTTAATCGTCTCCTTGTCGGTTGTTTGATGAAAAGTGCCTAGCTCCGTTTCCTCACCGTTCATTGCTGATTGAAGTGTTTTAACTGACAAATCCAGATAACCATACACATCGCGTTCTATTTGAATGCTTTCATCACCTGCCATGGCTTCTTCAAACCACAAGTGAGCTTTGGTTGAAATGTTTTTGAGATACTCGCCAAGAGCAATGTAGGGCTGGTTCTTACTGTTGGTAGAAATCATGGTTCGTTCCACATATATCACCAAAGCTGAAATAACGATACCGACCAGCGCAAGGCCGACCGCGTATTTTAATGAATTGCTAATTTTCATGGCTTCTTTGATTAGGGGTTAATGGGTGTTTGATTATTGTGTGGTAAAACTACCTTTCTCACATAGCCCCGCCTATGCAAAATGAGCAGGTGGCATTCCTGACCGAGCAGTCGGTGGGAATTATTTATCGCGGTTTATGGCAAGAATGTCTAAATGGCGATCCAAATCCTTACTTTGGTGCCTGCCGGCTGATGGCTCTCATCTGTTAAATCCACAATTTCAAAACTTACGTTATGGTGCTCATTAATCAATTTTAAGCGCTCTTCTGTTAGTTTCAATCCAATGGATTTATGTGCCGGAAAATTTTGTTGTCTTAATTTCTGGGCAGCAACTCGTCCAACGCCATCATCTTCTATCTCAAAGATGAGCGTATCATCCTTCTCGGCAACCCGAATGGTTAGTGTGCCTGCAGTTACCTTATTGTATAAGCCATGCAAAATTGCGTTCTCCACATAAGGCTGTATGAGCAATGAGGGGATTTCAATTGAATCGATATCCACATTCGTATCAACTTCCAAAACAAAATTGAATTTGTTTTCAAAACGAACCATCTCAAGCTGAATGTAATTTTTAAGCATGTCAATTTCCTCCGCCAACTTAATCTTGTTGTCTAAAGAATGGGTGAGTATGCTTCGAATTAGTTTTGAAAAAGTAGACAAATAATTAATAGCATTGAGGCGATCATTTTTGGCAATAAAATATTGTATGGAATTTAAGACATTGAAAATAAAATGTGGACTCATTACCGAACGGAGCGCCATTAACTTTAGCTCTCCAATCTTTTTTGTTGCTTCCGAAAGTTCCCGTCCGCGTGCATTGCGTTCTGTAACATTATCGGCAAACACGCTTACTCCGATGATATTTCCATCTTCAATGATTGGGTTTAAAGAATAATGCAAATCAATGCCAAATAATGATTCCTCCTGATTTACAATTTCACCGGACAATGCCGAGAAATAATAGCTTTCCCACCTCTTATCTGCTTCCGTATTTTGGGGTAGCTTTAGTGGTTCCAAAACTCTGGCACCAATTTTAATTTCAATATCATAATGCTCTTTAATAAAATCAAAAAAAGGCCTATTGAACATCATCAACTGAAAGTTCCTATCAACTGACCAAATAAGCACTTCAGTATTATTAATGGTAGCGTTTAGATTGGCCTGGCTTAACATCAGCCTTCGTTGATCTTCCTTCATTTGGGTAATATCTCTAACTATAACCAACATGTGATTTTCATCGCTCATGGTTATTCGCTTTGCGGAAACAGCGGCATGATACAATTCCCCATTCTTTTTATGAAGTTCGGTTTCAAGTGATATGCTTCCAGAGAGGTTATACGCTTTAAAAAACAACTCTCTCTGTTTTTGGGAACCCCAAAGTTCAACTCCCGTGGACTGCGAACTAAAACCTATCACTTCCTCTCGTTTGTAGCCTGAGATTTCTTCTATCTTCTTATTGGCTTCCACAACAACCAAATCCCGCTCCCGGAAAATAACCATGAGATCAGGGCTCAGGTCAAATGCCTTTATGAATTTTTCTTCGGCCGCCTTTCTTTCAGTAATATCTTGAACAACCGACATTCTATAATACAGACCTTCAATAGTTATTCGAATAGCAGTGATACTAACTTGAATGACCCGACCATCCTTGCGTTTCCAATGACATTCGCATTCGAAATAACCACTTTCATTATATGATTGTATAAATTTCTGCCGATCATCTTCTGATAGAAATAAATCCATAGCTCTGGCCGTCCGTCCAAGGACCTCACTCCTTTCAAAACCTAAAATGCTGGTGATCCGTTGATTGACATCTACAACTAGTAGATCTTGCTCTCGCACTAACATGATAAAGTCAGGATACTTTTCAAACGCTTTTGAAAACTTCGCTTCGCTTGCTCTAAGTTTACCTTCTGCCTCCTTAAAAAAAGTAATATCATGGCAAACTCCTCGCACTCCGGCAATCCGCTCCTTGTCTACGATAGGGTATGCATAAATTCTAAACCATTTATGATATCCTAAAGGTGTTTTAGCACGGAATGTCAGATCATAAGGCTTACCTGATTTTAACAATTCATTGGTTGCATGGGTAACATTTTTTCCGCCCTCTAGTCCTAAAGCCTCTTCCAAATTTTCCAATCTTACCAGGTTAGATTTATCCAGGCCAAAAATATTGTACATCTCATCCGACCAAAATAGAAATGTGTTTTCAATCCGATACTCCCAGCTTCCAATTTTGGCTATCCGTTGTGATTCACTAAGAATAAATTCGCGCTCACTTGATTCCTGCAGGTTTACCTTAAGTTGATCATTTAGTTGTTGTACCTCAGACTTAGCCTGCGTTTTAATCAAGTTATTTTTCTCCTCAAGTTCAGTTAATAACTGGCTATTTATTTTTTCACTCCGTTCCGCTTGCCAGCGTAAAAAAATGATCGTAGCCGAAAGAATGAAAAAAGCGATAATGATTCGCACCTGATAAAAATTGTAGTCGATGTGCTCCAGCCCGACTTGATAGTAGCCCAATTGGAGCGCATTGAGAATAGGATCGAAGAAAAAAAGGATGGCCAATGGAACAGATGATGCAAACATCAACCCCTGCCTATTTGATAAGTCATAGAGCAGATAAGGAAAAGAAGAAAATGCCAGGAGATAGAAACGTGGCGCAATATAGTAGTCAGCATGAAATTTGATGGCCTCGCTTAACCCATGCACAACCAAAATAAAGATATAAATGGAAGGAAGCCAACATACCAACACCCGACTCACATTGTTAAACCCAAAGCGGTTAAGTGAAACAGGTAATAAAAAAATAAAAACAAAGGCAACCGTCAGGATGGTATACAAATCAAAGGTTAGTGTGTTTTGAATTAGCTTATAGAGTAACAAAAACAACGGTACTGCCGAAGCCACCAATGCCAGGTAGTTACACATCACAATGTTCCTCTTCTCCGATTTTGAGTTGGTGGAAGAAGCTCCTTGTTCGGTTATTATTTTTAGGAAGGACATCGTGCTAAGGTCACAAAATAAAATGGATTTAGCCTACCGATTCCTTAAAAATAGGCGAGTACGCGCTTGGGTATTTCTTGTAATGACATGATTTGATCGGCAGCTCCAATCTTAATGGCCTCTTTCGGCATGCCAAATACAACACATGACTTTTCATCTTGAGCAATAGTACGTGCACCCGCTTCTCTCATGTGTAACAAACCCTCTGCCCCATCTTTTCCCATACCGGTCATGATAATGCCAACTGCATTTTGACCTGCATGTTTTGCCACCGAATTGAATAAAACCTCAACCGAGGGCTTATGGCGATTTACCAATTCACCATCCCTGATCTTAATAAAGTATTTGGCTCCACTGCGATAGAGTTCCATGTGCCTTCCTCCGGGTGCGATGTATGCATGGCCTCTCATTACGCGCTCACCATCTGTTGCTTCCTTTACAGTTACTTCACAGATTAAATTCAAACTATCGGCAAATGATTTTGTAAAGCCGGCCGGCATGTGTTGAGTAATTAGTATACCCGGAGAGTTAGCCGGGACATTTCGCAGAAAATAACGAATGACTTCAGTTCCACCTGTTGAAGCGCCTATTGCAATTACTTTGTCGGTCGTTTTATAAATTGGAGAATCCGCAGCAGGCTTTGAAGCCGGAGTGTATTCCTGAATAGCTTTTCCTAAACCAACACGCTTCACGGGAGTCATGTAGGCAGCTTTGATGGCATCTGTAATTCTGATCCGCGTTTCTTCTAAGTGTTCTTTCGTATTTCTGATCTCGGACTTTGCCACAATTTCAACAGCCCCTTGATCGAGCGCACGGAGAGCCAACTGGCTTCCACTTTGCGTTAAACTTGAAATGATTACCACCGGAATGGGATACTGCGACATCAAAGCTTTTAAGAAGGTGAGGCCATCCATGCGCGTCATTTCGATATCAAGTGTGATTACATCCGGAATGAATGTTTTGATTTTCTGCGCAGCAAAATAGGGGTCGGCTGCTGCGCCCACTACTTCCAACTGAGAATCTGAATTGATGATTTCGGTAAGTGTCTGCCTGACTAGTGCAGAGTCATCAATAACCAAAACCTTTATTAATTTCTTCATTGATATCTATTTTCTTAATCAAAAGACGCATGCGTACTTTTCCAGTGTCAGTATTGAACACAATCTTTCGTCCGTAGCACCCACCCACATGTTGAGCAACAACTCGAATATTTAATTCATCAAGTATTTGCATAGCAATCTCAGTATTCCGCTCGCCTACCTTAAACAAATCGTTGTCAATATAGAGGGAATTACAACCACCAAAAACTTTCGCTTCCACATTCTTTAATTGGATTTTACGATTTGTCATCGACTTAACCAGTAAAGGAATGGAGGTAATACCTCGGTTCGAATTACCCAACTCATCTTCCTCTGTTCCCGGTAACAGGTAATGATTCATCGCTCCAACTTTTGTCACTTTGTCCCAAAGACAAACTGAAACACAGGAACCCAAAACAGTAGAGATCAACGTAGGCGTATTGGTAATCACAAATTGACCCGGGAATACAGTATGTTTTCTAAGGTCGATCATCCTTCAAAGCGATACACGGTGGGTCGAATTTGCTTTAAAGGTAGGTTCATCCCAATGATCGATTCGCTATGTCCAAGGAATAACAAGCCTCCGGGTTTTAAATGACTGCAAAATTTAAGGATGACACTTTCTTGCGTTGGCTTATCAAAATAAATAAGGACATTTCGGCAGAATATAATATCAAAATCTGCCTTCAAGAGTCCGTAGCTGTTATCCATAAAATTTATCCGCTTGAATTGAAGTTTCTTCCTAAACTGCGGTTTCACCCGCACCAGCTTTGGGTTTGTTTTGCTACGCAAGAAATAATTGCGTTTGAGTTCAATTGGAACAGGGTCAATCTTTTCAATCTCATAGACTGCCTGGTAGGCTGTTTGAATAACACGCAACGAAACGTCACTTGCTAATAAGCTGTAGGTTGTATCTGGATGCTGCTTTTTATATTCTTCCATCGCCATGATGATCGTGTATGGCTCTTCACCTGAAGAACATCCGGCTGACCATATTTTTAAGTTATTGCGGCCTAACTCATTTTTGTAGGCAGGCAAAAATTCCTTGGTGAGATATTGGAAGTGCGCAGCTTCACGAAAGAAATCAGTTTTATTAGTCGTGATCAAATCGATCACATGAAAAAGTTCTTCCTTCTTTCCTTCATCACTAAAAATAAAGTCGAGGAATTCTTTATAACTAGAAAGCCCGAGGGTTTTTACTTTTTTGTTGAGTCGGCTTTCAAGCATGGATTTCTTTGACACCGGGAGCTTGATACCGTACTCGCGCGTTACATACGTGCTAAGTCGTTCAAAGCTGGCATTATCCATACCTAAAATACTGCTTATGTTGGGGGTATCCATAAGAGGTCCTTATTAATGTCTTTAAAAGTGAGTGCCCGCAGGTTGAACTCAACATTACTGTTGGAATCCAACACCGCGGAACACTAAACCCCCAAACTTTTTTACAAAGATTGGGAAGTCAAATTAATTAAGCCCCTTCTCAAAAAGGAGAAGGAGCTTGGTGATGAGGTCTAGAAATCTGTAAAGTCACTATCCGAAGGACCCTCGGCCAACTTCAGATCAAAACCATTTGTATGTCCATTTCCGTTTTGATGTGCTTCAGCAAGTTGAACTTTTGCAGTTCCAGTACGCTTAATACCTGCAACTGTTGGCTTGCTTACTTTCTTAGCTACTCTAACACGGTTGTCTAATTTGAAGTAGCTTACAGCTGCTTTCAATTCTTCTGCCTGGCTGCTTAGCTCTTCTGCATTAGATGACATTTGTTCTGCAGCAGAAGCGTTACCTTGTGTTACTTGTGATAACTGTTGGATAGCTCCATTCACCTGATCTGCACCAGTATTTTGTTCAATGCTAGCGGCAGCAATTTCTTGTACCAATTCAGCAGTCTTATTAATATCAGGAAGAGTGTTTACTAAAAGTTGCTTTGATTCTTCTGCAGACTTAACTGTCTTACCTGAGATCTCTGTGATTTCCGCAGCAGCCTTTTGGCTTCTCTCCGCAAGCTTGCGCACTTCGGCAGCAACCACTGCAAAACCTTTTCCATGTTCACCTGCACGAGCCGCTTCCACGGCAGCGTTCAAGGCAAGTAAATCTGTCTTCGAGGCAATTTCTTCAATGATCGCAATGCGCTCGGCAATTGTAGTTATCGCGTCTACTGTTACTGAAACCGCGTTGCTACTTACTTGAATGTCTTTAGCAGCCTTATTTGCTATCTTCTCAGTCTCACGTGAGTTATCCGTGTTCTGCTGTATGTTGGCAACCATTTGCTCCATGGATGAAGAAACTTCTTCTGACGCACTTGCTTGCTCTTGTGCACCTTGCGACATCTGTTGCGAAGCGGATGCCACTTGCTGTGAAGCGGAAGAAACATTTTCTGCTCCATTGTAGATAGTAGTCGCAATTTCGCGGAGGTTATTCACCATTTCTTCTAACGCCTGGTCAAGATCACCGCCCTTGTTTTTCATGGCCGCGAAGTCCATCGTTAAATCACCCTTCGAAACAAGTTTAGCTACATCCACACTGCTGCGCAATTTTTCAATCATAAATTGAAGTTCCCCCAGCATCACACCAATTTCATCCTTCTTGTCAGCATCTATATCAGATGAAAAGTCACCAGCAGCAATCTTTTTAATAGCGCCAGTTGCAACCTTTAAGGAATTCATAACGTCCTTTAATAACCAGGTAGCAATTAACACTCCTGTAAGAATGGCCAGCAAGATTACAATGATCATCGTTGTAACTACACTGTCATACATACCTTCCGTATCCGTTTGGTCTTTGGCTAACTGATCATTAATAATGGCATATATCTTAGCAATCACTTCATCCGCCTGATCATCAATCGCCTCTCCTTGCACTACTGAAATTTCCTCCGCTTTGGCACCAGAATTGGTTTTGGCAAGACCTCTTACTTGAAGATGAAAAGCATAGTAATTAGCATATTGAGTTTCATATTTGTCAAATAAGGATTTGGCTTCACCCGAAAGGTTCTTATTCAAAACCGCTACAGCATCTTCAATTATTCTTTCCGCATCGTTTGCCTGTCCTATATGTTTATTAAGATCGTCATCCGTTTTGGCAATAATCATGTCTCTTTCAATTGAATTGAGTTCAGATACTGCCTGCTTCAACTCTAAAATATTTTTCACAACTTCCTTTGAACTTACTATACCACCAATTTGATTAAGTGTGTTCATAGCGCGTTGAAATGCATTTCTGGATTCATTGTCTGCAATTTCCTCTGCCTTTATTTCTGTGTTCTGTGTAGCAATTCGTTGAACGTTTTGCTGAACGATAAAGTAATCTTCCAGGATATCTTTCAATGACTTGACAAGAGAAAGTGTTTCACCTTGGCTCAGGCTTTCCAACTTGATCATGTTTTCATTGATCGATTTGATCTCTTTGTCAATTGTTCTGCCGATCTCTACCATTTTCTCATCGTCCACAGTAGCAATCAAGTTTTTCTGGTCGCGGGAGATAGCAGTGATGTCATGCTTGATCTGTCCGATTAGCAATACTTTGTGCGAAGTCACATTCGTGATTTCACTCATTCGTGCATTCATTTCACGGAAATTCATAAAGGCAATACCAAAGATCACGATCATCAGTACAATGAGTACCGAGAAAGCCATGATCAGCTTTTTCCGAATGGTCATATTAGTTAACATAGTTTTGGGGGTTTTATTTTTTAATTTAATGATGTATTCAATTGTACTACTTCGTTTACTGCGAACACTTTCGTGATATCCATGATCATCGTGATGTCTCCGTGATTGTTCACAATACCAGTAATAGGTGCCGCTGTTTTTAAATTTTCAAATTCCGGTGCATCCTGGATTTCGTTATCGTTGATCTCCACTACTTCGCGTGCAATATCAACCATGGCACCGATCTGAAGGCTCTTGTCATCTCCGGTTTGGATATCCAACACCATGATACGGCTTCTTTGGGTGCGTTCGGTAGCAGGCAATCCAAGTTTTAGCCTTGTATCAAGCAAAGGCAACACACGGCCACGCAGATTGATAATGCCAAGCATGTAATCAGGCGCGTTAGGAACTTTGGTCACTTGACCAGGCTCCACTACCTCTTGTACAAGGTCCACCGGAATGGCAAACCTTTCTTCGCCAAGGGCAAACGTCAAATATGCATTTGATTCATTTTTCATATTGGGGGGTTTAATTATCAGACAATAAGAATAAGCGTGAGGGATCTAACACAAGCGCAAGGCTGCCATCACCAAGAATAGAACTCCCGGCAATAAAATCCTGAAGTTGGTATGCCTCTCCCAATGGCTTCATTACGGTTTGCATCTTGCCTTCTATCCGATCAACTGCAATACCTTTTTTTATCCCATTTACTGTTACCGAGATGATATCTGTTGTTTTCGGTGCAACCGTATCATTGTGAAATTTCTGCCGTAGAGAAAAAACGGAAAGTGTTTCTTCATTCACGATTACCGTTTTGTTCACGCGGTTTCCTCTGTCTAAATTTTCGTAGGCAATGCGGTCAATGCGGTCAACCATATTCAAGGGAACTACATAACGGGTTTCATCCACTTTCACCAATAGACCTTCAATGATAGAACGCGACAAAGGCAATTTGATGTGAATAGAGGTTCCATTTCCAGGGATGCTTTTTATAGATACATAACCACGAAGATCTTTAATCTTTTGCTGCACCACATCCATTCCAACTCCTCTTCCAGATACATCCGATATTTGTGATGCCGTAGATAATCCGGGATGGAAAATCAGGTTCAATATTTCTTCCTCCGTCAATTGCGCATCCGGTGCCACTAGGCCTTTCTCAATTGCTTTCTTCAATACATTCTCTTTATGAATGCCTTTTCCATCATCGCTAATCACAATGTTGACAAAAGAACTCGTATTGAAAGCCGTCAGTTTAACTGTGCCATGCTCTGACTTGCCAAGTGCTTTCCTGTCTTCTGGCTTTTCGATGCCGTGATCGATGCAGTTTCTGATGATGTGGATCATCGGCTCTGCCATCAACTCGATAACATCTTTGTCCATTTCAGTATCAGCTCCTTCCGATATGAAGTTCACTTTCTTATTCAATGTTTTTGAAAGATCACGCACCAAACGCTTGAACTTTGTTACTAGCGTTTCTATAGGCACAAGGCCAATTTCCAGTGAGGTATCTCTTAGTCGATTCGTGACCATCTCCATCTGCTCTGTCACATCTGTTAACTCCGCAGCATTAACTTCAGTTGACACATTCATGAGTTGCGACTGAAGGATAATTAGCTCGCTGATCCAATTTAACAAGTCATCAATTTTGCGTTTGCTAACTTTGATATACGTATCATTAATTGATTTCTTTTTATTTGTTCTAGACGATCCATCTAAATCATCTTCGTTTTTCTGAATGCAACTTACTGCAAGCTTTTCTACTAATGCTTTGAGTGGCTCTATCTTAGCAGGGATTTCGTTAAATTGTTCTATGAATTGCTTGAATTCTTCCAATCCAAATAGATCAAAGGCTAGAAGTTTCGTGTAGCTAACCTGGCATTCATTCTCTACGAAAATAAAGTAACTTTCTATTTCAGTTTGCGCTGTTGTGGTAGAAATAAAGATGTCCCAATGGGCGATTTTGTCATTACCATTTTTGTAAAAAAAAGTCTTCGCAGTGCCCAATGCCTCTAAATCCTGTATGATGAAGACTAAGGGATGCTGACCATCCGCTGTAATATTGATTGTAGGAGTAACCCGAATAAAGAATGTAGCTAACTCATCCTTCTTTATTTTACTGGCCGTGTTACTTGTGCCGTTTCGGCTAGCTTCTCCTTCGTTTCTATTTAGAAGATCGATAGCCAGTTGAATGTATTCGCTTAGGGCTGCAGAATTATTTGCATTAGTCGCGTCCTTTTCCTTCAGCAAATCTCGCACCCTATCAAATGACTTAAGTGTGATACTGATTAGCTCATCGTTTACTTGCGCTTTACCTTGGCGAATAAAATCATACAAAGATTCTAAGTGGTGTGCCAACATACCAATGTGTTCAAAGCCAAACATGTTGGCTCCGCCTTTTATGGTATGCATCGTGCGGAAGACTTGCTCTAAGGGTGCACTAGCGTGTGGATTTGCCTCCAACTGTAAGAGGCCTTCGTCCAACTCGTTCAGCAGATCAAGCGCGTCTTCAACAAACCGCTTCTGGTTGCTATCCATTGGTGATCGCGTTATCTATTTGTGCAAAAAATGTTTCGGCCCGATAGGGTTTCTTAACCCAAGCAGTGAGGCCTGCTTCTTTTGCTGTACGCATTTTTTCTGGGCTGCCTTCCGTTGTCAAGAAAATAACGGGTACTTTGGCTACTGATGGATTGGCTTTGATTTTTTTGAGGAGTTCAAAGCCCGTACAATCAGGCATGTTATAATCTGTTAATACAAGGTCTACTCCTGGGGTATCGGAAAGCAGTTGGTAGGCTTCATTTCCATTGGCTGCACCTACCGTATCATACCCTTTACGTTGTAAGGTTTCACAAACGAAGTTTCGGATACTGGCAAAATCATCAACTACCAAAATTGTCTTTTTCATAGGGGTTCTTAATTCTTTAGTAAAATTAGTGTGTTCAATAGCGGAGTTAAAGCTCCAATGATTATCTGGGCTTATCATTTGAGTAAGTGGACTAATAAGCCGGCTCGATGGATAGATAGAAAAATGCACCAGTTGAATCAAAAGCTCCATTTGTAAAGTTGAATGGAACTCCAAGACCGGGCACAAACTGCACTTTTCCAACGTCTATGGCCAAACGGAAGCCGGGATTGATAACGGCTGTATTCAGCTGACCTAAGGAACCGTCATCTTGAATTTCACTTCCCCAAGTACCCACGTATTCGACCATGAAGTTGAATTTTGGCTTCATTAGCCAAATAAGACTCGCGCCAATATTCTTTGTTCCCAGCCTTTTCTCATAATCCAACGTTGGTGTACCGTCCCCGCTATATGCATAATGGTCAGCATCCGCCATTAACGTATAACCCGCATTGTAATGAGTCGTCAGCTTTCTGCTCAATCGTTTTGTTACGGCAAGGTTAAACTGACCTCCCCAACTTCCCGATCCTAAACCATATCGTGCGTTTCCAGTGGGAACGATCAGCGTAAATCGAGGTATCACCAATGCCCAACTATTTTTTCCCCACAACAAAGGCCGGTAGTTGATGTAGATATCACCCAGTCCATTGGTGAGGTAGTTATTATTTAATAAACTAGAGTTTTCAGGCTTCTTTAATGATGCGTAAGAAACTCCAAAGCTAAGTTGGTGCTTGACATCGGCCAATGGTATTTCTTGCGTATAGTTATAGACGAAGTCACCTCCATTGAAAACAAAGTTTGAAATGTGTTGAATGATTCCGCTTTCTTGATTAAAGGCCTCTTCAATAAACATTGAGTTGTCTTCAATCAATGGCTGGCCGTAATAGAGATAGCTTCCTTTCTTTTTGGGAATAGAGTCTGCCTTCTGAGCAAATGCAATACCCCCTAGTGCAAAAATTGTAAGTGTTAGAATAAGTTTTTTCATGGCGTTTTATTTTTTATGGCTCAAAAGTCCATTTGAAAACTGCCTTATGAAATCACAAATGAGTAACTGGGGGGGAATATCGAGTAGATGGCGGAAAAATTAGCTGTTGGAGAACCTTATATATCTCGGAATGTTCATAAGGATCACGATCTGATCTGAATCTGTATGCATGAATTGCACGCTTCCGTTCAACTGAAGCATGATC
>JANPBK010000045.1:0-2209 GCA_031430395.1 Cyclobacteriaceae bacterium
TAATGATCGTAAAAAGGTAGATCATTACCTGACCAGAAAAGATAAAGCAGCTCTGAACTTGGGGGCATATGCAGCAGATATCGGGTACCTGAGTTCTTACGATAAAACCCAGGAAGCAATCGATTATCTAAATTCGGCTAAAAAGCTGGCAGATAATCTAGGCGTTATCGGATCCTTTGATGTTGAAATACTAAAGAAATTTGAGAAAAACATATCCAATAAGGATTCACTCACCACCTTGCTAAATGGCGCTGTTCAAAAGACAGAAAAATACTTAAAGGATGATAGTCGAAATAAATTAGCTGCACTTATTCTTACTGGAAGTTTTATTGAAGGGTTGTATATATCTACAGGCCTTATCAAGACTTATCCAAAGAATCTTCTCAAAGATGACCAACGAAACCTCATTTTAACCCCTCTCATTCAAGTTATCTTACAGCAGCGTAAATCGATTGAAGAATTGGCCAAGATGCTTGCTACAGTAGAACAAACATCACCTGTGACTACCATCCAAACTGATTTGAATGATTTACTGGCTAGCTACCGCTCCTTAAATATTGAAGAGCAAATCAAAAATAACCGTTCTGATCTTGTGCTTACTGACAAACATCTTTTGGAGATCACCAAGATTGTAGAAAAGATGAGAAAGGATATTGTAGAATAGTCAGATCATTCGAGAATCTATGAGGGATTGGTGCAAACCAATCCCTTTTTTATTTTCATTACCGTACCTTCTTTAGTACATTTATCCCTCACCTAATTATCACCAAGCCATGAGTGAACCCGTTCTAAAAGCAATCATGCGATTATTTGCCATGGTGGCTAAGGAAGATTCTGTAACCAAGCAAGAGCGTGACTACATCCAGGTCTTTCTGGCGGACCACCTTAGTCAGAAGTCAATGGAGGGTCATCTTCAACTTTTTGATGAATATGTAAAAGATACTTCTGTACAACTGAGTGGAAAAAATGAACAAGAAGCTATCCTCCAATTGTGCGCTTCTATTAATTCAGAGGTAGCTCAAAAACAGAAGACAGTGATCATGATGGAACTGATGAGCTTGATCTTAGCGGATGGCTTGATTACTTCCTCGGAAGAATCGCTTGCCAAATCAATAGGTCAGGCATTTAATGTGGTCGAGAGTGACATCGATTTAATTAAGCATTTTATTGTCGCTAAAAAACAGGAGGATTTCGACAATGAAAGTATCCTGGTCGCTCACACTGGTCAACCGTTAAAGAATAAAACCAAAACAATTAGTCGAACAGAATTAGATGGCTTTATAGCTATTCTCCATATTAAAAATACCGATATCTTCTTTTTTCGCTACCTGGGCAAATCAGATGTTTACCTCAATGGCGTGCCCCAAAAGCCAGGTAATATTAATGTACTAGCTACCGGAAGCATTTTACGATGGGGTGCAGCCGATCCAATATATTATGGTGAAATCGTCAATATATTTAAAAAGCAATCAGACGGAACTCGAACAAGCTTTGAAGCAAATAAAATTTCTTATCATTTTAAAAATGGCAAACTGGGTTTGCGCGAAGTGGTAATTTCTGAGGAATCCGGAAATCTAGTGGCGCTTATGGGTGCGAGCGGAGCAGGTAAATCTACCTTATTGCATGTATTGAATGGCACAGAAATGCCAACATTGGGAAAAGTATTGATCAATGGAATTGATATCCACAAGAATCCGGAAAAGATTGAAGGAGTGATCGGTTTTGTGCCGCAAGATGATTTACTCATTGAGGATCTTACCGTTTATCAGAATCTCTATTTTGCCGCTAAATTATGTTTCAGTAACCTTCGCGAACAAGAAATAGATGCCCTCGTTATCAAAACGCTCGATGACCTTGGATTAACTCAAACCAAAGATTTAAAAGTTGGCTCTGTGTTGCAAAAAACCATCAGTGGCGGGCAGCGAAAAAGATTGAATATCGGATTAGAATTACTCCGGGAACCAGCAGTTCTTTTTGTAGATGAGCCAACGTCAGGATTATCTTCACGCGATTCTGAAAACATCATCGACTTACTCAAAGAACTCTCCTTGAAAGGTAAGTTAGTGTTTGCTGTCATTCATCAACCATCGTCAGATATTTTTAAGATGTTTGATAAGTTAGTGATCTTGGATTCTGGAGGTTACCAAATCTATTATGGAAACCCGGTGGATGCGATCACCTACTTTAAGAAGAACATCAACATGATTAA
>JANPBK010000046.1:0-44132 GCA_031430395.1 Cyclobacteriaceae bacterium
GTAAAATTGAAAATTTCGATGGGTGTCTTATATTTGCAGGCTATTTTTAACCGTAATACTTGATTTCCAGCATTTCCAGCCCTCTTCAGCTTTTAAGCAAAGCCAATTTGCCTTGGTTCATGGCCTTACTCTTACTTTTTGTTGCTTCCTGTAGCAAATTTAGAAGAATTGAGAAGAGCGATGATTGGAAGCTCAAGTATCAGGCTGGACTGAAGTATTATGAAAAGAAAGACTATTACCGAACGGCTATACTTTTTGAACAGATATTGCCCATCGTTAGAGGATTGCCGGAGGGGGAAAAAGTTGAATTTTATCTTGCCTATTGCCAGTATTATGAAAAAACTTATTTACTGGCCTCCAATCAGTTTAAAACATTCTTTGAAACCTATGGTCGGAGCCAGCTAGCAGAAGAAGCTTATTATATGTACGCCTACTCTTTGTATGTTGCTTCACCGGCAGAAAATCTAGATCAAAAAAGCAGTATTGAAGCGATGGGTGCAATGCAGACTTATGTGAACCAATTCCCAACGAGTAAATTTGCCGATCAAGCAAATGATGTTATTGCTGCTTGCCAAAAGAAATTAGAAAGAAAAGGATTTGAAAGTGCCAGACTTTATCTCAAGTTGAAATATTATCAGGCGGCTGTTGTGTCTTTTAATAACTTCAAAAAGAGTTTCCCTGATTCTCAATACATTGAAGAGCTAGCTTATTTAAAAATTCAAGCACAGTATAAACTGGCCCAGCAAAGCATCACATCAAAGCAAGTAGAGCGATTTTCAGCTACCGTTGAATATTATAAAGAGTTGGTAGACAACTACCCAAAAAGTGATTATCTTAAAGAAGCCCAACGCTATTACAGCGAGAGCTTAAATCAATTAAATAAATTAAAAACTAAAAAATCCTGAAAGAATATGGCCACACAACCATCCATCATCACACGAGATGTAGATAAGATTTACACACCTACCGGGAATTTGTATGAATCGGTAGTAGTGATTTCTAAGCGTTCGCGCCAAATTGCTGTGAATATTAAAGAAGAGTTGAATAATAAATTGGCTGACTTTGCCACGACAGTGGACAATTTAGAGGAGGTATTTGAAAACCGCGAGCAAATTGAAATCTCTAAATTTTATGAGCGCATGCCTAAGCCGACTTCAATAGCGATAGAAGAATTTCTCGAAGGGAAGCTTCGCCATCGCTTGCAAGAAGCAGGTGCAGAAGATGTAAAGTCAGAGTAGATTTTGATGCTAAGCGGAAAGAAAATTATTGTCGGTGTATGTGGCAGTATTGCCGCTTATAAATCAGCAATACTCGTTCGCTTATTCGTACAAGCTGGGGCGGAAGTGAAAGTGATCATGACCGACTCGGCCAAGGACTTTATTACTCCGCTCACGCTCGCCACGCTTTCTAAGAATCCGGTACTCTCTACGTTTAGCAATAATGAGTTGGGCACCTGGAACAACCATGTTGATCTTGGGTTATGGGCGGATGCATTTATTATAGCCCCTGCCAGTGCGAATACGCTGGCTAAAATGGCACATGGCCTTTGTGATAGTTTAATGCTTGGCGTTTACTTATCTGCGAGATGCCCCGTTTTCTTCGCGCCTGCTATGGACTTAGATATGCTTCAGCATGCCTCCACCAAAAGCAATATTCAAAAATTAATCAGCTTCGGAAATCATCAAATTGATCCTGTTTTTGGAGAATTGGCTAGTGGGCTGGTTGGCAATGGACGAATGGCTGAGCCGGATGAAATTGTAATCTTTATCAAAAATTACTTTTCGAATTCTAAAAAACTGAGTGGCAAAAAGGCATTAGTAACTGCAGGACCTACTTACGAATCGATTGACCCGGTTCGGTTTATTGGAAATAACTCTAGCGGGAAAATGGGGTTTGCCATTGCCGAAGAATTGGCCCAACAAGGTGCTGAAGTCGAATTAATAACAGGCCCTACTCATCTTTCAACCGATCATTCTCGCGTTAAACTGACCCGTGTTTTTTCGGCAGAAGAAATGGATGCAGCTTGTTCAAGCCGATTTGAACAGGCTGATATCACGGTACTTTCAGCTGCTGTAGCTGATTATAAACCAACCTTCACGGCAAATCAGAAAATCAAGAAGGTAGACGAACAAATGACTATTGAATTGACTAAAACAAAAGATATAGCTGCCGGATTGGGTAAATTAAAAAGAAATGGGCAGTTGATTGTAGGTTTTGCCCTGGAAACGGAGAATGAAAAAGAAAATGCACAGAAGAAAATCATCTCCAAGAATTTTGATTTGATAGTGTTAAATTCATTGAATGATAAGGGTTCCGGCTTTGGGTTTGACACAAATAAAATTACCATCATAGATAAGCTCGGGAATTCACAGGAATATAATTTGAAATCAAAGAAAGAAGTTGCGAAAGATATCGTTAATGCAATTATCGATGCCACAGCACTCTAAGAATCCTCCGTTTAGCAAGCTTCGAGCTTATTATTTTAAGCTCTTGTCAGCTCGTAGACCGCAGCTAGCAATTTGCTGTCTATATCTTTTATCATTTATTTTTTTCTCACCTTTAACAGCCAGTAGCCAGGAGCTTAACTGCAAAGTCACTATCAATGCGGATCAGATTCAAACATCCGATCGGAATGTGTTTAAAGATATGGAGCGCGCCATTGCAACATTTCTTAATACGCGCAAATGGACGAGTGATACATACAAAATTCATGAGCGGATAAATTGTAGCATTTTTCTCAATATTAGTAAAATGCCATCTATTGGTGTATTTAGTGCCAGTGCACAAATTACTGTTGCACGCCCGGTCTATAATTCTAACTATGAGTCTGTTCTATTAAATTTTGCTGACCGTGACTGGGAGTTTGAATATATCGAATCTCAACCTATGGAATACAATGATAATACGTATCTCAATAATCTAACGTCTATGCTGGCCTATTATGCCTATGTAATTTTGGCCATGGACTATGATTCCTTTAGTGAGTTAGGTGGGAATCCGTTTGTGCAGAAAGCTTTGATCGTAGTAAATAATGCTCAGTCCTCCAATCGGCCGGGTTGGGCCGCGTTAGGAAGCACACGCAGTAGATATTCTTTGTTGGAAAATTTAAATAATCCGCAAATGGCTGATTTGCGCAAAAACACTTATAGTTATCATCGAATCGCACTTGATATGTTTGACAAGACCCCTGATAAAAGTCGGGATAAAATTCTGGAGGTATTGAAAAATATAAAGAAGGTATGGACGATATATCCTAATTCAATCTTAATCATCTCATTTTTTGATACGAAATCCTCGGAATTAACAAAAATTTTCTCTGATGGTAGTCTGAATGTAAAACGTGAAGCTTTTGATATTCTTACTACGGTAGACCCAAAGCGCAACATCTACCAAAGCATTATAACCAATTGACAGTTTTGAGCCTCGGCCTTTGATGAACAAATTGTTATTTTTGTTTCCGTCTTACTATGCTGCTACAACTCAATATAAAAAATTATGCGCTCATTCAGGAGTTAGGGATTCATCCATCCAGTAAGTTAAATGTAATTACGGGAGAAACAGGGGCTGGTAAATCCATTATGTTGGGTGCCATTGGATTGTTATTAGGAAACAGAGCAGATTCCAAAGCCCTTTGGAATGAAAGTGAAAAATGCGTGGTGGAGGGAATCTTTGATATTACAGACTATCGTCTTGCTAATATTTTCAAAACTTTTGATCTGGATTATCAGGATCAAACTGTCTTTCGCAGAGAAATCAGCCCGGGAGGTAAGAGTCGTGCGTTTATTAATGATACCCCAGTCACATTGGAGATCATGCGTAAGATTGGCAGTCGCTTGATGGAAGTACATTCGCAACATGAGACGCTTGAGTTGGGCAATAGGTCTTTTCAATTGGAATTAATAGATGCCTATGCGAACAATAGCAAGATAAAAGAGTCCTATCAATCTTCTTGGATGCAATATGCCAAGTTAAAATCAGAATTGGATTCATTGTTGATCGATGCTGAGATCCTAAAGCAAGAATCTGATTTTATAAGATTTCAACTAGAAGAGTTGTCTAGGGCAAGCTTACAAGATGGCGAACAAGAACAACTTGAATCGGAATTGAAAGTATTGGAACATGCGGAGGAAATTAAGACGCAACTGCTTGCGATTTTAGGACAATTGGGCCAGTCGGAAATGGCAATCATTCCTGCAGTAGGTACAGTAAGAAATCAATTGAGTGCCATCGCGCCCTATTCCATCGACTATAAAAAGCTGTATGAGCGAATTGAAAGTGTTCGCATCGAGTTAAGTGACATCCTTAGTGAGATTGAGCGGGAAGAAGAAAATGTAGAATTTGATCCACAACGTACTGAAATAACAAAAAATAGGTTAAGCACAATATATCAACTGATGCAAAAGCATCGGATGAAGAGTGTTCCTGAGCTTTTGATATTACAAGAATCCTTGCAAGTAAAATATGATAAGGCTTCTAATGTTGATGAGGCTCTTCGTCAGGTAAGGACAAATTTTGAAAAATCATTAGCAGAATTAAATGCGAAAGCATCGGAACTAAGTAAATCAAGGCAACGGGTTTTCGCCACACTTTGTAAACAAATTATTCAGCTTCTTCAAGATCTGGGAATACCTAATGCGCTGTTGAAAATAGAGCATGAGACAGTGCCTGCTTCTTCGGTAGGGACAGACAGCATAGAACTTCTATTCAGTGCGAATAAAGGAATTCCGCCCAGAGCCTTGGCTCAGGTTGCTTCCGGAGGAGAGTTTTCTCGTTTAATGTTTAGTATTAAATATGTGATGGCGGAAAAAACCTCTTTACCTACTTTGATATTAGATGAGATAGATAGTGGCATCTCCGGAGAAATTGCCATTCAATTAGGGAAGATGATGCAGCAAATGGCTTTGAAACATCAGTTAATTGCCATTAGTCATTTACCCCAAATTGCCGCTAAAGGAGACCGTCATTATTTTGTGTATAAAGATAACAGTTCGAAGAAAACAGTAAGTCTTGTAAAAGAACTTACTCTAGATGAACGTATTGATGAAATTGCGCAGATGATAGCCGGAGCAAATCCTTCGCCTTTGGCCATTGAAAATGCACGAGAACTAATGGCTAATGGTTCATCAAGAAGCACTTGAAATTGTTATAAATAATTTCCTATTTTGTTATCTGGAATTGACAAATTGAATATTTAATGAAAGCACCGGAATTAATGTGCATGAAACTATTATTAGTATGAACATTTTTGTTGCTCGTTTAAATTTTAAGACCAGCAGTGAAGACCTGGAAGCTGCATTTGCAAAATTTGGGCATGTCGTATCTTCGAAGATTGTAAAGGATCGGGAGACGGGACGTTCTAAAGGATTTGGATTCGTTGAAATGGATAATGATGAAGAAGCTACTAAAGCAATTACCGCCCTCCATGAAAGTGAGTTGGATGGACGTGCCATCGTTGTTAAGCCAGCTAATCCAAAATCACCGACTTCTTGATCCATAGAAATGTAATTATTTAATGCATTGCTATAAAGAGCGGAGGTTCACATCGCTCTTTTTTTGTTAAGACCTACTATGATGAAAACATCTTTTAATTTTTCTGCAAAAAAAATTGGGTTCTTAGCTGGACCTTTGATTTTCATTAGTACACTTGTCTTTATCGATCCTGATTTTATTTCTCCGGGCGCTTATAAAGTTTTAGCGTTGGCACTTTGGATCATGGTATGGTGGATTACTGAAGCTGTGCCTATTTCTATTACTGCTTTTTTGCCATTGGTTTTATTTCCGTTTATGGGCGTCATGAAAATGAGCGAGGCAGCAGCTCCTTATGCAAACCCCATTGTTTTTCTTTTTATGGGTGGATTTCTTTTGGCATTAGCCTTAGAGAAGCATCGGTTGCATGAACGAATCGCATTGAATTTGGTTAAAGTAACCGGCACTTCTGGCAATGGAATTATTTTAGGATTTATGCTGGCTACTAGTTTCATCAGCATGTGGATTAGTAATACCGCCACTGCAATGATGATGTTGCCGATCGCTTTATCTGTTATTAATTTATTGAAAAGTGATCCAAATAGTTCACATGAAAATCTTCCAAAAGGTGAAAGGAACTTTTCAATAGGATTATTGCTCATAGTGGCCTATGCGTCTAGTATTGGTGGCATCGCAACGATAATTGGAACCCCACCGAATGTTGTCTTCGCAGGTTTGTTAGATCAATTTTATCATCAGAAATTGAATTTTGGTAAATGGATGCTGGTCGGCCTGCCATTGATGACGATGATTCTTATTAGTGCTTACTTCATCATTACCAAAGTATTATTTCCAAATGGAATTAAAAATGTACGAGGCTCAGATGAACTCATTAATGAAAAACTACATCAGCTTGGGAAACTTCGAAAAGAGGAAAAATTGGTGATGTCAATCTTTCTGTTGACTTGTTGCTTATGGGTATTTCAGCAACCATTCAATTTGCTTTTGGGGTCCGATTTGTTGAACGATACCAATGTTGCAATGATGGGCGGGCTGCTCATGTTCATAGTGCCGGTAGATTGGCGAAACATGCAGTTTATTCTTCATTGGCAAGATACCGAGAAACTAGCTTGGGGTATTTTATTTTTATTCGGAGGCGGATTGTGTTTAGCACAAGGACTTTCAAACGTAGGAGTCATACAGGTGGTTGGTGCAAAAATAGCGGAGCATAGTACCTCAACACAGTGGCTGCTATTCGGCCTTATAACCGCGTCAGTATTTATAACGGAGCTCATGAGCAATGTGGCACTTGTCCAAATTTTTATTCCTGTAGTTTTTGGCATTGCCAACAGTTTGGGCGTTGACCCGCTTCTATTGGGTATGCCGGTAACTATCGGAGCGAGCATGGCGTTTATGTTTCCGGTGGCTACCCCACCAAATGCCATCGTTTTTTCAAGTGGTCATATGAAAGTGAAGCACATGATGAAAGCAGGAATCTTGCTTAATATCGTTTCCATTATACTCATTTACCTCACTTCGATTACCCTCATTCAATGGGTTTATGGAAGTTGAACCAACGGAGCTAATGTTAACCTTCAGGCTGCCATTTTGGAACCTGAAGGTTAGAGCAATGATTAGTTATCACGCTTCATTTTCTTCTCTTCAATAAAATAGGCAAAGCCTAGCCCCATGCCTCCTAAAATTAATATCATGGCGAAATAGCCCACTTCTTCCATATCGAATGAACGGTCAAGCCAATAGCCTATTAATAGACCAAGCCCAGCTCCTATGAATAAGAGAGCTGCACGAAGCGCACCTGAAGTGGAGCGTTCTTTTTTGAATATGTCAGGGGCGAGGCCTTTTTCGATAATGGCTAAGCGCTCTAGATTTTCAAATTTGCGTATGTACATAATGACCACGCAAATGCCAAGTCCAAGAATGATCGGGATCAATGTCCCCATTATTGCAACATCCATATTTGTATTTGTTTAATTTGAGTCTTGGACGCAGCCCAAATAGTGTTGGTTACACCACGAGCCCAATATTTTAATCGATTAAGGAATAAACATCTTATTCTGTGCCAGGCAGTCACTTAAATGGCGATAGGTTCTTTTAATCATATCTAGTGAATAATCTCCATTCAACGATTTAATGATGCGATCAGAAAGCGTACCTTCTGTAAGGATGACGGACAGCTGTGGCTTCCATTTTTCCAGGGAGGTGTTGCCGGATGCAATCAATCGATCAACTATTTTTTGCCAAAGCTCCCCGGCATTACACGCAGTTGCGATTCCAAAAATGTTAAGGTACTCGAGAGAATTAATTTGAGTCTGTTGTCCTTGTCGAATGGTTTTATCAAAAATTTGAACCAACCCTTCTGTCTTAAATTTCATTTGCTCCGGTAGGGAGATGAATTTTTCGTTTACTAATGCTTTTAATGTTTCGATGACCAAATCAATAATAGCCATATCCGCTGATGGGGATTCTTGGATGTCCATCACACGGATTTCTATTGAGCCTCTGTCAAAGCGGGGAATGGCACCGCGTGAGTTCACCCAGATTGGATTTAGAATATTATCAGGATCATGAATTGAAATATCCGCTTTTATTTTTTCGTATACAGTATTGAGGTAGTTACGCTTGGAAAAGATTGCCTCCGGAATCACTCTTCCTGTGATCGATGGGATTTTAGCTTGATTGGTTTTATAAAAGTCTAAGCGAGTATCCAGCATCCCCGTAAGTTTACCATCTAAAATGGGAGAACTAGCACATAGCGCGGGTAAGATGGGTAAGACTAACCTGATAGCAGCATGAAGCTTTGCAAATTCCTCATCATCATAAAACGGTAGATTTAAATGGGTGCTTTGCAAATTGGACCAACCATGTCCTTTGGAGTTAAATATTTTATCATATAACTCATAAACCTCGTTGCTATCATGTGGCCAGAGTTTTGTTTCAGTCATTGGATCCATGAATGGATGAGCGGCCGTTGGCATCAGCATGGCGTGATGCTTATTTAATAATGTATTGATGCGTTTGATGTCATCCGCGAAAGCATTTTCAAGCGCATTGAAATTTGACTCGGGGCGTGTTGATTTTAGTTCGATCACGTGCAGAACAAGTTCGTTGGACCATGTAACGATTCCATTTTCGAAATCATTTCCATAGGTACCTAACTCGTGTTTGAGCAATTCGTCTGTTATTGGTTTTATGGCCAATGTATCTTTGTCGACCAACATATATTCCAGCTCAATACCGTAGCCCTGAAAGAGGTGAATGCGTGAAGGTTGGTTCATTTATCAGCTTTTATTTTATTCAAAAATACTTCCATAATGGTATCATACAATTTATCCTTCAATATTTTATCTTCAATACCAGCATCAATATTCGGGTTATCATTGATCTCAATGACATAAAACTTGCCTTCAATTTCTTTCATATCAACACCATAAAGGCCTTTACCTATTAAGGAGGTGGCTTTTACTGCTATTTTCAAAAGACCTGAGGGCGCCTGGTCGATGGCGATGCATTCTACTTCCCCATCACGAGATTTTACTTTGTTTGCTTTCCAGTTAATGATCTGCCAATGTTTGCTAGCCATAAAGTATTTGCAGACATAAATAACCTGACCATCGATTACGCCCACCCGCCAGTCGAAAGGGGTGGGTAAAAATTCTTGGGCGATGAGTAAGTCTGATTTTTCAAACATACTTTTCCTCACTTCCTTAAATTCTTCTATTGATTTGATTTTGAATACCCCTTTGGAAAATGCCCCATCGGGTTGTTTCAAGATAAATGGAAAAGCCATTTTTGTTGAAAGTGTGTCGCAATTTTCTTCGGAGATCACAAAAGATTTAGGAGTGAGTATTTTGTTTGAACTTAATAGTTCATGCAAGTAAACTTTGTTCGTGCATTTTAAAATTGACTGCGGATCATCCATGACCACCAGTCCAAGGGAAGCTGCTTTTTTAGCAAACCGAAACGTATGATGATTTACGTTTGTTGTTTCGCGAATAAAAAGGGCATCGTATTGTATGAGTTGATCAAAATCATTTTTAGTTATAAACTCCGTATTAAACCCTGCCTCTAAGGCTGCTTTGTAAAATCGTTTGAGTGCCCGTTCATCGGAAGGTGGATTAGGATCATCCGGATTGACTAAAATTGCTAAGTCGTATTTTTTCTTATCTGGTTTGTAATCCCGTTTTCGGTGTAAATATTTTTCAAGGGCCAGCACTACCATGTGCTTTTCATTTTCCGGAATCTCCTTGATGCTAATTGGTTTAATGTTTTGCAATACCCATTTATGTTTTCTGGCAAAGGAAGCGCGCAATGAAGGAGCCTGTACCAACTGAAAAAGTTGAAGCGCCAGCTTATTTAAATGCTCTGCTTGTGCATTGCCAAAATAGATATTGAATTCGATATGATTGTAGGGTTCATTCTTAAAAGTACTCTGAATCAGTTCATCGAAGTCTTGAGAGTCGTCTCGTAAAATAGAAGGAAAACGCAAATCCTGAATGGTAGAAACTCCCGGTAGTACTTTGTGACTTCTGGCTTCAGCCAACAAGGAGACGTAGTATCCTTCGCTTTGGTATTGATACGACTTACAAAGATTGATGACTTTCAGATTTTTTACCGATTGGTATACTTCTTCTGAAATGTATTTTTCAGGAGTAATCACTTCCACATCTTCCAGATTGAACTTCCAAGTCTCCGGCTTCTCAACTACAATTAGTTTCGGCATCTATTACTTTTCAGCGATCCTTGAATTTGATTCCTTTATTTTTTCGGTTCTATGACGAGTAGATTGGCATCGTAAGTTACAATTCCCAACATGATGCTGTTTATCAGTCGGTCAAAAGTTACGCTATAATATTGACTTTTTAGAGGATTCGGATTCATAGGGTCAGCCAAATAGACAGTATTGGTTGTTTCATCATAACCATTGATGATAACAAAATGCCCTACTGGTTCACCTTTGATGCTATCATATTTGTTGGTGGCCGGAATTTCGCGCGGGGTTCCATAGAGATACGTTGCGCTTAATCCGGTGAGTACAGGTATGGATAGCTTTAAATATTTTTTAAAAAAGTGTTCATCTAATTCCGTTTGCTGAATGGTCCCCCCCGCTTCGAGAAACTTTATGTAAGCTTTTGAAGCTACCTGTAATTTTTTACTTCTGAATTTATACCTCATTTGCTTTTTGAGGTTATCAATAAGTTTATTTTTTGAAAGAGAAAACCAGGAAGGATCGAAAACATTTAGGTTATATGTATAGATATGAGCCTTGTATCCTCGCTTCAGTGCATGGTTGCCTAGCATGACGGCCAGCGTACCCCCGCTTTTTAGACTTTTCACACCGCTCACTACATCCTTCAGCAGGATATCATCATGGTAATATTGATAAATAGAATGTAAGCAGGTGGGGCCACACGTGATGTCATCCGGTTGCGCTTTGATATCAAAATTAAGAAACAGCGCTTTTCGGTCAGACATATTTAAAAAGTTTGGAGATTAGCAGATCAAATACTTCAACCAAGATTAAGACAATGATGATCCATTCTAAAATACTACTCTCCCGTTGATGTGAAATCTCCCGAAATACTCTCAGGTTATCTTCGATGATGCGCAGCGTGTATTCAATTTCACTAAAACGTATCCTTAAATCGAAATGGCGCAGGAGTCCTTTATGGAGTTTATCTAAATATTCATCGTCCCACACTTGTTCGGGGGCATCAAAAATATAGATGTTATCGGCAATGTCATTTTGTGTATTGAGTGCTTTACCAATAAATTTTAACATTTTCCGCCTATTGATACTTAGTTTTCCGGTGCTTTCCAGATGACGGGTAAAGCCTTTTATCTCTGTCAATAAATTTTCTGTTACGTAGTGGTAATAATCAAGCGCTACCGATTGAGCTAGATTGAACATCGCAATGCGGATTACCTTTGCATCCACATGATCAACAATGAGCTGGGCAAAGTCGAATTCCATTTTACCTTCCTGCACGCTGATCTGATGATCATCGCGAAGCCAATTGTTGTTAGGGTCTTTGAGATAAGGATGAATTGCTTTTATGGCAATCTGTATTTCCTCTTCGCTATGTCCAGAAAAGATAATGACTCCATAATTAAAGTAATATTGGTAACGATCATTGCCAAAGCTGTAAAGCAATTCAGTAGATGATTCAGAGGAGGCCTTTATTTCCAGATACGCTTTGATCCCTTTAATATCTAGCTGGTTAGCCACCAGTATTGCAGAAAGTTTTATCGTCTTTTCCATGGCCGTTAATCAAAGTTAGCATGAAATATTGTTTATCCATATAGAAAGATGGGTACACGCCCTATCCTGCCAACATACGGTATGAAGATTTTAACGATATTACCAACTCGTCTTTGTAGTAGCTATAAGTACGTATTGGATTGCCGTCAATATTTTAGCAAATAAGGCGTAGGATAAATTCTAAAATCTGCATCTTTGGCATCAATTCTTAACTTACGGATCTTAATCCTTTTTACTACTTATACCATGACTTATCGAATTTTATTCTTTCTACTAGGTGTGTTTTTGTTTAGCAATTCTTATGGTTGGGGTGTAACCGGGCATCGAGCCATTGGCTTAATTGCTGAACAGCATCTTTCTGCGAAAGCGAAGAAAAAGTTGAAATTAGTAACAGGACAGGAGTCGTTGGCGATGATGAGTACTTGGATGGATGAGATTAGGTCTGACTCCACCTTCAACTACACAGCCGACTGGCATTGGGTGACCATTGAAACCGGAAAGAGTTACCAGGAATCGCCTAAGAACCCTAATGGGGATGTAATCATGACGATCGAGCGATTGATCGCTGAGTTAAAAACTAAAAAATTGAATCGCAACAAAGAGATGGAGTACCTAAAAATGTTGGTACATCTGATCGGGGATATTCATCAACCTTTGCACGTTGGCTGCTGTGACGACCGTGGCGGAAATAATGTAAAAGTGAAATGGTTTCGCAATGAATCGAATTTGCATAGCGTATGGGATAACGGGATGATTGATGACACTAGATTAAGCTTCACCGAACTGGCAGCAGCGTTAGAAGAACCAACTCCTGTACTGTTGGCGCTATGGCAAAAAGCAAGCATCACTGATTGGTCCAATGAATCGATGACTTACCGTAAACAACTTTATGCCATAGGAGATGGCAACCTGAGCTTTAAATATTCATATAAGAATTTAAATACCGTGAAACATCGTTTAGTGCAGGCTGGCATTCGGTTGGCTGGAATATTGAATGAGATTTATAAGTGAGATACCACTGAAATGAGAAGTCAGACGCCTACGGGTACAGTTTTATATTGTCAGACTTAGTAAGCCTCGTTAGAGGTGAAGATACTCAAAAGGGTTCTTGATAGGCTGATGAATCTTGCGTTATTTTGTAGTAACTTTATTCCCAATGACAAAAGCCTCTTTATTTGTTTTGGTATTATTCCTTTGCCCGGATTGCCTTTTTGCACAATCAGTAAATACTGAATCTTATCTGCTGAGTCTTTCACAAGCAAAATTCAAGTGGATGGTGACTAAGAATATTGACTCACTCAAGAGTTTGATAGATGAGCGAATGCAATATGTTCATTCCAACGGGTGGGTACAATCCAAACAAGAAGTGTTAGCGGATTTTGCGAGCGGGAAATTAGTTTATCGGGAAGTTGATATTCAGATGGCCTCGGTGCGACTGTATGAGCACATGGCGATTGTGGTAGGTAAGGGCCGATTCGCTGGTGAGGTCAGTAAAACAGCCTTTGATATGGAGCTCATGTATACGGAGGTATATGTTCAAAAGGGACAGCGTTGGCAGCTCGTATCCAGACATGCCAACAGAATGCCACCACAACCGTGATCTGAATGGATGGTATAATCGATCACAAATACATAAGAATAGAGATGACACAAAATAGTTGTTATAGGACAAAAATTATGGCTGGTGCAGTTTATAAGTTTTTATTACCCCTCTTTTTTATATGCGTTCTGTCAGAGACCTGGGGACAAACGTATGACACACGCCATTCCATTGGTATCAATGCGGGTGTTACGACTGGTGTTGGTTTATCTTATATTTATTGGCCCAACAAGGGTGGCTTTCAACTAAGCTTTCTTCCCCTCTATGATAAGAAGAATACGAACATAAGCCTGGGTGCTACATTCTTATATAAATTGAGAGAAGTGAATGCGAACTATAATTTTTTCTTGTTCGCAGGCAATCACTATACCAACTTTACGTCTTCAACCAATTCTTACTTTTACAATGTAGGCATTGGCCCGGGTATTCAGTATCATAAAAATGGATTTGCAATCAATTTTATGATTGGGTATGGTATTTTGAATATTCCCAATGATGTAGCTTCCCGACCTACAGTGGAATTAGGCGGCTACTATCAATTTTAATAGATTTCTTTCCCATCTTTTAGAATAGCAACGACACGTACCTGAACTACTTTCATTAAATGGTTTGATAGCTGCGATGGACTACTAATTAAACTCTGTATAATAGTACTAGCATCCTGAAAATTGATTTAAATGATTAAAAAAAATTACGTGCTTATTGGAATTTCCGTTTCTTTAATTTTGTTTTTTATTGCAACGTTAAAGTATTCTGGTGGTTCTTTATTGGACAAAAATTCAATTGGCTTCGACTGGACAAAAAACTTTATAAGTAATCTATTTCCGGCCAAAGCTATAAATGGCTTAGACAATAAATCTAGATATTGGGCTGAAGCAGGCGTGATATTTCTGTCGATCAGTTATGCTTTATTTTTTCTCAATTTTTCTAAGAAAATTCCTTCTAAGGTTGCATCTAATTGTATCAAGTATTTAGGTGCAGGGAGTATGGTTTGTACATTCTTAATTGTCATACCTTTTCACGACTTAATGGTGATAATTGCTAGCTCGCTATTTCTTACAAATATTTTTACTATTACGTTCTATGTTCTGAAGACTAATTTGAATCTATTGAAATTCGCTTCCGTAATTTGCTTACTTATGTTTATTTATTTTTTATCGATGTATGCGTCTGAAAATTGGAATTGGCTACCGATAATTCAGAAAGTAACATTTTTAAGTACTATATTAGTAACCCTCTGTCTCGAATATTTTATTAATGCTAATCATTTTGAGCATCTAAAAATGAAGCAAAAGAGCTACTAGCAACTAACTTCTGACAAGGTATAGTTGGCAACAGATCGTTATTAACCAAGTTTTTCTATGGCACTTAATATTCGAATTCAAATTCTCTTGCTTCTGATGAAATTTCAGAAGAAGATTGAAATCTCAAACGTGTCTCCAATCGCCTTTCGAGGATATAATAGAAAGGCAATCCGTCAATTAAAACAAATAGCTCAATACCCGGTAGAGCAACTTTTTCTAATAAAGGATCAACAAATCCCGGTTTCAAAGAATGAGCAAATAAAAGTAAGAATCTATAAGCCAATTGACGCTGAACAATTACCACTGTTGCTCTTTTTTCATGGGGGAGGCTTTGTAGTCGGAGATCTAGAAAGTCATGATGCTACATGCAGGCGCTTGGCGAAGCAGAACAAGTGTGTAGTCGTTGCGGTTGATTATCGCTTGGCACCTGAGTATCCTTTTCCAATACCAGTTGAAGATTGTTATACAGCTTTGGAATGGGCGGTAAGAAATGCATCTTTACTAGGAGTCAATCCAACTCAAGTGGCGGTGATGGGAGATAGTGCAGGAGGGAACCTAGCCACCGTGGTAGCCATGATGGCAAGAGATAAAGATGGTCCAATAATTTCCTGTCAAATTCTTATCTATCCTACCACTGATGCAACCTTGAGTGCAGATTCCATCAATAAATTAGCTACCGGTTATGTACTGACCAAGGAAATGATGCAATGGTTTGTTCATCACTATTGTGGAAATGAAACGGATATTAAACAACCATACCTATCACCCTTATTCGCTGACAATCTAAGAAATTTACCTCCTGCTCTGATCGTCACCGCTGAGTATGACCCTCTCAAAGAAGAGGGCGAAGCGTATGCGAAGAAACTGCAAGAAAACGGGAATCACGTAGTCTTCAAAGAATATGCGGGCATGATCCATGTCTTTTTTCAAATGCCGAAATACTTGAAAGAGGCACGTCTGTTAGAAACCCAGGTGTCTGGTTTTTTACAGCAATTTCTATTTTCAAAGTCAGCATAGAGGAATTACAACGTTACCTTATTTTTATACCTATGAGAGAATTCAAAAATAAAGTAGTGGTCATTACCGGTGCGGGATCAGGTATTGGCAGAGCATTAGCGCTGGCATTTGCAAGAGAAGGCGCGCGCCTTGCGCTGAATGAGTTTAATCGAATAACCTTAAGAGAAACAGTCGCGCTGATCGGTAAAGGGAGTGAAGTGTTTCCGGTGGAGTTTGATGTTTCTGACAAGGACGCGATGTTTTCGTTTGCAAAATCGGTGAAGGAGCGATTTGGTCAGATCGATATGATGATTAACAATGCGGGCGTATCGATTGGAGAATATCCGTTGCACCAAATGGATTTGAAAATGTTTGAAAGAGTGATGGATGTGAATTTTTATGGAATGCTATATGGTAGTCGGGCGTTTATTCCTTATCTGCTTGAGCAGCCGGAGGCTTCATTGCTCAATGTCTCTAGCGTGTTTGGATTAACGGGTATCATTCATTCCAGTGCGTACTGTGCTTCCAAGTTTGCAGTATACGGCTTGAATCAGTCGCTCATTCAGGAATATAAAAATTCTTCACTCACTATTCACAGTGTTCACCCGGGTGGGATTAAAACTAATATTGCGAAAAATGCAGTGGATTATAATGAAGTTCATGAAGCGTTTCATCAACAGTTTTTAAAACTAACTCCGGAGTATGCAGCGGACGTGATCATAGCTGGGATTCGAAAAAGGAAAAAGAGAATATTGATTGGATCGGAAGCATACCTGCTCGATTTTGTGGTTAGGTTATTTCCTATTTGGGGTAGTAATATTGTCAATGGAATTATTCAAAAAAAGGTAGAAGCGTTAAAAAGGAAATAAATCTGGTATCAATGACCCATGATTCTCCCCTATATGATGTGTTAATTGTCGGGGCCGGGCTCTCAGGTATCGGTGCCGCGTACCATATTCAATCAAAATGCCCCAATAAAAGTTTTGCCATATTAGAGGGGCGTGCATCAATGGGCGGTACATGGGATTTATTTCAGTATCCTGGCATTCGGTCTGACTCCGATATGTATACGCTTGGTTTTTCTTTTAATCCATGGGTAAATCCAAAGGCAATTACGGACGGGCCTACCATCCTTCAATACATCAAAGACACTGCGGCAAAATTCGGCCTCGATAAAAGGATAAAATACAATCATAAAGTAGTAGACGCGTGCTGGTCTGCCGAAGAGAAAATGTGGACCATCACACTGGCTGAACAGGAAAGTGTTTCTTATAAAAAAATGCGTTGTAGATTCTTGTTTACCTGCAGCGGATACTACGACTATGCTAAAGGTTATGCTCCATCATTTCCAAATAGAGATACTTTTAATGGCATCATCATTCATCCGCAGCAATGGGATGCCGCACTTGTTTATGAAAATAAAAAAGTAGTCATCATTGGTAGTGGTGCTACGGCCGTGACGCTTGTTCCTGAAATGGCCAAAAAAGCTGAGAAGGTAACGATGCTGCAACGCTCACCTAGTTATGTTGTGAGTTTACCACGGGAAGATCGGATAGCTAATTTTTTAAAAAAAGTGCTACCGGGTGTGGTTGCCTATCACATCGTTAGATGGAAAAATATTTTGTTTAGTCTGATCTTTTACAATGCTTCCAGAAAATGGCCGAATGCTATAAGGAAATTAATTTTGAAAGGAGTGAAAAGGGAAATGGGAGAGGGGTATGATGTAACCCATTTCAATCCTTTGTACAATCCTTGGGATCAGCGCTTGTGTATTGTGCCAGATGGTGATTTATTCCAGGCCATAAAAAGCGGGAAAGCGGAAGTAGTTACCGACACGATTCAACAATTTACTGCTAAAGGAATTCTGCTGAGTTCCGGTAAAGAATTAATGGCAGACATCATTGTAACGGCTACAGGTTTGAAAGTGCAGTTACTCGGTGGGATGACCCTTCGCCTAGACAGAAAAATTGCCGAGCCGAAAGACATTCATTGTTATCGAGGGGTCATGTTTAGCGACATCCCTAATTTTGCCGTGGCAATTGGCTATACCAATGCATCCTGGACGCTGAAGTGCGATTTAAATTGTGACTATGTAGTTCGCGTTTTGAACTATATGGATAAGAATAGCTTTACAGTATGTACTCCTCGATTTGACAGTACCGAATTTTCTTCAGAGCCTTTGTTAGATTTTGATGCCGGCTATATCAAGCGAGCGGTTGACATTTTGCCAATGCAAGGTTCTAAAGCTCCTTGGAAAGTGTATCAAAACTATTTGCGTGATTCGTTCTTATTAAAATACAGTTCTATAAAAGACAAGTACCTCGAGTTCGGTAAATGAACTAGTTGCAAAAGAATTTAGGAGTCATAACACTTCTAAAGTGTCTGACTCCTAAATCATTGTTAGCTTTTTAGCATAGCCTTAATTATTTCGGTTCTAAAGCCTGCTTAATTCTGGCAGAAACATCTTGTAAATGGTAGCGGCTCATTTTATCTGCAGTGGCTGGCAAGGCGCCATTTATTTCGCTTTGCAATTGAACGAGATGTGCACGAGTTAATGAAATTACATCACTCTTTTTTGGATCTGCTACCGGAGATGCCGGAGATGCTGGAAAGAATGGACTCGAGAAGCCACCGAAGTTTGTGTTAGGCGCAGGTGAGGGAGATAACAATCCAATCATTTTTTCGGCATGCACTTTTTGCAAATTCCTGCGATAGCTATCGATATTCTTATGCGTTGCCAACTCAGACCAAATGCCCTTGCGCACATCTGTAAATAAATCATCGAGGCTATAAGCATTCGCAGTGATGGCACTCGATTCAATTAATCGCTGCATACGACCATAGTCAAAAATATTATTGATAGTCGCTTCTTGTATAGAGCGCAAGCTTTCTACTCCTGATCCTGGGCGAATTCTTTTTAATACATTCTGATCCAACATCCAAGTGGGAGTTTCAAATAGTTGTTTATTTAAAAATGAAACGGCATCTTTTTGCAAATTTTTAGGAGTGGGTTCATACACAAATCCTGCTTGCTCGGTTGTCTTTGGTGTTTCATAAATTCCACCAACGTATTTTGTGACGTGTCCCATGTATCTTCTGTACTGTCCCACCAATTGATTGTACATTTCGTTCAGCATGGTATACTTTTCTGCCTCTTCGGTGTACCATTCGTTCAGACTTGGCAGGATGCGTTTTAAGTTTTTGATCCCGTAATCGCTGGCAATCATTGCATTGTTCCCAAGGTCTTCACTTTGAGAGCGAGGATCATAAGGGTTAATCTCAGAGCCAAACCAATAGAAGGGATCGCCCGCATGAGTTAGTGTCCATTTATTTAAAACCTTTTTATCTTCATCGGCACTTTTAGTATCGAAGATGGGTTTGTATGCCCACTCGATTGCCCATTTGTCATAGGTACCAATACCTGGAAAGAAGTTAGTTACTCCATCTTCGGGCTGTGCTACATAGTTGAAGCGTGCATAATCCATGATGGAGGAAGTGTGACTGTTTTTTTCCAAATAGGCTTTGTCGCGCAGCTTTTCAATAGGGGTTGCATAACTGGATCCAAAGTTGTGACGCATTCCCAGTGTGTGTCCTACTTCGTGTGATGCCACAAAGCGGACGAGTTGTCCCATTAAGTCATCATCAAAATTCCTTTTGCGTGAGCGAGGATCAGCTGCACCGGTTTGAATAGTGTACCAGTTGTTAAGTAAATTCATCACATTGTGGTACCAGCCAATATGACTTTCTAGAATTTCACCTGTGCGAGGATCATTTACGTTCGGTCCATAGGCATTTTGAATATCCGAAGCGAAATACCGAATGAAGGAATAGCGAGCATCTTCGGTACTGATGGCACTATCACCGGGAGCAACTTCTTTTGCTAAAATGGCATTTTTAAATCCGGCTTGCTCAAATGCTTTTTGCCAATCTTCAACGCCTTGCTTCAAATACTTTCTCCATTGTACAGGAGTAGCCGGATCAATATAAAAGATAATTGGTTTCTTGGGTTCAACCAATTCACCTTTTTTCATTTTATCAATATCTCCGGGCTTGGGTTCAAGTCGCCAGCGTACGGCAAATACTTCTGTCTCGGATCGTTGTGATTGTTCTCCATATACGGTATACCCGGTTGCAAAGAATCCTACGCGATTATCGAATAGTCGTTTACGAGCAGGAATCTTGGGTAGTAGAATCATGGAAGAATTGATTTCCATGGTGACCACTCCTGCATTGAATCCAGCAGGAAGTACAGTAGTAGGGAAAGGACTTGGTGTCAACGAAGGAGGTGGCGTAACTGAAGTGTACGTTTTTACCATCTTGATCTCCGTATTGATGGGGAATGATTTGATGCTTTGGATGTAAGAACGATCTGCCTGAAGGTTAGTTAAATTGTACTGTCTTTTAGTGGAAGGATCTAACGCAATGAGTTGATTATCGCCTTTGAAAAAGTCTGTCACATTAATAACTAAAGAAGTGTCTTTGCGGATAGATTTGATATCAAATGCAGCTGCAATAGGCTCTAAATTAGAATTACGGACAGCTTGCTGGATAGGCTTGGTGCTATCCGGGCTTGTGTTGATATATAATGCAGCCCGTAAAAACAATTTGTTGTTTGGGCCTCTTTCCCATCTTAGAACTTGACGATTTTCTTCTTCACCTCCATATCCTGCACCGGTAGGAGCCTTTGAGATTCGGGTTACCGCCAAAAACTCTCTGCCAAGAATGGAGTCTGCAATTTCAAAATAATAGTCTTCGTTGATTTTATGGGTGGTGAAAAGCCCTTTTTTGGTTTTAGCTTTTGAAGTAATCAATTGCTTATAGGGCTGAATTCCTCCCTTTTTCTTGGTCGTATCGGATTTGACAGCTGCCGTAGATACAGGTGTTATTTTAGTGTCCTTCTTTTTCTTTTGGGAAAAGGCAGGAGATATGATTATTAGAAGTCCGAGAAAGAGGGTAAATAACTTTTTCATTATTTTTATTTAATAGTTAACAATTCAACTGGCAAGTAAACAAAAAACCCGCTGCCTAGTTTATTTTGAGGAGCACTTCCCATACTAGATTGTGATGAATGGTAGAATTGCCTAGCTTTCTTCCCTAATAATCATTTTAGCATTATATTTTGATTTGTAACCTACTTGGAACTGATCAATAAGCCTGTTGATAGTACCTTATTTTATGAGTCTAGAAAGAGTAAAAGTAATTGCTTTCGATGCAGATGACACGTTGTGGCATAATGAGCATTATTTTCAAGAAGTAGAACATAAGTTTTGCGCGATGTTGGAAGAATACCTGCCCCAACATACAGTAGAACGCGAATTATTGCAGACAGAAATTAAAAATGTTTCATTATACGGATATGGCATTAAGTCATTCATGTTGTCGATGATAGAAACTGCTATTCGTATTTCTGATAAAACAATTCAGGTAAATGTAGTAGAGCGAATTATTCAACTCGGTAGGGAAATGTTGGATAAGCCGATTGAAAAAATGGATAGTGTAGATGAGGTGCTACGTCTACTTAAAGAAAAATATAGATTAGTCGTTGCCACCAAAGGAGATTTGTTAGATCAGGAAAGGAAATTGAAAAAGTCCGGACTAGAACATTTTTTTCATCACATTGAAATCATGTCTGAGAAGGGCGAAAGCGATTATTCAAAATTGATCAAACATTTAGATATCAAATCAGAAGAGTTTTTGATGATTGGCAACTCGTTAAAGTCAGATGTGCTTCCGGTATTAGCGTTAGGTGGACATGGTTTTCATATTCCTTACCATATTACCTGGGGACATGAGAAAGTAGATAAAATTATAGGCCATCCTAATTTTAAAGAGTTTGGCAAATTATCAGAAATAGTAGACCATTTATAGCTTACATGGAAGAACAAAAAAATAACCCGTTACATGGGAAAACGTTAGAGATGATTTTACAGCACTTGGTAGATCTCTACGGCTGGGAAGATTTGGGCAGCATTATTAAAATCAACTGTTTTAATTTTGATCCCAGCATTAAATCAAGTTTAGCTTTTTTAAGAAAGACGCCTTGGGCGCGGAAGAAAGTGGAGGATTTGTATATTGATTCGCTTCGCTAATTCAAATTCTAAACATTCAGCATTTAACGTTTAGAATTTAAAATTCTTTTTCCACCACCACTGAAATACCACTAGCCCCCAGATCCGTGCATGGATGTCTCTGGGGTTCGATGAGAATAGTTGCTTTTTCAATTTTTCGATTTCTGTGTAATCAAAGATGCCTTGTTCGTCAATCAATTTCTTTGAAAGCAAGTCATCTACTATCAATGATTTCATTTCGTTTCTAAACCATTTGAGTAGAGGAACTTCGAATCCTTTTTTGGGTCGATTATAAAGTTGAGGAGGCAATAGATCTTTGAAAGTATCTTGCAAAATCCGTTTTCGAATTTTCGAATTAATTTTAAAATCTCCGGGAAGAGAGAAAATAAAGTTAACCACTTCGTAGTCAAGAAAAGGAACACGTACTTCTAAAGCATTGGCCATGCTCATCAAATCAACTTTCGTGAGCATATCATTGGGCAAGACCAGGTTCATATCTGTTAGCAGTACATCATTGATGCTGGCATCTGATGGAATTGTTTTCAGGATTTCTGACTTGCGGCCTTCATATTCTTCACTGTGAAATTTCTCCTTGCTTGCATTGCTTAGCAATGAGTGAGCTTCGGTTTCATTGGCAAACCGTGCCCAATGCCAATACCGCTCCTGCGGAGAAAGCTTCATGCCTTCACCAAATCTTTTTAGCTGACGAATTTTATTGGATATAGGATTATTACGCGAGGAAGGAAATGCGTTCCAAAGAGGCAAAAGATTCTTGGCTGCACTTTCTTTTAGGCCAGGTTGAAAGGACTTTAAAAATGCTTCGTGCTTATTGTAGCCGGCCAGAAGTTCATCGGCACCATCACCCGATAGAGCAACGGTAGCATGCTTACGTGTTTCCTGACTTAGAATATAAACGGCAATCGCAGACGAATCAGCAAAGGGCTCATCAATGTAATCTAGTATAGAATGCACATGGCGATATAAATCGTCATTGGTTAGAGAAAAAACAGTGTGTTCGGTATTGAAGTGTTTGGCCACCAAACGAGCGTATTCAGTTTCATCAAAAAATGATTCATCTCGAAATCCAATGGAGAATGTATGCAGATCCGGTTTGTGTTTGCTTGCTAAACCAACGATAACGGATGAATCGATACCTCCACTTAGAAAAGCACCCAAGGGTACATCAGCAATCAATCTTCGTTGTACAGAGGCCTCCAACAACGATTGTAGTTTTTTCTTGGCATCATCGTATGAGATGTGGCTAAGCGAATTTCTTTCGTAGGGTATTTTGTAGTAGCAACCAACAGTGAAATGCTTTTTGCCGATAGTCGCATAATGCCCCGGCATTAATTTTTTGACATTTGTAAATATGGTAGCCGGAGCGGGAATATAATTCAACTGGAGATAGGTATTCAAAGAAGAATAATCCAATGTCTTTTCAATCCCATACGCCAGCATTGATTTCATTTCTGACGCAAAGAGGAATTTATCTTCATCAAACAAATAGAGCAATGGCTTTATGCCGTAACGATCACGCGCTACGAAAAAAGTTTGCTCTTGCTTATCATAGACGCAAAATGCAAAGAACCCATTCAGTTTGTTAAGACATTTTTCCTTTTCGGCTATATAGAGCTGTAATAAAACTTCGGTATCTGACTGTGTAGTGAAGGTGACGCCTTTGACCTCAAGTTCTTTTTTTAAGTCTTGAAAGTTAAAGATCTCCCCATTGAAGATAATGGCGTATCGTTGTTCTTCATCCCACATGGGTTGATGAGCTAAGGCACTCGTATCGATGATTGAAAGCCTTCTGTGTCCTAGACCAACAAACTGATCGGTATAAAGTCCTTGGTGATCAGGCCCTCGTTTACTTAATGCGGCTGTGGCAGCCGTTACGTTGATAAGATTGAATTTGCCTACTAGATTGAAAGCAAGAATGCCTGTTATGCCACACATGGCTACTTCGCTTGTGAATCAAACGTCTTTATCACGATATTTCTGAACCAAACTTCACCTCCGTGATCCTGCAAACAGATGTAACCTTTTTTGGCAGCACCGTAACCGACAGCATCGTTCCATTTACTAGCCACTTTTCGTTTTTGCCAATCTTCTGAGCCTAGTTCATACTCCACTACTTTAGCATCATTCAACCAGTATTCGACATGGTTTACGTTGACTACCATCTTCGATGAATTCCATTCGCCCACTGATTTCGGTTTTGCAGCGGATGATGGATACATGCCAAAGTCTGATGCCGATTTGTGGAAATCTTCAACTTTGCCTGGATAGCCAATATCGTCTAGTAGTTGATATTCCGGACCACTTAAATAGGGTTCATCATATTCTTCTGTCACTCGAAACATGACTCCGCTATTTCCTTGTGCCGATATTTTCCATTCCCAGTTCAGCTCGAAGTTTTCGTATTGATCAGTGGTGATCAGGTTCGCGCGTTTCTCATTGCCATCAAATGGTTTGCAATGGAGCGAACCATCGGCAGCTACTTCCCAACTGTTGTTCTCTTTGTCTTTATAGAATCGCCAACCGTCTAAATTTTTGCCATTATAAAGTGATTTACCTTCATTGATTTCTTTTTTTTGAGGGCCACATGCCGTCAAAAGAAAACTGCCAACAATCAAAATAATTAGAATCCTCATGTGAATTAGTTTCAGTTGTCGTCTATAGTGTGCTAGAAAATCTTTCCTGGATTTAATATTCCGTTTGGATCAAATACTTTTTTAATGCCGCGCATGAGATTCAGGTTTACTTCACTCATCGCAATAGACATATAGGGTCGTTTGGCAATGCCGATCCCGTGTTCTCCCGAGAGAGTTCCCCCTAAACTTACGGTGAGTTTGAAAATTTCTCCAATGCCCTCGTTGACTTTGGTATTCCAATATTCTTCACTCAATCCTTCTTTCAAAATATTTACATGCAAGTTGCCATCGCCTAAATGACCAAAACAAACGGTATTAAAATTATAACGCTTCCCGATTTCCTTGATACCATTAATGAGCTTTGGTAAATTACCGCGCGGCACTACCACATCATCAGATTTGGTCAACGTATACCAGTTAACAGCAGGAGAAATATTCTTTCTGATTTTCCACAACTCCGCTTTTTGTGCATCTGTATCGGCAAATAATATTTCACCGCTTTCAAATTTTTCTACTACCCCCATCACTCGTTCAGCGTCTCGCATGAGCACTTCTTCATCGTTGCCGTCCAATTCACAAAGCAAGTAAGCATTCATGCCTTCCGTGAGTTTGGTTGTCACCGGGCTGTTCAACACTTTCTCGCAATAGTCAAATGTTTTCGCAGCCGCTTCCTTTTCAAAAAACTCCATTCCTGAGGGAGTGATACCTTCTACATAAATGGCGGCTATGGCCTTGCATGCTTCTTCGTTTGAACTAAGCGGAATCATCATCAACACGTTTTTCTTGGGATAACCACGTAGTTTGAAAACTATTTTGGTGATGATTCCCAAAGTGCCTTCACTTCCACACATTAATTGTGTCAAATTGTAGCCGGTTGAATTCTTTAAAACGTTGGCTGCGGTCCAGATGATTTCACCAGTAGGTAACACAACCTCCATATTCAAAACATAGTCGCGGGTAACGCCATATTTCACCGCCTTCGGACCGCCCGAGTTATTGGCAAGGTTTCCACCCAAAAAACAAGAGCCTCCGCTCGCAGGGTCAGGTGGGTAAAACAAGCCTTTTTCTTTTACTGCATTTTGAAATACTTCTGTAATCACGCCAGGCTCTACCGTGGCCTGTAGATTTAGTTCGTCTATCTGGATGATTTTATTAAACCGTTCCATCGATATCACTACGCCTTTTTTTATCGGTAACGCGCCACCACTCAACCCGGTGCCTGCTCCACGAGGCGTGGTGGGTAATTTATAGTGATTACAGATTTTTAATAACTCACTGACTTCTTTTGTATTGGCAGGGCGGAGAACGACATCAGGCATGAACTGGTAGTCTTCCGTTTTATCATGTCCATAGTCGGTTCTTCGTTCGGCATCTTCGATGACATGATCTTCGCCCACTATAGATTTAAACTTATCAATAATTAATTCTTCAATTGGTAATGTTTCTGTTGCCTCCATTTCTTTAACGTATGCCATGAATTACTAACTTTGATTAGAATATGAATGTTTTAGCAGACCGCAAAATTAGGCAATTAACTTTTCAAAGGCTTGGGATTTTTGTCTTGATTTTGGTGCTGATAAGTGGTTGTGCAGCTTCTAGAAAGGCCAAAATACGCGACAAACAAGTAGACGAAGTAATCCGAGCCGCCCGAGCCTTCACAGGAACTCCTTATAAATGGGGAGGTACGACACGCTCCGGTATCGATTGTTCGGGCTTGACCACTAATGCTTATCGAAAAATTGATTTAACGCTTCCGCGAACAGCTGATGCACAAGCATTGGTTGGCGAGAAGATTAAAATTAAGGATTTACAACCCGGTGATCTTGTTTTTTTTGCGACCGGAAAAAAGAAAAGAGAGATTACCCATGTGGGCATTGTAACAGCAATAAAAGGAAAGGAAGAAGTTAAGTTTATACATGCGTCTACCTCGTTGGGTGTGGTAGAGACAAATTTGTATTCGGATTATTACATTAAGCGATTTCGTTCGGCAAGAAGGATAATAGACTAGTAATTAATACATGAAAACATCTCGTAGGAAATTTCTGCAAATGAGTGTCACTGCTGCGGCATTACCACTTTCATCTTCGCTGGGCAATACCCTTGTCGACTCAAAACCCATTGTCATTTCTACCTGGAACTTCGGTTTGCAAGCCAACGAGGAGGCATGGAAGATTTTAGCAAAGGGCGGAAGGGCTTTGGACGCTGTAGAGGCTGGAGCAAGAGTTCCAGAAGGAGATCCGAAGGAAACATCAGTAGGATTAGGCGGTTTGCCTGATCGAGATGGCAAAGTCACATTGGACGCCTGCATCATGGACGAGAATGGAAACATAGGATCAGTCGCATTTTTAGAGCATATCGTTCATCCGGTGTCAGTCGCGCGGATGGTGATGGAAAAGACACAACATGTCATGTTAGTAGGAGAGGGTGCACTGCAATTTGCGCTCGCCAATGGATTTAAAAAGGAAAAATTGTTGACCAAAGAATCTGAGCTGGCTTGGAAAGAATGGTTGAAAGAAGGTAAGTATAAGCCTATTGCAAATATTGAAAACCATGATACAATAGGAATTCTGGCTTTAGATGAAAAAGGAAATCTTTCAGGTGCATGCACTACCAGTGGGATGGCTTACAAAATGCGCGGCAGGGTAGGCGACTCGCCCATCATTGGAGCAGGTTTGTATGTGGACAATGAAATTGGTGCAGCCACGTCAACAGGTGTTGGTGAAGAAGTGATTCGGATTGTGGGTTGTCATCTGGTAGTTGAGCTAATGAGACAAGGCAATTCACCCGAACAAGCCTGTAAACTAGCGGTCGAAAGAATCATCCAAAAGAATCCGGAGAAGGCAAAGACTATTCAGGTTGGTTTTTTGGCCTTGAACAAAAAGGGAGAATATGGAGCGTATTGCTTACAGAAGGGATTTACGTTTGCCGTACACGATGTAAATGAAAATAAACTACACGAATCTCTTTCAGTAAATTTTGAGCATGACCGTTGAAGTCGTTGTCTATAACATTGAGTCGGCATTGAAAGCACAAGAAGGTGGTGCCGATCGGATTGAATTGTGCGATAATCCAGGCGAAGGCGGAACCACTCCTTCCTATGCTACGATCGAAGCAGTCCGCCAAAATGTAAGCATGGATGTGTACGTCATGATCCGACCTCGTGGTGGTGATTTTCTGTATTCCAATTATGAATTCCATTCCATGAAGCGCGACATATCGCAATGCCAGAAGCTAAGTGTGGACGGAATTGTTTTCGGGATTTTGAATCCGGATGGTACAATAGACAAAAAAAGATGCAAAGAGTTGATCGATAAAGCCCGCCCCTTGAAGGTTACCTGTCACCGAGCTTTTGATATGACGCGTGATCCCTTTGAAGCGCTGGAAGATTGTATTGAAGTGGGCTTCGATCGAATACTTACAGCGGGACAACAGGCGCAAGCATCAAAAGGAGCCGAGTTGATCGGTCAACTGAAAAAAGAAGCGAAAGGAAGGATCGCTATCATGCCCGGGTCAGGTGTAAATGAAGATACAGTAGTTGACATCGTAAGAAAATCAGAGGCAAAAGAAATCCATTTCTCGGCAACCGCTTTCCGTGAAAGTGGCATGAAATTCAAGAATCAACAAATAGCAGGCATGGGATCAGACGAGGGCGGTGAGTTTAAAATCAGGACAGTTGATCCAGAGCGAGTCAAAGAGATCAGGACTTTAGCAGAGAATGCTTAGGCTTTGTACGTTACCTAAATTGAAATATATTTGCAATCCTTTTAGGGGATTAACTCAGCTGGCTAGAGCGTCCCGATAACGGATCGGGAAGGTCAGCGGTTAATTGGTGAAAAAATAAAATTTGGGGGATTAGCTCAGCTGGCTAGAGCGCTTCCATGGCATGGAAGAGGTCATCGGTTCGACTCCGATATTCTCCACAAAAACCGATCTATTGGATCGGTTTTTTTGCTATGAACTACTTCGTTTATATTCTCTATTCAGAGAAATGCGATAAATATTATATAGGCCAAACGGAATCACTAGAAAGAAGAATTGAAGAACATAATATTGGTAAAGGTGGTGTATTTTCCAGTACCTGTCTGCCATGGAAATTGGTTTACCATGAGTTGTTTCAATCTAGATCAGAGGCAATAAAGAGGGAGAAAGAGATAAAAGGAAAGAAGAGTCGAAAGTATGTTGAGTATTTGGTGACCAAAAAGTAGAGCGTCCCGAAAGCATTCGGGAAGGTCATCGGTTCGACTCCGATATTCTCCACAAAAACCGATCTATGGGGTCGGTTTTTTTACTATGAATTACTTCGTTTATATTCTCTATTCTGAGAAATGCGATAAATATTATATAGGCCAAACGGAATCATTAGAAAGAAGAATTGAAGAGCATAATATTGGTAAAGGTGGTGTATTTTCCAGTACCTGTCTGCCATGGAAATTGGTTTACCATGAGTTGTTTAAATCTAGGTCAGATGCAGTAAAGAGGGAGAAAGAGATAAAAGGAAAGAAGAGTCGAAAATATATTGAGCATTTGGTGACCAAGAAGTAGAGCGCCCCGAAAGCATTCGGGAAGGTCATCGGTCCAACTCCGATATTCTCCACAAAAACCAATCAGTCAGATTGATTTTTGTGTTATACATTAGTTCGTATCGCAATTTAGATACTTATTTTTTCTTAAATTCCATCCCTTCAAAATTCACTTTTTCTATTTTACCTGACGCATTTAACTGAAAGGTCGCGATGGCATTCCCATACCAGTCCTTTTCATACATACCCCTAAACGTATCGTAGTGCCAGTGTGATAACGTAGCTTTTAAAAAGTTATTGGCCATAAATGTAAGCGCGCCATTCACTACTGTAATTTCTAGTTCACCATATAACGGATCCGAATATTTGCCTGCATACTCCTCCAACGGTTTTGTTGGATTGGTGTTCGACACTCGCTTGGCTTCAAAATCTTTCTCTTCCTTTTCGCTTTTCTGTTTTATTCCGGTATACAATTTTAAAAATTCAGAGCTCCAATCTCTGTTTCCTCCCAATGCAAAAAGATCGAAGGTTTTATAAACCAAGGCATGCCTTACTTCTGCGTGATCATAATTACCAAACACATAAACACCTAACTTGGAGTCGGGCAACTGCGCATGAATGGCCACCTCGCCTGCCAAACTGCCCGTATGATAATTTATTTTTTTGCCTTTGTAGTCGTGTTGAAACCAACCTAGCCCATACGTAGTCCAGTTGGGTTTAATCAATTGCATGGTAGGATAGAATTCATTCGCAGGCACTAGAACCTGTGGTTTGAATAATTCCTTCCAGGTGCCTGCTTTCAAAAGTCGGCCGCCTTCATACTTGCTGCTATCAAGCATACAGGCCATCCATTTGCCCATATCTTCAATCGAAGAATTCACACTTCCTGCAGGACCAATCTCATCGGCACTGGTGGGCTCGATGGCTTTAATCGAACCATTGACCATGAAGTGTGGCTTGGAATGGTTGGGATCTTGTACCTTTTTTAACGAAGAAAAAGTCCTTGTCATGTTGAGTGGTTGAAAAATCTTGACTTGAATAAAGTCCTCCCATTTCTGACCGGATAATTTTTCAATTACTTTTCCGGCTGCTAAGTAAAAAATATTCTGGTAGATGAAGCTTGATCGCAATGAATAGCTCGGTTCAACTTGTTGCATTTTGCGCAATACTTCATTGGCAGGTATATTCATCACACCCCACAGAAAATCCGCATTGCCTACGCCACTATTATGTGTGAATAGGTCACGGATTTTTAATTCACGTGTTACGTAAGGATCAGCCAAATGAAATTCAGGCAAGTATTTAATTACCGCATCGTCCCATTTTACTTTACCTTCATCTACTAGAATGCCCATACAGGCAGCTGTCATCGCTTTGGTGGTAGAGGCACATGCAAAAAGCGTTTGTGTGTCTACCATGTTTTTAGTTCCTAGTTGTCTAACGCCATATCCTTTCGCGAAAATCACTTTACCATCTTTTACCACTGCCACGGCCATGCCAGGCATTTGCCATTCGGCCCTTGATTTTTCTACGTACGCATCGAATTCTTTTAATTGAGATGTGTGTGGTTGTGCCCAAAGTGTATAGTGAAGTAGGCTGATTGATAGGAAGGTGAGACACTTTTTCATATGGTTTTTAATTCAAGGGGTGTAAACTTATTCAAGCCAGCTATTATTGTTCAACAATTTGTTTCTTGCTTACAATCCGGAATAGAGCGGGTATGGCAATAAGTACCCACACGGTATTAATAAACGTAAACGGGTATGCTTCTTTGTACACACTATTAATGATTAGCAGAATGCCACCTGCTAAATTCATCAGTTGAAAAACGAGCGAATCGGATTTTATTTTTTGATAGCTATTCAGGCCATAGGCTCCTATGACAAGTAATGAGCCAATCCATCCCAACGTGCTAATTAGTATTTCCATTACTTTCTTAATTGAATTCTTAAAATATTCATGTCGTTGGTAACAAACAATGTTTTGCCATCAGCAGTAAGCGCACAATTAGAGGTAGCTTCTTCTACTTTTATTTTCCCTAACAATTCATCACTTGCACTAAATATCCAAATCCCTCCGGGACCGGTTGCAAAAATATTTCCTAGCGCATCTACTTTCAATCCGTCAGGTAGACCTTTTTCTGTTTTAGCATTGCTGGTGGCATCATACAATATTTTGCCTGATACAATTTGCCTGAATGGATTTAATGAATATACGTACCATATGGCCTTTTCTGGATCAGAGTTGGCGATGTATAATTTTTTATTGTCAGGTGAAAAGGCAAGCCCATTGGGGCTTGTGAGCGTATCAATTAATAGTAATGTTTTTCTATTTGAGGTATATTGATAAACACCCTGAAATGGAATTTCTTTAGAAGAGTCTTCCATTTGTTTTATCAATCCATAAGGAGGGTCGGTAAAATAATAATCAAAATTATTGAATACGACATCGTTAGGGCTATTGAAGCGCTTGCCGTTTAATTCGTATGCGATGGAAGTGAACGATGCTTTAGGTTTATCAATGGGAGAATTCATCATTGCAACCCTGCGATCACCATGTTGGCAAATGATTAAATGTCCCTCGGCATCTAGTGTAAGACCATTTGAACCAAGCTCGCCTCCACGCGGCTTCGCACCTGTATATCCCGAAGGTTTCAAATAAACTTCAGCACCACGCTCTTCTGTCCATTGATAAATTGTATTAGTTGGCACATCTGAAAATAGCAACATCTTTTTGTCTTCCAACCAAAGTGGACCTTCGCTCCATTCATAACCTTGGGCGATCACCGAAACAGTCACTTCTTCGGACATGACCGCATCCAGTAAGGGGCTGACACGCTCGAAAGAAACCGCTAAGCTTGTCTGTTGAACTTCTTTCTTTGGGCTGCAACTAATCAGTAAAACTGCTAGAAATGAGGTGCAAAAATTCTTCATTGAATTATGTTGATTATTAAGTTTTATGAATTGATAAATTTAAAGTTTATTTGGAGATAAATAGATGTATCAATGAACAATGTGATTGAAGTGCCGGTGAGACCAGCGCGTAAATTTTTGCCGGAGAACTTTAAAGTATCGACTTGGGAGGAGTTAAAGCCCTATTTGGATAAGTTGGTGGAACAAAAAATCGAAACTGCGTCTGATTTGAAAACGTGGTTGCAACATCGCAGTGAACTAGAGTCTGTATTGAGCGAAGATATGGGCTGGCGTTACATCCGCATGACCTGCTTTACAGAAAACGAAGAATATGGAAAGAGCTATCAGGATTTTGTTCAGCATATACAACCACAAGCAGCACCTTATTCTGATTTATTGAATAAGAAGGCGTTGGAATCTCCATGGTTGAGCCAACTTGAGAAAGAGCCGGGCTATGACATGATGATTCGAAACTTGAAAAAGGAAGTAGAATTATACCGCGAAGAGAATATACCCTTGATGACGGAGATAACCACGGAGACGCAAAAGTATGCATCTATTTCCGGGGCCATGATGGTAGAACTAAACGGGCAGGAGATGACGTTGCAGCAAGCGGCCGTTATCTTGATGTCAACAGATCGAGCCAAACGCGAAGAGGTCTACCACAAAATCTCTACAAGGAGACTTCAAGATAAAAAGACCTTGGATGAATTGTTCTCTAAATTAGTTGGACTACGGCACCAGGTATCATTGAATTCGGATTTTACGAACTTTAGAGATTACATGTTCAAGGCGTATGGTCGTTTTGACTACACACCAAAAGACTGCTTCAATTTTCATGAGGCAATTGAATCGGAAGTCGTACCTATCTTGAATCAATTATCGAAGGAGAGAAAGGAACTATTAGGGGTTTCACAACTTCGCCCGTGGGATAAGGCAGTAGATGCTGAAGGACGTGAAGCATTGAAAGCTTTTAAAGATGGAAAGGAGCTAACAGAGCGATCCATTGATTGCTTTACCAAATTGGATCCTTACTTGGGGCAGTGTTTATCGATTATGAAGGAGATGGGGCACCTGGATTTGGAATCGAGGAAAGGAAAAGCTCCGGGAGGATACAATTATCCGCTGGCTGAAATTGGAGTGCCATTTATTTTTATGAACGCCACCAGCACCATGCGCGATATGACGACCATTATGCATGAAGGAGGCCATGCCGTTCATAACTTTCTTACAAAGGACCTAGAGCTCAATGATTTTAAATCACCTCCGATGGAAGTGGCCGAGTTGGCTTCGATGGCGATGGAGTTGATATCGATGGATCAATGGCAAATCTTTTTTTCCAATGAGCAAGACTTAAAGCGAGCCAAGCGAGAACAATTAGAAGATATCATTGAGACATTGCCATGGGTGGCTACTATTGATAAATTCCAACATTGGATTTATGAGAATCCAACTCATTCGCTCGAAGACAGAAAAATGAACTGGAATAAAACCTTTGATCAATTTGCAGATACTGTAACGGATTGGTCTGGGTTACAAGAAGCGAAAGATTATTTATGGCAGAAGCAGCTGCACTTATACGAAGTGCCATTCTATTATATTGAGTATGGCATGGCGCAACTGGGCGCGATTGCAGTTTGGAGAAATTATAAATTAGACAAGCAGAAAGGATTGCGAGGTTATATTAATGCTTTGAAATTGGGTTACACGAAATCAATACCTGAAATCTATCAAGCCGCTGGTATCAAATTTGATTTCAGCAAAAAGTATATTAAGGAGTTGATGGATTTTGTAAGAGAGGAATTGGCGAAGATTTAATAAGTTGCAAATTTGTGCCGCATCTTACTTCTTAAGTCTTATCCCCTGCACTTATCCAATAGATCACTTAGAAGTGTTGCTTCAGTTTTATTTAGATGAAAGACGGCTAAATCGGTTTCGTCCATTTTGCTATCAATTTTTTTAAGCAAATCAAGACCCGCCTCTGTTATCAGCACATCTGCAGCACGTTTGTCATTTGGGCACTGACTTTTAGAAACTAGCTTTTTTAAGATGAGGCGATCTAATAGCCGGGACACATCTGAGTTCTTGTCCAGCATTCTGTTTTTGATTTCAGCACCTGATATTTTATTAGGAAGTTGCCCGCGTAGGATGCGGAGGATATTGAATTGTTGGTTGGTAATTCCGTATTCTTTGAAGAAATTTTTGTTTTGATCATCCAGCCACGCTGCTGTGTAGAGTAAGTTGACAGCTACCTTGTGGTGCACGTTGCGAAATTTTGATTGCTTTATTTCTTCTTCGATTTTCATTTAAAGGATATTGTGAAAAAAAATCCATAGCCAATTTGAGTTGACTATGGATTTTTACACTTGACTGATTAAGCCGCTTTATTCAACTCAATTTTACACGTAAATTCTACTTCATCGCCTACTACCAAACCTCCGCCTTCTAGTGCTTTGTTAAATTTCAATCCAAATTCCTGACGGTTCACTTTTCCCGTAAATTTGAAACCAGCTTTTTCGCCACCGTATGCCTTTACTTTTCCACCATAGGTAAGGTCAAATGAAACTGGCTTTGTAACATCGCGCATCGTCAGTTCTCCTTTCAATTGGTATTTACCTCCTTCTTTCACAACAGTTCCTTTGAATTTGATCTCAGGAAATTTTTCCGCGTTGAAAAAATCATCTGATTTCAAATGGCCATCACGTTTTTCATTGTCAGTAAAAACAGATGCAGTCTTCGCTGTGAATTCTACCTCAGCACCAACAAAGTCATCCGACTTGCTTGTTGCTTTAGCATCAAAATCTTTAAAGTTTCCAGTAGTTTCTGAGACCACCATGTGGGTTACACTGAAGGCTACACTAGAATGTCCTTTATCTAAGGTCCAAGTGGTTTGAGCAGAGACTGTTCCAGCAACTAATAGAGCTAGTAATAGTGTGTTAAATTTTTTCATGGTTTTGTTTGTTTTGTGCAAGTATAACGGAAGTTCTAAAATATATGTTTAAACACGTATTTTATTTTTTATAACTAATTGATATAGAGTGAGAAAGATTTCTACAAATTTAACCAGTAGGTAAATTTGAGGACTATTGCACGGAGTTTGGGTTGACCTAAGTAGAGAAAATTACCTTCCCTGCCTGCTTCTGCAAAATAGTTATCAGTGTAAACTAAAAACAGATCTGAAGCTGGTTTAAATCGCCATTGTAATCTTGAATTAATATTAAGATTCGAATTTTGACTATTGAATTGAACGAAGGTAGTCCAGAATAACTTGCGGGTAAATGTAAAATCAAATTTAGGACTGATAAGCGCTAGATCTGCTGATTTATATGGGCTTGGCAAATTGATTCTGTTCAGACTAAAATCTACAGATAATACTGCATGGGGCTGAATGCGATAGCTAATGTTTCCATCTAGATTTAATCGATGGCCATTGAAGTATTGACCGGAACGTGTTTGTAAACTGTAGAAAAAGCGCCTGCGAACATCAGACTGATAATTTGCAATGATTGAATTGTAATAGAATTCACTTCCTTGTGGTAATTGCAATCCATTGCTTCGAGAAGGGTCAAAGGGACTAAAGAGATAGGTGTAATCTCTACGAATCCTCATAAAAAAATTGGAAGTGTTTTGAAAACCTACTCGATACCATATATTCGCATCCCAATCTGTTACTCCGAATAGGTCATTCCCGATGACATCTATATCAAAACCAGGCCCGTGTTTATTTACAATTTTTGATTTAGGATACCAACTGTAATATAATTCTGGAGCGATTCTATTGAATCGTTTACGAGGAACAAAGCCCACTTGTGGATCATAGTTTGCTCCAACGGTTTGTACTAAAAAACTTATTTCTAATTTAGGTACGTTGTAAACGAAGGCAACGGTCGCGGCATAGGCACTGTCTTTTTTATCTTGTGTAAAGGATCGGTGATAAAAGGCTTTGCCGTTCCATCGGTTATTCTTTGATGCAAGATTATAATCAATTCCTATAAGGCGATTATAATTGGTAGGCATGAGTTTATAATCTGTATTGATTGAATCCTGAAAGGCTTGCTTGTTAATCATCATTAGACCAATATTCGAGCGAGCAAATATTTTTCTTTGAATGGCTACCACTGTATAGTTGGTGGAAGGAAGTTTAATGGATTCATCTTTAGCTGCTTGCATTGTTAATACCCCTACTCTCCAATTGTTGTTAATCTTACCGCTTAGCCGGGCTCCCCCATAAATTTGATTTTGAATATTTTGACCTGTGGACGGATCCTGGGTTACACCAATTCTCCTTGAAAAGAATGGTCGCATATTGCTATACCCAAAGCTGCCAAACAAGTCAGCATTTTCTAAGAAAAATTGTCTTTTCTCAGGATAAAAAATTTCGAAACGACTTAAATTGGTGACTTGCTGATCGACTTCGACTTGAGAAAAATCAGGGTTGACTGTGAGGTCCAGATTTAAAGCTGGACCCACTGCAATTTTAACATCTCCACCAATAGACGCAGTACGGTCAGTAGGAATTTTATCTTGAAAGTTGTCAATGTTTTTTGCAGCCATGTAGGGAATAACTGAAATATTTCCTCCCGGATGTTCCAGCGGCTTATCCCAATTTAAGTTTCGAGAAAATGCCAGACTTGCCGGATTATAGGAACGCGGAATGGGGGACCATGTACTTTGTTCATTGTAATAACTATCTATCCGATAAAAGTTAACATACCAGGAATCCAAACCTTCTTTAAACCGAATGGTTTTAAACGGAATGGCCACTTCGCATACCCATCGGTCATCTAAAATTTTTGCTTCAGAGAACCACTTGTTATCCCAACTCAGATTTAAATCATCCGATTGACTTCCACCGTTAGAGATCAACCCTTCGCGTTGCACGCCAAATGGATTGATTCCAAAAAGGAAGCCATTCGTACGATCTTTATAGGTATCAAAAACCATTGACAATCCATCGATACCGGCTCCTCGATAGTCGCGTTTTAGAGAAGGTGTTACATAAGTCCGCTTACCGGTGTTATGCATGATGGCATATACATAGATAAAGTTATCATCATAAGTCATTCTAATTTCTGTAGGCACAGCAGCATATGAGGAATCAAACGGGAATAGCTGTTTAAATTGGGTAGCTACTTCGGCATCTTTCCATGCTTCTTCATCCATTATTCCGTCAATAGTAATGGGGGAGATGGATCGTTGTATATGTAAACCGGGTAACTGGCACCAGGCTTTCGAAAAAACGAACAGGAAAAATAAGATGAAGAGGGGATGCCTCACATTTCAGAATTATAATTGGGAGGTAATGATACCATTTTTTGTGAATTTCTTTAGATAGAATTTGATGGATGGTTAGGAGTCTATGTTTTAGATATTGATATAGAAATCGTGGGTTAACATTTTGTATTCGTCAGACCATGTTTCGCCCTCTCCATGAAGGATCAACGTTTCCTTGGTTAGAGGATGTGGATTAATGGAAAACTCAAATAGCCACCGTTCTTGTGGTTTTTCACTCCTCGAATAAAATGCCAACTGTCGAATGCAAATAAGTCCTCTATGCGAGGCAAGATTCACAAAGTTTTTTCCCTCAGTGTAAGGAAGTACCACCGCTAATCTTCCTTCTTTTTTTAAAAGCCGGATAGAATGATCGATTAACTCTTGATAACTCAATGATTGAGTATGTCTCGCTTTGGCCCGATAATGTGCCGGGGGTAATTGACTATTGATAAAGTAGGGTGGATTGCTAACGATCAAATCGAAAGAGGTAGTGGTATTGAATTCTTGAAGTGATTTATGAGTTACTTTTATTCGCTTTGACCAAGGTGACTTGTGAGTATTTTCAATAGCTTGTTCAGCATCTTGTTCAGCAATTTCAATGCCTTCGATCATGACATCTGCCAAGGTGCGTTGAGCCAGCATCAAAGCAATGATGCCACATCCTGTGCCAACATCTAAAATTTTTTGTGCTTTTGAAACGTCCACCCAAGCTCCGAGTAATACCGCATCCGTACCCACTTTCATGGCGCAACGATTATCTTCTACGGAGAATTGTTTGAAGCGAAACATGGGTAAAATGGTAAATGAAGAATGTTAAATGGGTAATGCAGGACCGCCCATTTATTTAACATTCATCATTTACCATTTAGCATTTTTATAACCTTCTAAAAAGTTTCTCAATGCTATCGATTGTCACCTTCTCTTTCCAATCCGTTCCAATAGCATGATTCCACATATGGCTGAGGTTATAGGATACATGCGCCATCTTGGTGATCTGATCATCTGTCCAATCTTTGGATAGACCTTGAGGTAAATCAATTTTATGTTTGGCAATCATCGTTTTAAATTCTTTCACTCCTTCCGGATAGAAATCTCCGAGATGGTTGAAGGCGATACAATTCGCATAGCAATGGCGGGTACCTAATATTTTTGAAAGGCCATAAGATAAGGCATGGCAAACGCCTACTTCCGAATAGGTTAGACTCAATCCACCCATGAGCGAAGCGACCATTAACTTATCATCGTTGTCGGCAGTCTGACCACTATTGTCACCTAAATATATTTCTCTGCAGAGCTTTAAACTTTGTTCTGCATATGCATGACTGTATGCATTGTTCAACGTTCCGTTTTCAGATTCAATGCAATGGATGTACGTGTCCATACCGGTGTAAAACCACCAATTGCGTGGTACACTTGCAATCAAATCGGGATCCAATATTACTTGATTGAAGACCGTCCACTCACATTTCAATCCTAATTTTTTTTCAGGACCGGTAAGCACTGCAGTCATTGAGACTTCAGCACCGGTGCCAGAAATAGTTGGTACCCCAATGTGGTAGATACCTGGCTTCTTAATCAAATTTAGGCCCTGATACAATTGAGAAGAACCCTCGTTGGTAAACATCAATGAAACAGCTTTTGCAATGTCCATGATCGATCCACCTCCAATGCCAATGGCAGCCGCAGGTATTCCTCTTGTTTTCTTAACCGAATCACGAATCGAATCGATTTGTTGTGTCGTTGGTTCGAATTGATCTACATCAATATACATGATTGTATCGCCTGCTTTCATGGGGATACGGTTCGCCAGTTCTTTTCCCTTGAAATAGTTATCGACTAGATACAGCATAAACCCATCGTTCTGATGGCGCTGTGCTTCTACAATTTCACCGAGCTGGTTAAAACTGCCACGACCAAATACGGTCTTTTCAATTCCTTTAAAATTTTTATGCATGAACAGGAGCTAAGGCGTTTTTAATACAACCAGAAATTTTTTGGACCAGCGCTTTTACTTCCTCTTCCTTCCACGTGCACCGAATACCAAAAGAGATCAATCGGCCAACTGTTTCTTGAGATTTTGGTAAATGTAAGTTGTTATAGTCTTGTGGAGCGCCCAGTAAATGAATAGCAAGTTTTGAAGCTGTTTTTAAATCTTTCAAATGATTCCATTGGTTGATGAAATGATACATGTTCGTAAACCAATAGTTAAAACCAGCGACACCTGCCTTGTTAAACTCATCCACAGTTCGTTTTGCTGCTTCGGTATCGGGCATCAAAATATTTAAAAAAGTAGCGGAGTCTCCGACAGGGTCCGCCAGTGTACTAAAGCTTACACCTTCAATTTTTGTAAGCTCGTTCGTCAGTATCGCTTTGTTGTTGCGGTTTTTCTCTAAAATGAATGGGACTTTGCGTGTCTGCGCCAAACCAATGGCTGCATTGATTTCTCCGATGCGATAATTGAAACCAACGATGGGATGATTTTCCATTCCTCGGTTATTGCCTACGTGGTCATGGCCATGATCTGAAAAACTATCGGCATGGCGATAAGCTTGCTCATCGTTGGTCACCATCACACCGCCTTCGCCACAGGTAGCAATTTTGAAAAAGTCGAACGAGTAGCAGCCCGTTTTTCCAAACAAGCCTACCGAAGTGCCTTTATATGAAGCACCAAATGCCTGGCCGGCATCTTCAATCAATGTCAGATTATGTTCTTTGCAAATTTTCAATATCTCGTCCAGCTTCGCCATGCCACCACACATGTGTACGAGCATGATCGCTTTTGTCTTAGGGGTAATTGCCGCCCGAATTCCTTCGGGGCTTAAACAAAGTGATTCATCGATCTCCGCAAATACCGGCAATCCACCAGCAAACAACACCGCTTCTACCGATGCGATGTAGGTAAACGGAGGCACGATTACTTCGTCTCCGGCACCTATGCCTGCGGCAACCAGCGCGCACGAAACGGCCGTAGAGCCACTCGATACAGCATGGGCAAACTTTGCGCCCGTTACTTTTTTTACTTCCGCTTCAAACTCGCGGGCTTTCCAAATATTGTTGCGTAGCGCATCATGGTTATAGCGAAAAAGGATGCCCGTTTGCATGACATCATCTACTTCTTTGCGCTCTTCTATTCCAAACAGTTCAGATCCTGGCATAATTGATAAGATTAGGATGCAAAAATACGAATTTCAGGTTTCAAATTTCAGGCTACAACGCATAGAGTTTTGAAAGGTTTTAAGGTTTTATCAGTCTATGCTAGTTCATAGAATGTCGGTTTTTCATCCCCGTGTTCTTTAATTGAGTGTGAATCGGCTCACTGCTGCTGATCGTACGAAGTAAACTGTTACAGCTATTTATTATTTTTGATGAGCAACCTAAACATTTGGCTGCGTTTAAAACCATCCTCTGCTGAACAGTTTCGATATGAAATTTACAAAAATTGAAGAGACCCCTAAGGCCCTTATTTATCAGGCAGATTGTTCACAAGACGAGATTTATGGGAAAGTTCGAATGTTAATTTCTATTCTAAGAAGTTCACAGATAATCGTCCCATTTTATTACTTGAAGTATCCTTCTGCAATATTTAAACCATTCATTAACTACTTTAGAGTTAAACTCAACAGCGACCACATCTATTTTCCTCAGCGTAGCACTACACCTGTTATCCTTATTTATTTCGAAAACTCATCAGACGGAAATACGAAATTAAAATTCAAAGCTTCTTATTTGCCTGTGTTTAGAGTGGCGTTTTTTATCTCGATTACCGCGGCATTATATTTTGCATATCAGATGATTTCATCTGATAACTCAAACAACATGATTATTGTAACCATATGATTTTTCCTCATGATTTGGCTTTTCATAGGTTCTATCACATTCATTCATGAAAGATCATTGAGTTACTACTTCAAGCGTGCTGCGAATATGATCATCAATGATCTGAGTGGTATTGCGAATGAAGATCAATTAAATACAAATTCTATTTGGGCAAAATCGGGAAAGTTCATTGGAAGAATCTTGAAGAAATAAGCCGGTTTGGTTTGGTTCATTAAATAAATAGACATCGCATCTTTATAAAAGTATTTCTTTTTCGAAGGTATTGCATTCTCAAAAGGATTTCCTAAAGTCAGAGATTATAAGATACTGCTATCTCAAATAGACTTCATTAAGAAGAATTCTTTCAAATTGTGGCTCACTATAGACTATACCATTCGATTGTGCCTATTGAGTCCACCGCGTCCTACGCTCGCACATTAAGTGCCACTAACAAGATTCATGAAAATTGAAATACTTTTTATTTGACCCAAACAGCTCCTATTCCAGCCTCCCAAAGTTGTTTATTAAAGGTAGGTAGGTCGCTTTCGAGGATTTGCTTGGCTTGGGTCTCCAAGCCAGACCAAACCGCATTCAATTCTTTCAATCGAGTTAAGATAGGAGTGGTTACTCTTGGCAAATCGCTTTCTGCCTGATTAATCATAAACATATAATTGGAGGTAAACTTATTCGGAAAGTTCTCCATATCATCATAGGCTTTTGATTTACGTTGTACCATTGCCTCATCCCACTGCTTCATTCGTTGAACGAGTGCCGCACCATCTTTCTTGAGGATTGAATATTTAGCATCGGATGGAAGTGTTTTGATTAATTGATTCACTTGGTCCATTTTGTCATTCATCAACCTCACCAAGGTATGCATGCGGCTAAGTTCTGATTCCATCGTACTCATCAACTGATGATATTCCTGATAGGTTTTAGCGTCAATGTTGTATAAAGGATTAGGCAATATCTCAACCGAGGAGGAAGTTGATTTATCCTTCCATTTCAGCATGACAGTATATTTACCCGGTGAAGCTTTATGGCCACTAAAATTGTATTCCACAAATACATTCGGCACACCAGTCATCGTAGCGTAGCGAAGATTCCAGACAAAGCGATTGAGTCCTTTATCTTTGGATAACGTGGGATTGGCTTTTGGGCCTCCACTTGTTTGCTTGAACGTGCTATCTGCTTGTGAACTAAAAGAGCGAACTAATTCACCTGCTGCATCTCTAATTTCCATTTCAATTTGATCTTTCTCCCCCAAGGCCGGTAAGACGTAATAGATTACAGCACCACTTGCAGGATTTACTCCGCGATAGGCGTTGGTTCCAGTCACCTCATCGCCAGTCTTGTCCAGTTCACTTGAAGAATTAGTGAGTATAGTCGGTTCCGGCTGTAAAAGAGTAAAGGCATTGTCCCCATTCTTATACTGACGTAACAAACCGAGATCATCTAATATCCAGAACGATCTTCCTGAAGTGGCTGCAATGAGATCACCTTGATTAATTTTTAAATCTGTAATCGGTGCAATAGGTAAATTGAGTTGAAAGGAAGACCATTCTTTTCCCCCATTCCACGACACGAACACACCTAGTTCAGTACCTGCAAAAAGTAAATCTTTACGCACCTCATCTTCACGCACTACGCGTGTAAAAGCATTGTTAGGTAAGCCGTTACTAATTTTTGTCCACGTCTTGCCGTAGTCGGTTGTTTTATAAATGCTTGGCGCATGGTCGTTGAACTTATAACGAGTAGTGGCAATGTAAGCTGTTGCTTTATCATGTGGAGAAACTTCAATGGAGTTGATCAGACATTCTTGTAGCCCTACCGGTGTTACATTCTGCCAGGTACTTCCACCATCTCTTGTGATATGAACCAGTCCATCATCACTTCCTGTCCAGATCACTCCTTTCTCCTGGGGAGATTCTATAACATAACTCAGTGTTCCATAATTTTCTGCACCTACAGCTTCATTGGTATAGGGGCCACCGCTCTTACCTTGTTTGCTTTTGTCATTTCGCGTGAGATCAGGGGATGCTTCTGTCCAGCTGATTCCCATATCCGTTGTGCGTAACAAATATTGCGAACCATGGTAGAACGTATTCGGCTCATGCTTGGACCAAATGATCGGTGCGTTCCAATTGTATCGATACTTCATATCTTTTGCATCCATGCCTAAATATTCTATGGGTGCTGCCATGATGCTCGTTCCCGCTTGGGACTTGGTATCTAGTATTTCAATGGTACCTTCATAACTTCCTCCCATTACATATCTGGGGTCGTCCGGATTAAAAGCAAGGAATGCACTTTCGCCTCCGGCAGATGATGTCCAATTAGAAGTTGTAATTCCCCGACCGGCTATATTGCGATGAGCAATAGACACAGATGAGTTGTCTTGTTGTCCACCATAAATACGATAAGGGAAACTATTATCTACATTGATTCGATAAAATTGTGCTGTTGGCATGTTGTCTTCGGAGGACCAGGTTTTTCCACCGTTGACGGTAATGGCTGAACCACCATCATCAGAAATAATCATGTTTTTTGAATTATTCGGATTGATCCACAAGTTGTGATAATCGCCATGGGTGGATGAAATGTCTTCCCAGGTTTTTCCTCCATCAATCGAGCGCAGGGCAGGGGCACTCATGACATATAGGGTTAACTCGTCTTTCGGATCGGTAAATAATTCTATGTAATACCAGGCCCGTTGCAATAAGCGATGGTCATTGGTCATTCGGTCCCAGCTATCACCTGCATTTGTCGATACAAATAGACCGCCTAATTCTTTATCTGAATCGCTTTCTATGAGCGCATAGACACGTTCTGAATTAGAACGACAAACAGAAACCGCCATCTTGCCCAATTCTTTGGGGAGGCCCTTATGAATTTTGTTCCACGAGGCACCGCCATCCGTTGATTTATAAAGACCGCTGGAAGGTCCGCCACTAATTACTTTCCAAGGCAAGCGGCCATACTCCGTCATCGCAGCATATAAAATGCGAGGATTATTCATGTCCATCGAAAGTTCTACACATCCCGTTTTATCATCTACATACAAAACATTTGTCCAGGTCACGCCTCCATTGGTAGATTTAAACACACCTCTTTCTTTGTTATGACCATACAATGCACCTTGAGCCGCTACATAAACGATATTGGGATCTCTAGGATCAATCGCAATTCGTGATATATGTTGAGTTGCTTCGAGCCCCATTTTTTTCCATGTCTTACCCGCATCC